>JANPEL010000383.1:0-4344 GCA_031431925.1 Gemmatimonadota bacterium | reverse complement strand
GCCCCCCGGGGGCGCCCGGCGCCCCGGCCTGCCCGCGCCCCCCCGACGCCGGGTCCGCGACGATCACCTCGAAGCGGGGGCCGGCCGGGCCGCGGATCCGCCGCACGTGCAGCACGACGGCGTCGGGGCCGATGGCCGCTTGGGCTTGTTGCAAGAGGGTGGCGACGTTGTCGCCAACCAGCGTCTTAACTGGCACGGGCAAGCTCCCAGGTAGCGAGACTCAGGATCGGCGCCTGCGTCGGCAGTTCGCCTAACGAGAGTACCGGCAGTTTCGGCAGGACAGGTTCAATCAATCGGCGGATCCCGACCCGGAGACTCGGCGGCGCAATCAAGGTCGGCATCTGGCCATCCCGCCGGTGGGTGTTGGCCAGGTCGTTCAAGCGCCGGAGGGCGTCGGTCAACTCATCGGGGTCCATGGTCCGGGCCCCGTCTCGCAGGGGGCGGGGACTGAACAACTGCATCAACGCCGCCTCCAGCCGGGGGCCGACCGTGATGCCTCGGATACTCCCGTCGCCTTGGTCATGGACTTGGAGAATGACCGACCCCAACGCGCGCCGGACGTGCTCGGTCAGGGTCTCGGGATCCTTGGTTTGCTCGGCGGCGTCGCTCAGGGCTTCGAGAATGCTCACCAGGTCGCGAATCGGGAGCCCTTCTTTGAGCAACCGTTGGAGCACCCGATGCACGGTGCCGAGCGACAGCTTGCCCGGGACCACATCGTCGACGAGCGCGGGATGGCTTTCCTTGACGCCGTCGAGCAGCTCTCGGGTATGCTGGCGGGAGAGCAGATCCGCGGCGTGCTGGCGGATGGTTTCCATCAGATGGGTCGAGAGGACGGTGGTGGGTTCGACCACGGTATACCCGGTGGCTTCAGCTTCGAGCCGGAGATCGGGCGTGATCCATACGGCCGGCATCCCGAAGCTCGGGTCGGTGGTTTGAATGCCCTCGATTGGCGACGCATTGCCGGACGTGTTCAGAGCCAGGAGGAACCGGGGCATCACTTCCCCGCCGGCCACTCGAATGCCACGGAGCTTGATGGCATACTCCGTGGCGGGGAGCTGGATGTTGTCGCGGATCCGGGCCGGGGGCACCACGATGCCCAATTCGACCGCGAGCTTCTGCCGGGTGAGCGACACTCGCTTCAACAGATCGCCCTGTTGGCTTTCGTCGACCAAGGGAACCAGCGCGTACCCGAGCTCGACCTCGAGCGGCTCGATGGCCATCAGCTCCTTCATCGGAGCCTGAGAAGGCTGGGCGGGCACCGCCTCGGCGACCCGAACCCGCTCGTCTTCTGCCGCCGCTTCGACGATCCCGGCTTGGACGAGGTAGCCGGCCCCGGCGGAGAGGCCGCTCAGGATCAGAAACGGCAACGACGGCAACCCCGGAACCAACCCGAACGTCGCCAGGATCCCGGCGGCGATGTACATGATGCGGGGCGACCGCAGCAATTGCTTGCCGATGGTCGGACCCATGGCGGGGTTCGACGAGCCGTACGTCACCAACATGCCGGCGGCGGTGCTGACGATCAGGGCCGGAATCTGGGTTACCAGGCCGTCGCCGACGGTGAGCCGGGTATACGTCGCCAGGGAATCGGCCGCGGACAGATTCTGTTGGGTCATCCCGATGATGAACCCGCCGACCAAGTTGATCGCCGTGATGACCAATCCCGCCGCCGCGTCACCCCGGACGAACTTGGCGGCACCGTCCATCGACCCGTAGAAATCGGCGTACCGGGCAATTTCTTCCCGGCGAGCTTTGGCCTCGGATTCGTCGATCAACCCGGCCGAGAGATCGGCGTCGATGCTCATTTGCCGGCCCGGCATCGCATCCAACGTGAAGCGGGCGGCCACCTCCGCGATCCGGCCGGCGCCCTTCGTGATCACCATGAAGTTGATCACGACGAGAATCATGAAGATGACCAACCCGACGACGTAGTTCCCGCCGATGACGAAGTTGCCGAACGCATCGATGACTTTGCCGGCCGACCCGTGACTCAGAATGAGCCGGGTGCTCGAGACGTTGAGACCGAGCCGAAGCAGGGTGATCAGTAGCAACAGACTCGGGAACACGCTGAACTCGAGCGGATCGTTGGACGAGATGGCGACCAAGAGAACCAGAATCGACAGGCCGATGCTCAAAGCCAAAAGTCCGTCGAGGGCCATCGCCGGCAGCGGCACGATCAACAGCCCGACGATGAGGACGACCCCGATGGCGAGGTAGGTCTCGGCCGAGGCACTTACGACCGGTTTGGTACCTGCCTTGCCGCCGGCCTTGCCGCCCCGGCCGGAGGCGGGCGGTGGCAACGAGGGCCCGCGCGGCGTTCGCACGGCGGACGTCGACGGCACGCTGGGGGCTGCCATCAGGACCTCCGATCCGCCAGGGCCGTGAGACTCCGGCCCCGCATCTTATAGACGTAGGCGAGAATCTCGGCCACCGCGACGTACATGGCCGGCGGAATCGGCGCGCCGACCTTGCAGGTGGCCAAGAGCGCCCGGGCGAGCGGCTTGTTCTCGATCATGGGGACGCCGGCCTGCCGGGCCAGCAACTTGATCCGCTCGGCCAACTTCCGTTCGCCCATGCCGACGACGACCGGTGCCCCGCCAGTGGCCACGTCATACTTGAGGGCGATCGCGATATGGGTCGGGTTGGTAATCACCACATCGGCCTTGGCCACCTGGCTCAACATCCGTTGCCGGGTCCGCTGCCGGGCGATCTGGCGGATCCGGGCCTTGATCTGCGGATCGCCCTCTTGGTCGCGATGCTCCTGGATGACTTCCTGCTTGGACATCTTGAGGCTCTTCTCGAGCCGGAAGAACTGGACGACGTAGTCGAGGGCGCCGATGGCAAGGAATGCGACGCTGATCGCGAGACTCATGCGAAGCGTCGAGGACCGCAGCGCCGTCACGATGTCGGCGGGCCGCTGCTCACCCAAGGCAACGAAATGGGGCCAGGCGCCCTTCAACACCATCACGACGACGGCGCCGAGGGCCGTCAATTTGAGGGTGGCCTTGACCAGATTGAACGCCGCCTCGGTACCGAAGATCCGGCCGAAACCGGCCAGGGGGTTGATCCGATTGAAATCGGGATGGACCGGCTTCCAGGACGCGCTGCCCCGGCTCTGGAGGAGGCCGACAGCGATCCCGACGATCGCGAGGCCGATGGCCATCGGCGCCATCGCGGCGGCCGCCCGAAGGGTGATGCTCCGAAGCAGGACGGTAAATCCGCCGGCCGACGGTTCGCCGGCCAGCAGCCGGGCCGGCATCGACTGGAACAAGACGATGGCTTCTTCAGCAATGGCCCTCCCACCCCAGCCGGCGAGGAGCAGCGCGCCGGCCAGCAACATGGCGGCGGCGCCGAACTCCTGGCTCCTGGCAATCCGTCCCTCGTCCCGGGCCTCCTGCCGGCGCCGGGCGGTCGGCTCTTCGGTCCGATTGTCCTGTTCCTGTTCGCCGGCCATGATCTACCGTGCCCCCAGCCCGGCCATCGCGGCGACTAAGGCGTCGCTGTCGGCACCGACCGATCCGAACCACCGGCCGAGAACCCGAATCAGACTCGGGAGGGACAACCCGATAATCACGAGCCCGACACCCAGGGTGACGGCAAACGACATCGCCATGGCATTGAGTTGCGGAACCGCCCGACTGAGGATCGCCATCGCGACGTTGGTGACCGTGAGCGCGACCATCACGGGGGCCGCGATTTGGACCGCATATCCGAAGACGGCGCCGGTCAGGCGGAGCAAAACGATCGGGCCCTCGGCGAACGAGATCATGGCCCCAGGCGGATGCTGGATGACCGACCGGGCCACGGCCTCGATCATCATGGTCGGTCCGCCCGTCGCCACGAACACGGCCAGCCCCAAGAGGCCATAGATCTGCCCGAGCGCGGGTCCGCCGGTGTCGATGTTCGGGGTCAGAACCTGACCCAGCGAGAGTCCGGTTTGGAGCGCCACCACTTCGCTGGCCAGCATTAAGGCGTGAATGACGACGGCCGCGGCGAGACCGATGCCAAGACCGAGCGTGAACTCCATCATCACGGGCAAGGGGAAGCCAAGCACGTGGTCGGGAAAGGCCGGTTTCGCCGCGGTGGGCACCAGGACGGCGGCCAGCACCACGATGATGGCGCCCTTCACCGATCGGGGAATCGACACCATCGACCAGAACGGCGCGAGCAGCATCATCCCGGAAAGCCGGGCCGAGATCAAGACGAAGGCCGGCCAGCTGCCGGGGGCAAACAGCGTCGACACCGCGGTTTCCATGGTCAGCCCCCAACCGATGGCAGCGTCTGGAGCGCGAGCACCAGGAACTCGGTCAGCTTGCGGAGCATCCACGGCAACACCAGCACGAA
>JANPEL010000382.1:0-8033 GCA_031431925.1 Gemmatimonadota bacterium | reverse complement strand
CTCTCGGCCAACATTCCCGTGCTCGAGGCCCGGGCCGCCGGGGCCGAGCGGGTCATCGTCTCCGATGTCACCGAGCACGCCGCCTCGGTCCTCGACGTCGAATCGCCGCTTGCGCTGGCCGATCAGTTGGTTGGGTTTCTGTTTCAGCAGCCGTTCGCGCCGGTTCGGCCGGGCGACGTGATGATCCGCCCCGAGGTCCAAAGGTTTCGAAGCTTGGATTTCTCCCCAGCTACCGTAGAGGCCATCCTCCGCCGGGGTCGGCAGGCGGCCGACACGACGATGGCGCGGGCCCAGTGCCTCGAACGAGCGCCGCCGCTAATCACGCCGGACCTGCCGGGCACCTTGTCGGGATGGCGGGTTACTAATGGGTCCGCCACCGATAGCACCCTGGTGGCCCGGATGCTCCGGCTCGATCCCGGCGCCCCCCTGGTGTCCTCCCGACTCCGCGAGCGGCTGATCGGCTTGGCCGATGCTGAAGCGCTGCGGGGCGTGTGGCTCAACCCGACCGGTACCGCCGATACCGTATCCTTCGACATCGAGCCGATCCGGTCACCCAGCACGGTCGGCGGTGCCGGTGCGGCGTACGATCACGAGATGGGCCTTCGCGGATGGGCCGGCCTCTTCGACCGGCGGATGTTCGGCACCACGCTCGAAGGGAGCGGGCTGTTGTCATTCGGCCGCTTCCAGCAAGAGCTCTACGCCTCGGCGCTCTGGCACTTTGACGCGGGCTGGTCACGGCTCACCCCGATCACCACCCTCCGGCTCCGGACCGAGAACTTGCGTCAATTCCGGCCCAATGGTATCGAAGCGCCGCTCGTCGGAACCAGCGAGGCCCACCTGAAAGCGGCCGTGGAGTTCCGGATCGATGAGTCATGGCGCGTCAAACTCGGCGCCGACGGATTGGCTTGGGGTGGAGAGGCGGTTCGCGGCAAGGCCGGGTTCGGCGGCTCGGCCCGCTTTGAGCGGAACTGGCGAGCCGGTCCGCAGTTGGTGGCTGAGACGATCATCACCAGTGGGTTCCAGTCGGCCGGCCTGACCGCCGACTGGCTGTTCGAACACCGAGGCTTCCGTCTCCTCCCCAAGGTGCGTTTCGGCTACGGCGACACCAACCTCCCCCGCCAGCGCACCTGGGTCCTCGGCGGCGAGGAGGGATTCCCCGGCCTCCACCTCGGTGAAATGCGGGGCTCCCGCGAAGCTTTTGCGTCTCTCCGGGCCAGCCACCCCATCAAAGGCCCGATCGAGGTCCGTCTCACCGTCGCCACCGGCCGGGCCTGGTCCCCCACCGTCCTCGCCCCGAACTGGCTCACCGGCGCCCGCCTCGGCCTCGGCGCCGACACCCCCGCCGGCCCCATCGACGTCGCCTACGGCGTCACCACCACCGGCCGCCACGCCTTCTACCTCCGCCTCGGCCAATGGTTCTAGCTGGAAACCGATGCGGGGGTAATCAGCAAAACCCCTAGAACCCCAGGCTCGCCCCCACCAGGTTCTTCCCCAGCAGCAATTTGGCTGCCCGCCGGTGGATGAACCGGGCCGAGAGGATTCCGACTCCGGCGCCGAACACCACGTCCGACATCCAGTGCCGGTCATCGTGCATTCGGGCATAGGCGGTGATCGTGGCCAGGCTGTAGAAGGCCACGTCGTCCCAACTTCCGTCGATCTCTCGGGCAAAAGACGCGGCGACCGAAAACGCCAACGTCGTATGTCCGGAGGGGAACGAGCTCCTTTCGTCGGAGAGGGTGAACGGGTGGAACTGGTACGCGTTGTCGGCGGCGGGACGCTCTCGCCCGATGAGGGACTTGAGGACGACCGCGCCCGCGCCGGCCAGCAATCCCGATTTGAGCGCCCGTGAGCTGACGCCGTAGAGGCCCGGACTCCCGAAGGCTTTGCCGGCGACGGTCAAGGCGAGGAGGCTCGGATAGATGTAGAGCCCGTTGCCCATGGCATTACCGAGATCGGAAACGGACCGGCCGAAGCGGTCGTGGGGATCGTAGATCGTGTTTCGGAGCGTCTGATCGAGGGCCAGGGCAACGCCCGTCGTGGCCAGCACGCCGATGAGCTCGCCGGTTCGCAGGATCGGCTTGTTGGCCCGCGCCACCGTGGCCGAGTCGAATTTCGGGGCCTGGGCGTGGACCGGGAGCGACGGGGCGACGATGAGCGCTCCCAGGATGAAACGGGTCAGCCGAATGGGCATTCTGCCGAACTCCTTGCTGGTGGTTCGCGCTAGTGACATGCGCCGCCGGTCTGATCGAAGATCAGGCCGCGCGTGCTGAGGAAGGCAGACCGCCACTCCGCGGCGCCGAGGGTGACCTTGACGACGCCGAAATGGCCCTCGACCCGGGCGGCGCTGTTCGGCAGGATCGTGCTTGAAAACCCGCGTAAATCGCCGCCCCCGGTTCCCACGATCAATTGCGTCATTCCCTTGAGGGAATCTACGACTCCCTCGGGGTTTTGGGGCAGGAACCGTTCATACTCGTGGTCATGGCCGTTGATGATCAGGTCGACGCCGCCCGCGTACAATAATCGCCAGATCGGGCCGATCCGGGGGTCGCTGCCGTGCCAGCCCGAGCTGAATCGGGGATGATGCCAATAGGCCACGACGCACTTCTGGCTGTGGCCGCTGAGCTCGGTCTTGAGCCACGCTTCCTGGGCCATCCGTTCCGCGTCCGAGAACGCCCCGTTCACCACGATCTCACTATTGAGGACGATGGCGCGCCACGCCCCGATGTCGTAACCGTAGTACCCCGCTTTCGGCGAGCCGGCGCGACTGCCGAAATACTCGTAATACGGGGCCGCACCGCCGGTGCGATGCTCGTGATTTCCCGGGGACGGGCGGATGTTCTTCATGATGAGTTTGGTTGAATCGCCCCACGACGGCCCCCAACACTGCGCGAAGTTCTGGGCTGAGCCGTCCGGATAGGCGTTGTCGCCGACGGTGAAGACCTCATCGTGGACCTTGGCCGCACTGTCGGCTCGCAGGACGCTGTCGACCAGTACCGCGGTCGCCTCATCTCCCGGAGAGTCGCACCGGGCAATGTCCCCAGTCCCGATCAACACCGAGGCGCCGCTCAGGGCCACCTGCTCCGCGCTGGCGCCGGCGGGTGGCGGCGTCAGCCGCACCGTCGGCTTGCAGGCAAGGGCCACCAGGAGGGCAAAAGCAATCGGCCAGGGCCGGAACGGAAGAGGCATGGTTCCTCGTAATTGGTTGATGAATGTCAGCACGACCCACCCCGGCCGAATGGCACACACTTTCTCGCGGCTCTGGTGTCCAGGACGTTGATCCAGAACCCAACCCCCCGGGAAGCGTGCCAGCCACCGGGAGAATCTCCCCGGACAAAGACCCTGCCGGCATCCACCACACCGAAGACCCCCACGGTCCACGGGAGAACGAACGCAAACCGGGCCACGGGAATTCGGAGCTCGACGCTTCCGTACTCGGCGGCATCTCCCTGGTAGCGCTGGGCCGCCAACGATCGGATGGTACCCAGGCCGCCGATGAATGCGGCCTCGTGGAACGGGAAGGTCCCGAACACTTTCGTCGCGCCGCCGGTCACGACCAGGATTGGATGCACCGGGACGGGCAGCGTAACGTAGACCCTTGCCCTCCCGTTCACCGTCGTGAACGGGCTCGTGACATCCCAAACCGCGGGAAAGAAGCTCCCGGAGACGTCAACCAAGAGTCCCCTGTGAGGGTTACTGGGCCGGTCGCGCACGTCGTGGCGGAGACTGAGCCGAACGCCGGCCTGGCCGAAGTGGCCGGAGCCGTAGGGCCGAGCGGTCGTGATGAAACGGTTGGGCCGATCGCTGGTAACCGACATCTGTACTATCGGCCCAAACGACAGGTCGCTCCGGGGGCCCAACGCGAGCCCGACGGCGGGGGCCACCTGCCACTGGGTTTGACTCACCTCGAAGAAGCTCGTGGCGGAGTCCGGCGTCAAGTTGCCAAAGCCGTGAAAGTTGATGACCTCCAGTTTGGACATCCGAGCACTGGCCATGAGATGCACCGGGGTTCCTTCATAGCGGTGGTCGGCGGTCAGACCGACCCGAAACCGGCCGACGATCGTCGCGTACTCGGCGTCGAGTCCGACTCGGCTCACGTACGGACGGCGGCCGAAGCCGTAGCGGACCCAGGCGACGCCGAGGCGGGGCAGGTAACCGAGGTCGTGGTCACGGCCGAACCCGATGATGGGGGCCAGCTGCGCTCCCCGCCCGCGGCTTGGTTGCACCAGCTTGCCTCGTTCCAGGACCCAGGGCTCTCGGTTGAAGAGAGTGTCCGGTCCGTAGCCGACACCCGTCACGGTCCCCCGATCGTACAGGCGAGCCCGTCCCTTCGGATCGTCGACCCACGATGAGTCGATCAGATCATTGGCGCCGTTCCCGCCGATGATCCGGACCGGCAGGCTGCTCGGGACATGGCCGGTGATCCGCGCGGTGTCGGCGCCGCCATGCAAGTAGAGCCGGATTTCCTTGGTCTCTCGCCAATCGAATCGCCGGAGGAAGTACGGCGCCGCGCCCCCCGATTCCAGCTTGACCTCGACGAACCGCTCGTCGAGCCGGGTCACGGTCGCCCGGTCAGGCCCGTCCGTCGCGTGGATGTCCGCGACCTCGGCGATCAGGCGGTAGAACCGATCGGCCGCGCCCGGCAACCCGTCCCGCCGGAGTTTGAGTTTGGCCGCGATCGTGGCGCCGGAGAGCCGTTCCTCCACCGGGAGGGCGAGCATGGCGTCGTCGATCACCGAATCCGTGAGCTGCCTCACCAGCGCGGCCGCCACCGAATCCCAGACCGGCTTCCCGAGGCCACCGAGCAGACGGCGATCGAACTCCAGGCTGTTCTTGGTCAGGCCTTCGGCGCTTTGGATCGTCCCTTCGAAGGGTGCCAAATTGGGAGCCGCCATCTTGGCCGCGCCCAGAATGACGCCCCCGAACGAGATGAAGGTCTTGTCGCGGTCCCGCGGGAGCGGCAGCCAGGAGGCCCCCGGACCTTCCCGCATCCGGGCCCATTTCCAATTTCCCCCGTGACGGTCCCAGTCGCCGAGCAACATGTCCACTAACCGTGCCGTCAACAGGGCCGGTGCGTCGATCTGTTCGCCGGGATTGCCCCGGAGCACGGTGAGCAGGCTGTCGCTGTCGATGATCGCGACGGCGCCGCCAAATCCGGTCCGGCCCTCATGGATGCCCGGGAACTCCTCCATGAGACCGAGGCGTCCCGCGAATTGCTCCCGGAACTCGCCGAGCAACGAGTCGTCGGGCATCACGGCGAGGATCGGCGTGACGTGGAGGATCCCCGTAGCGTTGAGCAATCGGGCAGCGACCAAGGCGGCGGCGGGATGACTGGTGCTGACCTGGTCCTGAATCAGGGCCGCCACCGCGGTTCCCTTGAGTTCGGGCCGCAACCCGCTGTGCTTGTCGACCGACCGGAAGACGTACTCGTTCCCGTCGGCCGCCATGAAGCGCAGCGATTGGGTCTGGTTTCCGCCACCGAGTTTGTGGGGGCGAAGCCCGCCGGCGAAGCGCTGGAGATTGAGCACCTCGAGCCGCATCGGGGTCGTCCAGAGATCCCGGTAGCCCGAGCCGAGGAAGAACCGGCGGATCCCTCCGCCGGCATAGCGAGGACCCGCGACGATCTCGACGCTGTCGGGGATCGTGGCCGGGCGGGTTGCCTGCGCGGCAATCGGGGCCGACGGTTGCACCAGCAGGAGGATCGTCAGGCCGAGCCAGCGACCGGAGCGGAGCGGGCGGGACATGGGCCGCGTTCTCAGGGCCAGCGATAGAGCGTGATGGCGGCTCTTGTGTTGGGTCGTGCCTCGGTGCTGATGATCAGGATGCTGTCCTTCGTGATCGCCACGCCCTCGGCATGGGCGATCCCCGCGGGGAGCGGGCGGGCGAAGACCAGCTCGCCCGTCGGCGTGATCTCGATCAGCGCGCTTTCCGGACCGGCGACCAGAATGTAGTTGCCGCTGATCGGGTCGACGGTAATGTCCGACGGATGGAGGCCCTTCCATCCGTTGTCCCCGATGACCCGGTCGAGCGGCACCGTGAGGCGGGTCGGTCGGGAGTCGCTTCCACTCGGCAGCTTCCAGCGATAGATGACCAGGGAATCCCGAAGGGCCCCGGCCGTTCGAACATTCTTGCAGGCCAGCAGGAGCGAGTGGATGGCCGGGTCGAAGGCGATGCCCTCGAACTCGCACGCCGCTTTCAGCTGGGTGTCGTGGACGGTGTACTCGACCCGCCCGCCGTCCTTGCCTTCCTGGAACTCGTACAGTTTGCCGTTGCTCTCAATCAGGAACAAGGTGCCGTCCGCGTTCGCGATTCCCTCGAAATCTCCGCGGAGGAGGTCCTTGCCGAGCTTGAACTGCTTGACGACCGTGCCGCGGCGATAGTCGAGTTCGTAGACCCGGCCGGATTCGTCCCCGTGGGTCAGGAGTCGTCCGTCACCGGTCAGGACGAGCCCGGAAATTTCCGAGAGCTGCTTCGCGAGCATCCACTTGGCCAGCGGTGCCGCCCGCTCCGTGCCGGAATCGGGCCGGGTGAGTGCCTCCGCCAGGTGCGCGTCGCGCCGGGCGAGTTCGACGCTATCAGTCTTTCCCGCTGTTGCCGCGGACCCGCGTCGGCAGGCGGTTCCCACTACCAGTGCGGTGAAGACCAGGGCGGCTGCTAGTGTTGTCATGCGGCCGCATGAGCCTTTTCCGCGGCCTTCTTCTGCGCCGCCTCCCGCTCGATGGCATCCCCGATCTCGAGAGTCGCCGCGTCAATGGTCGGGCCGGCGCCGGTCCGAATCGCGGTG
Organism: Gemmatimonadota bacterium; assembly: GCA_031431925.1. GTDB lineage: Bacteria > Gemmatimonadota > Gemmatimonadetes > Gemmatimonadales > GWC2-71-9 > SHZU01. The sequence goes on along the minus strand of JANPEL010000382.1, from coordinate 1,252 downwards.
AGCACGTCGTTCTCGGTCAGCGACTTACGGGCTTTTACGAGATAGTAGAGCTCAGAAGGTTTCCCCGCGTTGGTCACGACCTCGTCCAGCTTCCACCGTTTGGCCACCCTGCCGAGGGCAAGCTCCACCAAGGCCTGGGCGTCGGTGACCCCGGTGGTGGTGATCGTGAGGATCCCGTTGTATCGGGGCTTCTTGGCGTTGGGCCCGAGCACGCCCTGAACTCGTTTGAACCGCTTGGCCAAACTCCCGACCTTCTCGGGCGTGAGGGCGAGCACCAGGTCTCGATCGGGTACGGTGTCGCCGCTCCCGACGGCTCCCCGCTTCGCCAGCTCCTCCAGGGGCTCGGCCCACTCGGATCCGGCCGTCGGTTCGAGCACGTTGCGGCCGAAATCGTAGCGCCAGTTGAACAGGAGCACGAAGTTGAAAATGACGGATAGGACCACGGCCACCGTCAGCAGCTGGACCCCGGCGGCGAAACCAACCGCGATCCCGAGAAAGATGTAGATGATATCGCGGATGTCGCTGAGCGTGGTTCGGAACCGGAGAACCGAGACCACGCCGGCGAGGCTGAACGCCAGCGCGAGGCTGTTGCGGACGACGAGGATGAGTCCCGCGACCACGATCGGTAAGATGATCAGTGCCTGCACCACCGACTGGCTGTGGCCCCGAGTGCTCCGGGCCGACATGTAGACCCACGCGACGGGCAGCATGAGCGCCAAGGTGCCGACACAGATGAGCGCGGTACTGAGCGCGAGCTCAAGGCGAGCCGGCCAACCGTTTTGGGGCGGAGGTGCCTCCCCAGCATCGGTGAGTCCGTCTTGCAGCATTGTGGGAACATCAAGCTGCTCCTCCGGGGGGCCGGAGAACAAGTTGTCGACAGCCGGGAACCCGTACGCGAAGCCGGTCACCACCACGCCCAGCAGGACGTAGTACGCTATTAGCCGCCGAAGCGGTCGGTCGGAGCCGAGCGTGACGATGTCGATCAACCGCTTGAAGAAACCCAAAACCCCGTCCCTATTCTGTGTTCTAACAAGGAAGCCCCGGACAGCGCCTGCCGATACTCGTCGTTCGATGGAGTACGGTCTACATCCTAGTAGCTAGCAGAAGGGGTGGGTGTCGAGCGCGAACATCCTTCGAGAGCCGGTCCTGCCCGAATCGGGCCGCTGAATCGGGTAGATGTGGCCCGATGCCTCGAAGCGCTCGCTCGCGAACGCCAAGCCCCCGGCCCGCGACGCTCTCTACCTCCGCCTCC
>JANPEL010000381.1:0-11535 GCA_031431925.1 Gemmatimonadota bacterium | reverse complement strand
CGCCACTCCGGTGCCGGGGTTGTTCCTGTGCGGATCCGGCACTCACCCGGGCGGCGGCGTGACCGGCGCCTCCGGATGGCTGGCGGCCCAGGCGGTGCTCAAAGCGAGGAAATAGCAATGACGACCTTTCAACGGACCGTGGAGAGTTTTCAGCAGGGTTCCTTCACGATGGCGGCCGAGCAGTATGTGTCGCCGGCGGTCTTTGCCGAAGAAGTCGATCGGATCGGGCAGAAGGAATGGCACTGCGTCGGCCGGACCGAGCGGATTGCCAACGCGGGCGATTTCTTCCTCCGGACGGTCGCGGGCGAGCCGCTGATCATTCTCCGCGACCGGCACGGCCAGCCGCGGGCCCATTTCAATGTCTGCCGGCATCGCGGCACCCGGATCTGCGAAAAGGAGTCGGGGCATTTTTCCGAGACCATCCAGTGCCCGTACCATGCCTGGACCTACTCGACCGACGGCCGGTTGATCGGGGCGCCCCATATGCAGGATACAGTTGGCTTTGCCAAGGCCGACTATGGTCTCCATCAGGCGCAGGTGGCTGAATGGGAGGGGTTCGTCTTCGTCAACCTCGATCCGAATGCGGCTCCGTTCGAAGAGGTATTTGCCCCCATGATCGGCCGGCTGGCCCGGTTCGGTTTGGCCAACCTCAAGATCGGGCGGCGGGTACTGTACGACATTCATTCGAACTGGAAGTTGGTGTTCCAGAACTACAGTGAGTGTCTCCATTGCCCGACGATCCATCCCGAACTCAACTGCAAGCTTCCCTACACCAGCGGGGCGAACGACCTCGTGGAAGGCCGCTATCTCGGAGGCTACATGGAGTTGACCGAGGGGAATGACAGTGTCACGATGTCCGGCAAACCGTGCGCCCGGCCGATTGCGGACCTTCCGGCGGCCGACCGGCGGCGGGCGTACTACTACACCCTGATGCCGAACCTGATGCTGAGCATCCATTCCGACTACGTCAACTACTACATGATGTGGCCCGTATCGGCCGAGCGGTGCACCGTGGAGAGCGAGTGGCTGTTCCATCCCGACGCGTTCGGGGATCCGGCGTTCAACCCGGAGGACGCAGTCGCGATGTGGGACCTCACGAACCGGCAGGACTGGCACATTACCGAACAGAGTCTGCTCGGGATCAAGTCCCGACGGTATCAGCCGGGCCCCTTCTCGGCTCGCGAGAGCATTCCGGCGGCCTGGGACCGCGCCTACCTCGCGATGATGGGCCGCTGACCCCTATCCGGCAACCGCGGCGTCGAGTTCTCGAGCCGCGGTCGTCGAGCGGGCCAAGTCGGCCTTGAGTTCGCCGACCAATTCTTCGAGCCGGATTCTGGCGGAGTCGATGTCCTCAATGGCGGCGCCGCGGTTCCTCCCGAGCGTTCCCACCAGATCCAGCAGCACCGTCGAGAGCCCATCTCTGGTCCGCTCGATGTCGGTCAGCTGTTCCCAGTAACTATCGGGAACTTGGCGGACCCGGGCCGCTCCCTCTGCCAGCCGCTTCAGGGTGTCGTCGGCGTCGGCCAGATCGGCGGCGGCACAAATCGCGGTGGCCACTACGGGCTTCAACTGGGCCGTCGCCCGGGCCGTGAGCGACGGGGTCGTCGCGCGGTCGACCGCGGCCTGCGCGAGGACCAGGATGTCGTCCGCCAGGGTCCGGGCGGGGCCGGGAGGAAGCTGCTGGTAGGCGATCGCCAGCGGGCCCTGGAGCTGCCATTTCAACGGCCTCCGGTCCGAGGGCGCCGCCCCGGATGACAGCGCTCGCCGGCCGGCCCGCCAGAGCACCAGGACCATGACTGGGGTTGCCCAGTAGAAGTGGGGGGAGGCTGCCATGCCGGCCATCATCCCGGTGGCCAGAACCCCTGCGATCAGCAAGACGAAGCTCGGCGGGAGGCTGGCGGGTAGGGCGTCGGTCACCGCCTCGGGGAGGGCCGCCTCGATTGCCGGGGCCGGGAACCGGCGCTCGGCCAGTGCCTCGACGAATTGGGCCGCCGACGCGAATCGGAACCTCGGCTCGGCCCGGGTGGCCATCGCGACGATGCCGTCCACCCACGGCGGGAGCTCGGGGCGGAACCCGGTCGGGTGAAAACCGTCCTCGGCGGGCGTGGGGGGCAGGTGCGGCGAAGTCTGGGCCGGTAGCCGCCCCGTGAGGCTTTCGAACAGAGTGACGCCTAACGCATAGAGGTCGGCCCGGACATCGGGGCGCTGGCCCTGCCACACCTCGGGTGAGAGGTACGCCACCGTCCCCACGAGGCCGCCGGTCCGGGTGATGGTGGCTTGGGTCGTCAGCCGGGCCGATCCAAAGTCGGCGAGCCACGCTGTGCCGGTCCGGTCGATCAGGATATTCGCGGGCTTGATATCCCGATGGAGAATTCCCGACTGGTGGGCGGTCACGAGCGCCGCGCCGATTTCTTGGCCGAGCCGAAGGGCGTGGTTGATGCTCAGGGGCCCGTTGGTCCGGAGGTAGGCCGCGAGGTCGGACCCGTCGACCTGGTCCATGACCACGAAGGCGGTAGTCCCGTCCACCAGGAAATCATGGATGCCGACAATGTTGGGATGGCGAAGGGTTCGCACCGCCTGGACCTCACGCCGGAGCCGCTCGGTGGCTTCGATGGCGGCATTGGGCGGAGGGGCCAGGACTTTGAGCGCCACATCGGCGCCGACCTGGTGGTCGCGGGCTGCGTAAACGACCGAATGCCCGCCCCGGCCGAGCTCGTGCTTGATTTCGAATCGATCGAGCAATCGTTGGCCGGCCGCCAGGATGCTCATTGGCCGATCTGCTCCAGCAGGGCTACCGCACTCGAACGCCAGCCGTCCTCGACCTGATAGTTCCGCAGGAAGGCTTCCAGGTGGCGCCGGGCCGCCGCGAGATCGCCTAACGCGGCTTCCGAGGCACCGGCGTGATACAAAGCCATGTAGTGATTGGGCCAGAACTCAGTGACCAGGGCCATGATCGGCCCGGCCGAGCGGTCGTCGCCGGCATCGGCCACCGGATGGGCCACCTCGAAGACGATGCCGGCCGCCCGCCATTGGCTGTCGCCGCTCAAGCCGGCCAAGAGCTCGCGAGCCCGGTCGATCTTCCCGGCCAGCGCCAGGCAGGCGGCCTGATAGGCGGTTCCGTCGGGCCCGCCGGGCGCCGGACGCCGGCGGAGGGCGGTCTCCGCTTCGACCGTGTTGCAGAAGGGCTTGACCGAGGCGAACCACCCTGCGGCGGTGCCGGGCGGCAACTCGGCGACTTCTGGCTGGTGAACGGGGCGGGGCTCGCCGGGAGCGATTTCAGGCTGGCCGGTGCTCCGGGAAATAGCCCAGGCGGAAAGTGCCATGTAGGCGGCTCCCGCCAGATAGATCGATTTGAGCACGGTGAGCTCCCAGGGTGTCAGAGCGATGGGGTCGCAAGGAATGTTCCCACTGGAGATGTCCGGCGAGGCGACGGGTGCACTCGGCGATGGGTGCCAGGTCTTGCACGGTGGTGCCGGGCGGGATAGCCTACCGGCTCACTCGTCCGGACTCCGTCATGCGTCATCTCGTTGCCGCCTTCTTCGTTGCCAGTAGCTGGGTGACCTCGGTCTCCGCCCAAGTGAGGCCGTTCGGTACCCTGCGGGAGCAGGCGGACCTCCAGCAGCGATGGCTCGAGCAACGAATGGAAACGGTGCTGCCGGGGCTGATGCGCCGGTACGGGATCGATATGTGGGTCGTGCCGATGCGGGAGTACAATGAGGACCCGACGTTCACGTCCCTCGTCGCCCCCACGACCTTCGCGGCTCGGCGCCGGACCATCTATCTGTTCTTTGATCGGGGGACCGGTTCGGGGGTCGAACGGATCGCCCTTGGTGGCACCTCGCAAGGCGGGGTGTACCGCGCGGTGCGTTCAACGAAAGCGGTCACCGCCTCAGTCGGGGGACCCCAGGCCGAGCTCTGGGGCGACCAGCAATGGCAGGTCCTGAAAGAGGCCATCGAGGAGCGAAACCCCAAGGTCATCGGCATCAATACCTCGCGGATTTTCGCGTTCTCCGATGGCTTGTCATCCGGTGAGCTCGCGGGCATGAGCGAGGCGCTGGGGCCGAAGTGGACGGGGCGGTTCAAGCCGGCGGAAGGCTTGGCCGTGGACTTCATCGCCCGCCGGGTTCCGGACGAGGAGGCGTTCTACGCCAAGCTCACCCAGACGGTTTGGGATTTGACGACCGAGATGTTTTCGAGCCAGGTGGTGACGCCCGGTACGACCCGGACCAGCGACCTGGTGTGGTGGTGGCGGCAGCGGGTCAATGATCTGGGGCTCGGGACCTGGTTCCAGCCGTCGGTCGGGGTTCAACGACGGGGGAAAACCGCCAGTGAGTTAGGCGACGACCCGATCATCGAGCGGGGCGACGTGCTCTGGTGTGATGTCGGGATCACGGCGCTCCGGCTCAACACCGATACTCAGCACAACGGCTACGTGCTCCGGACCGGCGAAACCGACGTGCCGGCCGGGATCAAGAAAGCGCTTGCCAATGCCAACCGGCTCCAAGACATCCTGCTTCAGGAAACCAAGCCCGGCCGGACTGGGAATGCGGTCTTGGCCTCGGTGCTGGCGCAGATGAAGGCGGAGGGCTTGGACGGCACCATGTACACCCACCCGATTGGGATGCACGGTCACGGCGCCGGACCACTGATCGGGCTGTGGGACTATCAAGAGGGCGTGCCGGGCCGGGGCGACCACGCGATCATTCCGAGCATGTGGTTTTCCGCGGAACTCCAGGTCACGACGCCGGTACCGGAGTGGGGCGGCCAGCCGGTCCGGATTGCCCAAGAAGAGGACTTCATCGTGGGCGCCGACGGGTCCCGGCGCTGGGCGTTCCAACGCCAGGATCGGTTCCACATTATTCGGCACTAGGCACTCGGCACTCGGCACTTCAGGGCTGGCGGATGTCCCTGACGTTGTCCTTGGGGTCGCGGTCGATCAGCTTGTTGTAGGGATCGACCCCCGCCTTCTTAGGAGCGGCATCGACCACCACGGTGATGGTGGTGTCCCGGCTCCGGATCCAGTGCTTCGCCAGGTAGAGCGGCTTGCCGAGCTTGTTGCCCGCCTCCTTCTCGCCAAATACCCCGATGTCCACCAGATCGGCCATCGGGATTTCGGTTTGTCCGCCGAGGCTGTCGGCCCGGAACTTGAGCGACCGGATTGTGATCGCCACGTCGAACTTGCCGTCCGGCCGCGTCGTCACGACCGCGTCTTCGGCTTTGTCGTCCCAGAGTGTGATGGTACGGAAAAGATCCTCGATGACGTACTTCACCGAGTCCGGGGTTTCAGCGTCGAGGTAGCCGATGAATTCCCGGCTCGTGGTGAACGGCGGCTTCTGGAACGCCTTGTCTTTGACGAAGGCCGAGAGGGCGCGATTCATGGCCGCCTCGCCGATCAGGTCGCGAAGGGCGTAGAGCGCGAGCGAGCCCTTGTTGTAGTGGATATACGGCTGGTTCTCCACCAGCATCAGCGGCATTTCCTTCTTGCTCTCCGTGCTCCGACCGCCCAGGTACCGATCGAGTTCATTCGCCAGAAATTTCTGGAGATTGGTCCGGCCGTACTTCTCTTCCATCACCGTCAGCGCGGAGTAGTTGGCCAGGCCTTCGGAAAAGAGGGTCGAGCCCTGGACGTTGGCCCCGATGACTTGGTGGGCCCACCATTGGTGGCCCACTTCGTGAGCGGTCACGTAGTACGGCATGTCGAGGTCTTCGTCGCCCGAGCCGGTTCGGAGGATGAACCCGATGCTCTCGGAAAAGGGTACCGTGTTCGGGAACGCCTGAGCGAACTGAGCGTAGCGGGGGAACTCGAGGATCCGGACCTGCTTGAATTGGTAGGGGCTGAAGCTCGCCGAGAAGTACTCGAGCGAGGCCTTCATCGACGCCATCATCCGGTCGAGGTTGTACTCGTGTCCCTTGTGGTAATAGATCTCGAGCTTGATGCCGTTCCATTCGTCCCGCATCACTTCGTAGCGGGCGGAGAGGAAGGCGAAGAACGCCAGCATCGGTTCGTTGGCCTGGTACTCGAACACCCGGCGGCCGTTCTCTTGGTACTCGCGGACCAGGTAGCCCGGCGCGATGGCAATCTGGTCGGGCGCCGTGCTGACGGTGGCCTTGAACGAGATCCAATCGGCGTTCGACCCGAAGTAGGTCAGCGCCCGGGCCGCCTCGTTGTCGAGCGAGGGCATTCGGGCTTTCGGGGCGAGCTTTTCCTTCCGCCGGTTGTCGTCCGAGGCGATTTCGCCCCCTTCTTGATACCCCAGCACCGGGAAATACTCGTAGTTGACGAACGATCCGTTCGCCACGATTGCGGTGTTGGGCCCGTTCTCCGGAAATCCCCGCTCTTCGAACCGGGCGCGGTACCGAAGCACGACCGTATCGTTCGGGGCCAACGGCGCGGCCAGCCGGTAAATGTTGGTGCCGAGGAGGCTGTCGTTCACCACCACCTCGCCGGGCCGATTCCAGGCCAAGGTGTCGATTCGGAGTTCTCGGCGGCTCGTGGTGATGAGCAACGAATCGATCGGCCGGGAGTGGTTGTTGACGTAGGTGAACGTGGCGCCGATCGTGAAGGCCCGCCGCTCGGGCTCCAGGTCAGTTCGAACCACCGCATCGATCATGCGAGGCTGCGGTAGCGTGGCGAGCGGCTTGTAGGTCCGTTCGTACTGGGCCTGGAGCTTGCGATTGGCCTTCGAGCTTCGATAGTCGTTGAGCACGTTGGTGTTGGAGAAGATCGTCCCGCCGGCGGCGAACGCTACGGTCAGGCTGGCTCCCGCCACGCCGCGAACCGGGCCCGCCCACCGACTCTTGGCCAGTCGGCTCCGAACCGACCACCCCGATTCCGTGCCCCGGACCCAGAAGAGATACGCCACGACGCCGAGCAACCCGGCGACCCCCGTCCAGTAGAACGCATTGAGGACCAGGTTCGGAACGAAGGGGCCAAAGCCGTTCATGTCCGAATACGTGAGCGGTGCCGCCGCGCCGTACTGGAACAGTTGATGCTCGAGGCCGATTGGGCCCGAGGCCACGCGGAGGATGTACACGAGGATCATCACCACATGGCCGACGTACTTGTGGTTGACCAAGACGTGCACCGCCGTGGCGAGGATGGTGAGCTGGACCAGCGACGGGAAGGTCGTCCCGAACAAATAGCTGAGGTAGAGGCCGACCTCGAAGTTGTAGTAGCCCTTGCCGGCTTGGATCACGATGCCGGTGACCATGAGCATCACGAGCAACAAGGCTTCGACCAGCACGAGTCCGCCGAGTTTCCCGAGCAACGACACGCTGGTTCGGGTGGGCAACGCATCGACGATCTGGTCGCTCTGGAGTTGCCGCTCGCGCCAGACCGCCTCGCCGGTGTAGATCGTGATCAAGATGATGAAAAACAGGAAGAACTGACCTTCCAATACCTCGGCCATCGCGTAGGTGACCGGCCAGACTTTCGATCCGTAGAGGGTGTCCACGTAGACGGCCGTCATCGCGAGATTGATGATCCCGATCACCACGATCGCGACGAAGGGAACCTGCCGGACGATGGTCCAGAACGAAAGCCGGACGCTCGATACCACCTGGATCCACCACGCTCCGAATCCAAACCGCTGGACCGGGGTCACGGCCACGACGGCCGGCGCTGGCGGGGCGGCGACCTCGGTCTTCCGCTTCCGGCCGAGGGTGGGGGGCGCGCTCCGGAACCGAAATAGGGCGTACGTGAGCGCCACCAGACCGATCGCGACGACCGACCACACCAACCGATTGCCGAGGAGCAAGCCGCCGAGCGGAATGAGTTGGGTGTTCTTCTCCGCCACCGTCCAGTATTGGGTCAGCAGCCCAAACGCTTGAATTCCGAGCGGGTCGAGCAGGGCCGCCAGAGTGTCGTTGTCGAGGTCGGACGTCAGCTGGCCGGCGATCGACCAAGCCACCAGGAGGACCATGCCTTGGGTGTAGATCGCGAACAGGCTTCGGGTCAGGGCGCCGACGGCGAAGAAGATCGCCGATAGAATCAGGACCGACGGGATGATCAGAACGACGAACGGTGCCGCGTACGAGGACAAGTTCACGGGCAGCATCTTGGTCTTGTCGACCCAAGGCATCAGCGAGCCGATCAGGAGGCCAAGCGGAATCCCGACGTGCACGAACACCATGATCAAGAACGATCCGACAAATCGGCCGCCGAGGTAGGCGAAGCGGGTAATCGGGGTGGTGAACAGCAACTCGTGGGTTCGATACTGGTAGTCGCGGAGCACCGTGCTGCCGACCAGGCCCGTAGTGATCACTTGTCCGACCGCCACCAGGACCAGCATGGCCTGGGCAATGACCCAGGGGGCGTTCCGCATCACCTGTCCGGACCCGCCGCTGATCGTGATGGCGTCGGTGGCCGAGAAGAAGAAGGCCAGGAGGAAGTAGATCGCGAAATACAAATAGGTGACCGGCCGGGTCAGATGATATCGGACCTCGAACTGAAACATGGTTCCAAACATGGCTCAGGCCGCCTGGCGGGCGGCCAGGCCCAGGTGATGGAAGTACGCGTCTTCGAGGTCGGGTTCCATCGGTTCGAACCCGGCGGGGGCGGTGTCGCTGTAGACGTGAACCACGGGTACGCCCGCCAGCATCTGGGTGGAGATGACGTGGTGGCTGGCCTGAACGCCGGCCAGCTCGCTCTTGGCGATTTCCCGGCGCCACAGTTTGCCCCGAAGGCCCGCCACGATTTCGCGAGGGTCGCCCGCCAGGACCACTTGGCCTTTGTTGATGATCGCCATCGCGTGGCAGAGTTCCCGGACGTCTTCGACGATGTGAGTCGAGAGGATGACGACGATGTCCTGGCCGATTTCGGCGAGGAGGTTCAAGAACCGGTGCCGTTCCGTCGGGTCGAGGCCGGCGGTCGGTTCGTCGACGATGAGGAGCTTCGGGCTCCCGGCCAACGCGATCGCGATGCCGAGCCGCTGCTTCATGCCGCCGGAGAAGGTCCCGACGTGCTTTTTCCGGGCGTCGGAGAGATTGGTCTGCTGGAGCAAGTGGGTAACCAGGTCTTTGCGCTGGCGGCCGTCGGTGACCCCCTTCATGGTCGCGAAATGATCGAGCGTCAGTTCGGCCGACAGGTTGGGATAGAGGCCGAACTCTTGGGGCAGGTAACCGAGCACCTTGCGGAGTTCGTCCGGCTGGGCCAGTACGTCCAAGGTGCCGAATCGGACCGACCCGCTGTCCGGCGGTTGGAGCGTGGCGATCGTTCGCATCAACGTGGACTTGCCGGCGCCATTGGGCCCGAGCAGGCCGAACATGCCGGTGCCGATGGTCAGGCTCACACCACCAAGGGCCCGAACGCCGTTCGGGTAGGTCTTCGAGAGGTTTTCGATGATCAGCTGCACGAGTGGCTCCGCGCAAGGAAGTAGGGGGATTCAAGCGTCGGTAATCTCGTGCCGATACTTCCAGACTGAAAGGGTCTCCTTCATGTTGCCCAATGTCTCCGCCGTGTGGCCCGTCGACGTCCTCCGGCGAAGCTCGGATCAAATCCGGCGGGCCGCTCGGATACTCGCGGACATTACCGACGAGTCCGCCGAGGATCGGGCCGAGCGGTTTGCGGTGCTGTTTCCGGGGCAAGTGCCGCTCGAAATGGAGGAGATGAACGCCTACCGCCAAGCCACCATTCTCACGGCCCAACGGGCCTTTTCGGCGGGTCTTCGGCTCGGCCAGGACGAAGATCGTCGCTAACCCCCTCTACCGTCCCCTCCCATATCACCTTATTCTAGGGTGCAAAACCCCTTTGATCACGAGGTTGATGTGGCAGACGAACCAGAATACCTGCAACGACTTAGAAAGAGCCGTGAAGAGCGCGAGGCCCGCCGTGCGGGTCCCGCCGGGGCCGCCGTTGCCGGACCCGTGCTATCCGCCCAGGAGCAGGAGGCGGTCCGCTGGGCCAAAGCGGCCGCCAAGGGCACCGAGCTCCGGTCGGTCCGGAACCTCAATGGGGCCCGGTTTGCGGCCCTCCTCAGGCTCCAGGGGGCAAGCGGCGTGAAGTTCGTGTCCCTGGAAGGCTTCGCGAACCGGGAGGCCCTCGTTGAGCGGGTCAAGCCGGGGGCCACGGTCGGCGAAGAGGTCTTGGGTGCCTACGAGGTCAAAGGTGGCCGGCCAGTTGAGGTCACCCTGGACGAGGCCAATCAGGTGGTGCTCAAGATGGGAGCTCCCCGGCCCGGAGCGAACCCGATGACCCCGGCCCAAATGATCCGAAAAGCCGAGGCCGAAGCGGTGGAGCGGGAAAAGAACCGGCCGAAGGACCGGGACAAGGGCGGCCGTCGCTAGCCCAGGCCAGCCGGTCATTCGAACCAAACGGGGGCGCCTCGGCGCCCTCGTGCTGTTTCACCAAACCCCTCATATTCGGTCCATGATTGGCCCCTCGGTTCCGGCCCGTGCCCGCCCAGTGATTTGGCGGTGATCGTCGTCATTGGGGCCGGTGCCGCCGGCTTCATGGCGGCCATCCAAGCCGCCCGGACCGGCCAGCCGGTCACCCTGTTGGAACGGACCGCCGACGGCGCCCGGAAGGTCCTGATCAGCGGGGGCGGTCGCTGTAACATCCTCCCGTCGGAACTCGACGAGCGTCGTTTCGTCACCGACTCCTCGCGCCATACCATGGCCAAGATTCTCCGATCCTGGCCGGTGGCGGCGCAGCGGGATTTCTTCGAACAGTCGTTAGGGGTCCCGCTGGCGCTGGAGCTGGCCACCGGCAAGCTCTTTCCGGTCTCCAATAAGGCCCGGGAGGTCCGGGATGCCTTGCTCTTCGCGACCCGCCAGGCGGGAACTCTGGTTCGGTTCGGGACCACGGTCACCGCCCTCACGCCCACTGCCGGAGGCTGGCAGGTGGGACTCGGCGATGGCTCGTCGGCGCGAGCCGACCGGATCATCTTGGCCACCGGAGGCCTCAGCGTTCCCGCCACCGGCAGTGATGGTTTCGGGTTGTCCGTCGCCCGTCAGCTGGGCCACACCATCCATCAGACCTACCCGGCGCTGACGCCCCTGGTGGCCGACCCGGCGGTCCACGCGGGTCTCGCGGGCGTTTCCCTCGAGGTGACCCTCCGAGGCCGGGACGACCAGGGGCGGGATCTCGTGACGACGGGTGGCTTCCTGTTTACCCACCGGGGGTACAGCGGGCCGACGGTGCTCGATCTTTCCCATTTGGCGGTCCGGTCGCGACTCGCCGGCGGGCCCCGGGCAGAGATCCGGGCTCAATGGACCCGGCATGACCGGGAAACGTGGGAGGGTATGCTGCGGAGCCAGGGTCGTCAGTCCGTGGCCACCGTCGTCCGTCGCGAGCTGCCCACTCGACTGGCGGATCGGTTGCTGGAGGAAGCGGGTATCCCCGCCGATCGGACCCTGGCCCAGTTGGGCAAAGACGAGCGCCGGGTGTTGGTTGGGCTCTTGACCGACTACCCGTTGCCGTGGACTGGGGACGAGGGTTACCGGAAGGCCGAAGTGACGGGCGGCGGCCTCGCGTTGTCGGAAGTGAACCCGGAGACCCTCGAAAGCCGACGGTGCCCCGGGCTCTTTTTCTGCGGG
>JANPEL010000380.1:0-10750 GCA_031431925.1 Gemmatimonadota bacterium | reverse complement strand
CCAGCCGAACCGCCCTTTGATGCAGAGGTTGCCCAGGGTCACCTCATGGTCCAGCGGCGAGGTGACTTTGACGATCTCATTGTCCTGGACATGGAGTTCGAGATTGCAACCGACCCCGCAATACGGACAGACAGTCTGGGTCATCGTTTGCCGGGACTCGTCCCAGGTGCCCGCCCGCCGGAGATCGTGTTCGGACTTAAACATCAACTCGCCGGTCGGGCACACCGCGATGCAGTTCCCGCAATAGACACAAGCCGATTTCGGTAACTCGACGGCGAACTCGGTCGAAATCCTGGCATCGAAACCCCGTCCGGCCACGGTCAGCGCGAACGTGTTCTGGTGATCCGTCCCACAGGCTTCGACGCATTTGTAGCAGAGGATGCACTTCCCATAGTCACGCACGTAGAGGTCGTTGTCGACCTTGACCGGTTGGGCCACGGTGGCGCGGAACGCCGGGTCCGGCGGCTCATGGTGCCCGGGCATCAGGTGGTCTCGCTGACCGGCTGCTGCCGCCGGTGCGGGTGGGCCGTAGCGGTCCGGATCGGCCGCGTACTCGGCCAGCCACTCCCCGACGTCCGGCGTCGTCGAGAGGTCCACCGACGAAGCCAGGAACTCGAGCACCATCTTCCGGCTGTGTTTGACCCGGTCGGAGTCGGTCTTCACCACCATGCCGGCTTCCACGGCCCGAGAGCAACTGGGCACCAGGACCCGGGACCCCTCGACCTCGACCACACAGACCCGGCAGACATTAACCGGCCGGAGCGTCTCGAGATAGCATAACGTCGGGATGGTCCGGCCCAGCCGCTTCGAGGCCTCCAGGATGGTGGCGCCTTCGGGCGCCACCACTGTTTCGCCGTCGATCGTGAGCTCGACCAGGCGCCGGCGGGTTTCGAGTTGCACCAACGCGCTCATCCGGTCTGTGCTCCCGAAAAGAGGTGAAGCCGTTTGACCGCGGACTCGACGGCGGCATAGGCCGTTTGGCCCAACCCGCAGATCGAGGCGTCCTTCATGGCCAGCCCAATTTCCTCCAGCAACGCCAACTCGGTCTCGAGGCCGCCCCGGGCCCGGCCCGCCTTGAGGCGATGGAGCGCCTCCTCCTGGCGCACCGTCCCGACCCGGCATGGCACACACTGACCGCACGACTCGTCCCGGAAAAACGCCGCGATCCGGAGCACCACGTCCAGCATGTCCACCCGGTCGTCGAAGGCCATGATCACGCCGGAGCCTAACGTAGCGCCGGCCGCCCGGACCCCTTCAAACGTCAACGGCATATCTAACTCGTCGGGCCGGACGAAGACCCCCGCTGCCCCGCCAAGCAACACCGCCTGGAGCGGGCGGCCGCCCGCGACGCCACCGGCCAGCGTGAGCAGATCGCGGAGGCTCGCGCCAAACGGCACTTCGTAGACGCCGGGCCGTTCGACCCACCCGGACAGGCAGAACAACCGCGGGCCGGTCGAGCCCTCGGTCCCGATGGCGGCGTAGGCACTGCCCCCGATCCGGAGGATCTCGAGCACGTTGACCAGGGTCTCGACGTTGTTCACCAAGGTGGGTTTGCCGAACAAGCCGGCCTGGAACGGAAACGGCGGCTTGTTCCGGGGCTCGCCCCGGAAGCCTTCGATCGAGTTGAAGATCGCCGTCTCTTCTCCGCAGATGTACGCGCCGGCCCCCTCGCGAAGCTCGATCTCGAATCGGAAACCCCGCTCCATCACGTTCGGACCCAGCAACCCATGGAGGTGAGCCGCCTCGATGGCATGGGCCAACCGGGCCCGAGCCTCCGGATACTCACCGCGGAGGTAGATGTACCCCTGCTCGCACCCGGTCGCGAATCCGGCGATCGTCATCGATTCGATCACCGCGAACGGGTCGCCCTCCATCACCGCGCGATCCTTGAACGTCCCCGGCTCGGATTCATCCGCGTTGCAGATGAGATAGTGCGGCCGGCCACCCTGCCCCGCCACCGCGGCCCACTTCCGGCCGGTCGGAAACGCGGCGCCGCCCCGCCCGGCCAGCTTGGCATCGGTGACCTCGCGAATCACCGCCTCGGGACCGATCTCAAAGGCCCGCCGAAGACCGAGATATCCGCCGTGCGCCCGGTAGTCATCGAGACTCGCCGGATCGACGACGTCGACCCGCCGAAGCAACCGAAGGTCGGGGTCCCCGGCCTGCGGAATCCGGATGCGATTCGGACCGGCCGGACCGGCGCCGCCCGTAAGCACCGCGAGCGCCTGGGCCGCCGTCACCGGCCCGAACAGCCGCGCCACCGGGGTTGGCCCCGCCTCCGTCAGCAGCGCCGCGGGGGCGTGATCGCAGAGTCCGAGGCACGGACTCCGCATCCAGGCGGTTGCCTCGGGGATGGGATGGTGAGTGCCGTCCGGACCATGGTAGGCCGGCCCGGCCTCCTGCTCCACCGTCCGGCAAAGGGTATCCCCACCCTGGCCACGGCAGCCGATGTCATCGCAGAGGTGCAGGACCCGTCGAGGGCGGGGCACGGTCGACAGGAGCCCGTAGAACGTGGCCACCCCGAAGATATCGGCCGGGGGAACCGTGAGGCGCTCGGCGAGGTAGTTGAGGGCGCCCTCGCTGATCCAGCCGATCCGCGACTGAATGGCCTGGAGGGCCGGAAGCAACCGATGCCGTTCGGCGCGGGCCTGGTGCCCGCCCGCCGCCGTGTGGGCGTCACGGGGTTGCCGGACGCCGCCGTCCCACCCGCTCGTCGGCGGGCCGAGATGGGCATCCACCGCGTCCCGCTCGTCCGGCGTCGCGACGGCCTTGAGAAGATGAAGGTCCACGGCGCTCCTACGCGGTCATCGGTTCGAGCCGGACCGCGCAGGCCTTGAACTCAGCCGTCCCGGACTTCGGGTCGGTGGCATCGATGGTGAGGACGTTGGTTTTGACCTCGTCCTGGAAATGAAACGTCATGAACACCAGCCCGGCCCGAAGACTCGGGTCGATCCGGGCCGGGGCGACCACCGCACCCCGCCGCGAGCTGACTCGGACCGCCGCACCGTCCACTAAGCCAAGCATCGCGGCATCCTCCGGCGAGAGATCAACCGATTCCCCCCGCCGAAGCGGCGACCCGTAACCGGCGGTCTGCACCCCGGTATTGTACGAATCGAGCCGGCGGCCCGTGGTCAGCTGGAACGGATATTCCGCGTCGGGCATCTCCACCGGCGGGTCATGCTCCACCACCGAGAACGGCGCCGCCGGACCCTCGCGCGGTTCCTGCCAGAGCCGGCTGTGGAGATAGGTCTCCCCCGGGTGGCTTTCATCGTAGCAGGGCCAGTGGAGGCCGCCGGCTTGCTCGAGCCGCTGGTAGCTCATCCCGGCCAGCATCGGGGCCAGCGACCGGACCTCGTTCCAGACCGCCTCACCGGTCGGATGGCCCCAGTCGTGACCGAGCCGACGGGCAATCTCGCCGATGATCCACTGGTCGTCGCGGGCGTTGCCGGGCGGCTCCAGGGCTTTCCGGACCCGTTGGACCCGCCGCTCGCTGTTGGTCACGGTCCCTTCGGATTCGCACCAACTCGACGACGCCGGAAGCACCACGTGGGCAAACTCTGCCGTCTTGGTGAGAAAAATATCCTGGACCACCAAGTGATCGAGCCCGGCCAACAGGCGCTCCGTCCGGCCCTGATCGGCTTCCGACTGGGCCGGGTTTTCGCCGATGGCGTACACCGCCCGGAGTTCCCCGTGTTCCATGGCCTCGAACATCTGGGTCAAGTTCAGTCCGTAGGTCGGCGCCATGTCGATGCCCCAGGCCCGGTCGAATTTCGCCTTGACCGCCGGGTCCTTCGTCCAGTCCTGGAAGCCGGCCAGACGGTTGGGGATGGCCCCCATATCGCCCCCGCCCTGGACGTTGTTCTGGCCGCGAAGGGGATTGACGCCCGAGCCATGCCGGCCGACATGCCCGGTCAGCAGGGCAAGATTGATCAGGGCGAGGACATTGTCGACCGCGTTGTGGTGCTCGGTAATGCCTAACGTCCAGCAGATGACCGCCCGGTCGGCCCGGGCATAGGCTTCCGCCGCGCGGGCAATGACATCCGCCGGCACGCCGGTAATCGCCTCGGCATAGGCCAGGGTGTACCTCTCGACCGAATCCCGGTAGGCCTCAAAGTGTTCGGTGGCCCCGCGGATGAACGCCTCGTGGGCGAGCCCTTGGTGGATGATCTCCCGGGCCATGGCGTTGGCCAGCGCGATGTCGGTGCCGACGTGGAGCCCGAGCCACGCATCAGCCCATTGCGCCGAGGTGGTCCGACGCGGATCGACGACGAAGAGCGTGGCTCCCCGGCGGACCGCCTTCAGGACATGATGGAAAAAAATCGGATGATTTTCGCGGGCGTTCGCTCCCCAGAGGAAGACGACGTCGGTCTCTTCCACTTCCCGGTAGGTGTTGGTACCCCCACCGGCGCCGAACACCGTCGCCAGACCGACGACGCTAGGAGCGTGTCACGTTCGGTTGCAGCTGTCGATGTTGTGGGTCCCAAAGGCAACCCGAGTCAATTTCGACGCCAGGAAGTTCATCTCGTTGCTGGCCTTCGAACAACTCATGGTTGCCAGGGCATCCCCGCCGTATTGCGCCTTCGCCCGCCGGAACCCCTCCGCGGCGCGATCGAGCGCCTCATCCCACGTGGCGACCCGAAGGACCCCGTGCTCCCGAACCATCGGTTCGGTAATCCGGCTCAGTGGCTTTCCCATTCTGGCTGTCTCCATGGTGACGAGGCCGCCTAACCTGGGGAACCGGCCTCCGCCGAAATATGCGGCGCCGGGGTGGAACGGCACAAGGATCAGCCGGCTTCGTCGTACGACGTCTTAATCCATCCCCGGAGGGCGGCGTCCACTTCGGCCGCCGAACTGACCCGGGACGTGTAGCGGCACATGCTGGCGGGGGGCATCTCCTTGAGCCGGGAATCGGCCGGGAGCGATTTGGCCCCGAGCCCTACTTCGATGGCCGTCTTGGTCTTCGGACCGACCATGACAAACTGCTTCTTTCGCCGGTAGCTGATGTAGCCCTTCTTCGGGGCCGCCTCGTAGTCGCCCAACTTGTCGAGCACCTGAACAATCCTTTCGTGAACCAAACGGAGCTCCGGTTTGTCGGCGTAGATCTCCCCCAAGGCATCGGTCGCCGAGTGGCCCTTGGCCGCCGCGGCGCTCTGGCCATCCGACTTGAGCGCGAGGTGGACCACCATATTGGCTTGGCCGTGGCCGAGGTCGAATGTCTCCATCAACATCGACCGAAGCTCGCCGTGCTTCGTGAGCCCGCTCTTGGTGAGCAGCTTGGCAAAGTCGGGCAGCGTCTTCCCGGTCTTCGCCTCGATGTTCTTGAGCATCGTCAGAACCGTCTTGTCCAGGTCAGCCACGGGTCGCTCCTTCCAGGGGCCAGTGTTCGCTCCGGCTCTTGGCCGGCGTCATGAGTGGAGTCAGCACCGAGAACACCGCATAAATGAACCGGGTCAGGATTGGAGGTTTCCCTCGTTCGACGACGGCTTTGAGGGTCGCGGCGATGAAGTCACCGCCCTGCCGCATGGACCTTGCCGTCTTGGTGCCGGCCGGAACGGCCTCGCTGGTTAACGTGAACTCGACGCCGCCGGCAACCGACGGGTACTTGCCATCCGGGGTTCGCATCCGAATCGGCGAGCCCTCGGCCAGCGAGAGGCGGTGCATCTGGGCCCCGAACATCGCGAGCTGGGGCTCGTTGGTCTTGGTAATCTCACGCCACACGTCCTCGATCTTGCCCTGGATCACGACCCTTGAGACCAGCTTGACGGTGTCCGCCATCGGTAACTCCTGTTCGTCGGTTGGCCCGCTGCTCCACTGCGTATTTGACATCGGCCATTTTGCCGGCCCAGAACCCACTGTACTCGGTGGTCCATCGGTCGTAGATCATCTGAATCGGCACCGGATTGTGATAGAGCCGGCGCTGCCGGCCCTCCTTCTCCGAAATCAGGAGACGGCAGTCCTCGAGTTGACGGAGATGATGCATGACCGCGATCCGGGTGGTGTCGAATTCGGCCGCCACCTGACCCACCGTGCAGCCGGGCGAGTGCCTGACCAGGTCGAGGATCCGGCGGCGGGTGGCATTACCCAAGGCATCGAAGACGGCGGCCATATCGTCCATATGTAATAAAATACTTACCTATTTGGCCCTGTCAAGACCAGGGCCCAAGAACGATTACTGTCCTTGGGCCCGTGGGACTGAACGGAAGACTACCGCCGCGCCCGGAGGTACCGGCCGGGAGACTTGCCGGTCAATTCGCCGTTCATCAACACAGCCTGGCCGTTCACAAAAACGTCCCGGACGCCTACCGGCATCTTGGCCGGCTCATCCCAAGTCGAGCGATCGATGATCGTCCGTGGATCGAAAATCACCAAGTCGGCTGCCTGGCCCTCGGCGATCCGGCCCCGGTCGCGGAGTCCGCTGAAATCGGCCGGCAGCGAGGTCATCTTGCGAACGGCCTCCTCGAGGGTCAGCACCTTGGTTTCCCGGACATAGTGGCCCAGGACCCGAGGAAACGTCCCGGTCGAGCGCGGATGCCCCATCTGGTCGGACTTACCGTCGGCATACCCGCCGTCACTCGCGATCATGTTCCAGGGTTGGACCAGCAAATCGCGGAGATCCTTCTCCTTGATGGCGCCGAGGGTTATCCCGACTGGCTTGGTGCTAGCGATGATCAAGTCGGCCACGGCATCGAAACGGTCCTTCTTCTCGGTCGTTGCGATCTCCGATAAGTACTTTCCGACCAGCGCCGGCCGCTCCGGACTCGTGGTCACCCGCATAGCCGTGTATCCGGTCGCTTTGAGCCACGCGAACCCGCCGTCCACGCCGTTCTCGCTGGCCTCCTTGATCTTGGCGCGAGTGTCTGGGTCTTTGAGCGCCGCCTTGAGGTCGAAGCCGGCCTGGCCCCGGAGGTCTTTGGGTAGCACGATGATCCCGGTCAACGCCGAGGTCGCGGCCCCGTCGTAGGGGTACTGATCGGACACCGCATCGACCCCGCGGAGCCGCGCCGCGTTCACCAACTTGATCACCTCTTGGATCTTGCCCTCGTTCTCGAGCCCGACAGCCTTCTCGTGACCGATCTTGGGCGCCACCCCCGCCCGCTCGCCGATCTCGATACACTCCTGGTCGGACCAGAGAAACCGTTTGACCGGGTCGCGCACGTGGGAGTCGTAGACGCCGCGATACGGTGCGACGACCCGGGCCAACTCGACCACTTCCTCGGTGGTCGAGAACATTCCGGGTTCATACATCAGTCCACTCGAGAGCCCGACGGCTCCCATCTCCATCCCCTCCTTGATCATGGCCTTCATCCGGTCGAGCTCATCGGCCGTGGGCGGTCGTTGCGCGTTGCTCATCACGGCCCGGCGCACCGCATTGTGCCCGACATAGAGCGCCACGTTGGTTCCGGCCCCTTGCGTGGCGAGCGCCGTCACAACCCGCTTCATCATGTCCGGCGCGTATCCGCCGTCCGGACCACCTAACACGGTGGTGACGCCCTGGCGCACGACCCCCTCGTTCCAACGCCGCTCCGCCCCGATGATTGCATCGACCGTGTGCGAGTGAACGTCAATGAACCCGGGCGCGACCACGAGTCCGGCCGCCCGAACCCGGAGCCTGGTTGGACGGGTGCCCAACGCGCCTGGCTTGGCCACAACGGTGATCCACCCGTTCTGGACTCCGAGATCACCGAAGTAACCGGGCTTGCCGGACCCATCGACGATCCGGGCACCGGCAATGATGACATCGAGCGAATCGGTCAACGCAGGAACCCGCTGCGCGGCCACCGGCTGCGCCAGGCCCGCCATCGCGGCAAGATGGATCAGGATGCGAGGCATCGTTGGAACTCCAGTTGGTCAATGGCGGCCTCGGTGCACACGACCAGCACGATGCTGACCGGACCCAAGGCAAGGTGGCCTTTCAACCCGCGGCAAGCGGGGTCCTCCATGATGGCCAGGAGCCCGCCGGTGGTGGCCGCCCCGGAATTCCCGGCCTCGATCGCCGGCTCACCGGGAGCGGCGCGATAGAGGAGCCGCACGGCCTCTTCGGCATAGCGGTCGTCGATGGCCAGGACTGCGTCAACGCCGCGCCGGATGTTGGGCCAGGACGGGAGCGACACCTCGCCGCAATTGAGGCACGCCATCGTCGTCTGGCGATTCCCGGTCGCCTCGATCGGCCGGCCACCCGGGGCGAGCAGCGATTCGGTGAGACACGCCCCCTCAGCCGGTTCGACCCCAACGACTCTCGGGCCGTCGGCTCGGGACCGGAAGTGATCGACTCCGGCGTGGAGAATGCCGCCGACCCCACCCGGTATCAGGACCGTGTCGGGTGCCGGCCACCCGGACTCGGCCAGTTGCTCGTCGATTTCCTGATAGAGCGTGCGGTAGCCCTCGACGACCAAGGGCGGAATCTCGAGATACCCGTCGTACCCGACGTCGGAGATGATCTGCCAACCCCGCTCCCGGCTGACCCGGTCGCATTCCCGGACGGCATCCTCGTAGGTCCCGTCTACCAATACGATGGTGGCGCCCTCGCCCCGGATGTTCTCGATCCGGGCCGGCGCGGCGTGGGCCGGCAGGAAGATCACGCACGGCACCTTCATTAACCGCGCAGCCCAGGCCACCGCCCGCCCATGGTTCCCTTCACTCGCGGTGGAGACGGTATCGAACGAACCAGGACGGAGCTCGAGCAAGCGGTGGAGCGCCCACGATCCGCCCAGCCCCTTGAAGGCTTTGAGACCGAAGCGAGTTCCCTCGTATTTGACGTAGAGATCGCCGATGCCGAGCCGCTGGGCCAAAGCCGTCCGCTGAATCAGCGGCGTGGGCGCGTAGCCGGCCAGGCTCCGGTGAAACGCCCGGACGCCATCCGGCACCGGTGCCGGAAGCGCGCCCGGCTCGCGATAGGAATTGAGGACGAACCGGGTGGTCACCGCTCAGTCCTCGTGGCGGAGTCCGCCGATTTCGATGACCGTCCCGATTCCGAGTTCGGCCGCCCGAGCCGCCACATAGTGCGCCGAGGCCAGATCTTCGATGGCGAGGCCAAGCGATTTGAACATGGTAATGTCCGACCGACCAATCCGGCCCGGGGCCTTCCCCTCAAGCACCTCGCCGACTTCGCCCAGGAGATGTTCGTCGCCGAACCGGCCCTCGGACTTCGGCGTCAAGAAATCGCCGCTCTCGTTCAGCAGGGATTCGCGGCGGTCGGCGTAGAGCCGGGCCACGGCCACGGTATCGCTGTCGATTTCCCGCGCGCCCGGGAGTGACGCGCCCACCACATTGAGATGGGCTCCATCAGCCACCCAACGGCGCTCGACGATTGGCTGCCGGGCCGAAGTGACGGTGCAAATGAGGTCGGCCCCGTGGAGCGCCGCTTCGACTGAATCAACGGCTTCCGCCGTCACGCCGTGGCGGCCCGCGGTGTCCTTGATGAACCGGGCCACATTGGCGGCGTTTCGGCTGTAGACCCGAACCCGCCGGAGGGTCCGCACCGCGGCCATCGCATCGAGATGGGTCAACGCCTGGACGCCGCTCCCGAGAATCGCGAGATCACCGGCGTCGGGATTGGCCAACGCCCGGGTGGCGACGCCGGACACCGCCGCGGTCCGAATGGCCGTGACCGAACTGGCATCGAGAATGGCCGTCAGCGCCCCGTGGGTGGCCTCGAACAGCAGCACCACGCCCTGGTGGGAATCGAACCGGGTGCCCTCGTTGCCGGGGAACACGGTCAGCGCCTTGAGACCGATGGCGTCCGGTGGGTTGAGATAGGCCGGCATCGAACCGAAGACGCCACGACCATCGGGAAGCCGGAGCATGGTCCGAAGCGGCAGAACCGCGCCGCCCCGGGTCAGGGTCCGAAGGGTCTGGTCCATGAGGTCGACACACGCCGGCATGGCCAGTAACTGGGTGACTTCTGCTTGGGAGATGATTCGGACAGGCATAGCGAACAACAGTCGATCAAGTCCCCGTCACAGTCAAGGGGACCGGAACTACTTGGCGATGACCGGCGCGTTTCCCGTTCGCCACCACCGTACCCCGGGCTGGTTGACGAAGTGGATTTCCGGCCGCGGCACGTCGCGGTAGGCGATGGCGAGGGTAATCGGGTTGCCGTCCTGGACGTAGTCGACACTCAAGAAGAGCGTATCGGCCACCTGCCGGGCCTTGACCCGCTTCACGTCGTGGACCGAGAACTGATCGGTCTTGACCCCATTCTGGAAGGCCACCGCTTTTTGGTTGAGCCAGAAGTTCCGGCCGGCGTATTTGCCGTCGTCGGTGGTCCAGGTCCCGACGATGCCAGACGGAATCGGAACGCTCGAAAGCCAGCTATCCCAGACCAGGTAACCGAGCCCCACAACCGCCACCGGCGCCAACGCCATCGCGATCTGCCGGACCGGAATCCGGAATCGAACCTTCTTGCGGTCCTCGGCCCGCGCCTCGGCGGCTTCTTTCTTCCGGTCCCGTTTCGGGAGCCGAAACACGGTGCCGACACCCACCAGGTAATCCCGGAGTTTGACCGGTGTCGCCAAGTTGCCGTCGGCAATGCCCGTGACGTACCCGGGCCCCGAGTCTTGCTCTGTCTTGTTCGGCTCGACGGATGTCATGCGTTAAAACCTCGTGGCGCGGCCAATGAAGCCGCCATCGTTGCCAAGCAACACATCGTCCTGGCTGGGACCGGCGACAATGGAGGTCGTGCTGGCCCCGTCGGGGCCCACGCTATAGACATCGAAGTCGGTATTGAGATCAACCCCGAAGATATCGGTTC
>JANPEL010000379.1:0-18103 GCA_031431925.1 Gemmatimonadota bacterium | reverse complement strand
AGGCACCGCCGTCATTGTCGGCGATCTCGTCGCCCCCGCCGGCGCTCCGACCGACTGGGAGGTCTTGGGCTCGTGAAGCTGCTGCTCGACACCCACATCTGGCTCTGGGCCCTCCTGGAGCCGGAGCGGCTCACCCCCGCGGTGCGGACCGCGCTCGAGTCGGCCGAAAATGAACTCTGGTTGTCACCAATCAGTGTCTGGGAGGCGTTGGTGCTGGCGGAACGGGGCCGGCTCGCGCCGAGCGCCCCGGCGGCGGAGTGGATCCAGCAGATGGTCCGGGCCATTCCGCGCCGGGAGGCGCCACTCACCCATGACATCGCGGTGGCCAGCCGGCAGCTGACCCTGTCTCATCAGGACCCGGCCGACCGGTTCCTCGCCGCGACGGCCAAGGTCCTCGGGCTGACCCTGGTCACCGCCGACGAGCGACTCCTGCAATCGGACGAATTCGCGGTCTTGGCGAACCGGTAGCGCGGCTTGTTCGGGATTCTGTTCAGCGGCGTGTTCGCGATGCTGGCGTTGGAAACCGTGGTTCGACGGCGGCGCGACCACCGCCGTCAAGGACGATCATTGCCGATCGGTCACGAGGCCGGGGTGCGCTCGATCCGGATCTCGGCCTGGTAGCCCTTGGTCGGGGTCGTCGACACCGGATTCGGCGAGAGAGTGACGAGGGTCAGCCGGAGGCCGAGGGCACCACCTGAACGGGGCTCGAGGCCGGTGTTGAGCGGCACGAGGTCCGTGGGCCCGTCGCCGACCGCCGGCCCAACTGCGAAGATCAATTCGGCGTTGCCCTGCCAGACGCAGGTCACATCGCTCGGGCAGCGCGAATCGCCTTTGACCTCCACAAACCGGATGACCGCGCCGCTGACGGTGCGGCTTTCGCCCGCCTTGAGGGTCACCGTTGCCGGGAGTGAGTTGACATCTGGGCTCGGCTCCGGCGGCGTGGCGCCGACGCAGGCGGTAAGCGTGGCCACTAGACCGATGATTCTGACGGCTGACATTGGGACCTCGTTTCGGGGGCGACAACTCACCGCGGATACCCTCGGGCCCCCGATTCCGTCACGAGGGGCAGGGGCAACCGATGCTATCATACGGGAATGCGAATCGCACTGCTCCTTGGCATGCTGGCCTTCGGGACTGGGTCCGCCGCCGCGCAACGAACCAGCGTGGCCGCAGGGTATACCCGGATGCCCGGCCGGATCGGTGACAGCCAGTCCGACCACGGACTCGCCGTCCGGGTTGGCGTCGACCTGATCGGCCGGAACCGTCTCACGTGGCGGCTCGAGGGCGGCGTCGATCGGCTCAACGAGGTCCGCCGCCAGGGCCAGAGCGCCTGCATCTTACCCGGCGGGTCCACCGGGACTTGTTACTTCAAGCAACGGAACCGCGATACCGGTTGGTCGTTCGGCACGTTCCTCCGCTTTGGCGTCCGTCCGGGCGGGAGCGGACCGTATGCCCTGGCCGGACTCGGCGTGCTGACCGTTCGCGACCGGATCCGGAACGAGGCCCGCGATAGCACCGGGACCGTGCTCACGAATTTCTCCGCCAACGGGACCTCGAGCGACGGAGCACTCCAGGGGCACCTGGGAGCCGGGTTCTCGATCCAACCCACGGGCTCCCGAATCGGGATTGGTCTCGAGGCCCGGTCCACCGGGCTCCTCCATTTCTACTCGGGTGGGCCCCAGTGGAACTGGAGCCCAACCCTCCTCATGGTCGTCCGGATCGGGCGGTGAAACCTCGGGGGCCCGTTCGACTAGGGGACACTGATCGCCAATGGGATTCGGGCTCCGGTAAAGCGGAAGGGACCGGTAGGGCGATTCACTAAATACTTGTCGATGCCACCGCCGATCAATTTGACCCACGCACTGCTCAGGTCCCAGTTGTCACCGTTGAGGCCGCCGGTGGCGTTGGTGGATATTTCAACCGAGGTGATCATGGCCGCCGGCACCGGCTGGCTGAGCATGATTTGCGCCGTCTCGGAGTATCCCGCCAACCAGATCCCATTCTGACTGATGTTCGGATAGTACTGGGTCGTGTTGTTCGACAGCTTAATTGTCAGGTCGACGTGGTCGGCGCCACCCCGCATGTCGTCCAGACCCGTCGAGATTTCCAATCGAAGCTCGCGGACCAGCCCGTCGTTGGGATACACCGGGGTGACGATGGCCGGCGGCGTCAGCGGCGTGTATTTGCCGTCGACGAAGTAAGTCATCCAATGGTTGGTCGGATGCTCGAGTTCGTAATACTCGTTCTTCGCGGGGTTCGGGACCAACGTCACGATTTCGCCGGGCCAGTTCGGATCGAAGATGAAGATTTTGAGGTCCGTTTTGTGGTTGCCGAGGTCGCCCTGGTACCGGCCGGCGTCGTAGCCGATGGCCAGCACCTGATGATCATGATCGATGCCCCCGCCGGTTCCTTTGAGGCCGAGGGGAACGGGAACGCCGCGGTCGATGAACGACTTGAGTTCCGTCAGCCGACCGCTCAGGCCCCAATTGAAAAACTCGAGCGTTCGCTGTCCGAACGGATTGACGGTCGTTTCCGCCCATTTGTCGAGATTCGGCAGGAGGGTGGTGACCTGTCTCCCGTAGAGATACTGCTGGAGCGTCGTGTTATTGGCGGGCCGAAACCTCTGACCTGGAGTGGCGAGGCCCGCGTTGAAGTAGTCAAGCACGGCGTAGGACATTCCGCCGCAGAGACCGCTGGTCGTGTAGTTGATGGGCGGGCCGATGAAGCTGTTCTTGAAGTCGTTGACGAACCTGAACCCGTGCTTCACCGGGTCAAACGTGGTCCGCCGGGCGGTCACCACCGGCGTTGGCGGGGCCGCGGCCACCACCAACTGCACCCTGGGAAACGCCGCCGCGGGCGTGGAGACGGCATACGGGCCCACGGGCGCCGAGGCCAAGGTCGGACCGGGCTCGTAGTAGCTGCCCACTGCCCAGGTCTGGCTGCCCGAGGGAACCCCGGTCGAGGTGTATGAGGTCCCGGTCACCTTCACCCCACCGGCACTGGAGCCGGGCCCGAGCAAGACATAGTACGAAGCGCCGTTGACCGCCGACCAGGTCAGCTGAACCCGGCTGGTACCGGTTTGGGCGGCTTTGAAACTGGCCGGCCATGGGTTGGTCGCCGCCGGGGTGGTGAACGGGACCTCGGTGTAGGCTTCGCGGCCATCGGGGTAGATCGCATCCACCATGTAGGTATAGGCGGTGGATGGACGGAGACCGATGTCGTACCAACTCGACTGACTGGCGGCCAGTTTGGCTTGAACGACGGGTGCGTTGGCTTCTTTCCGGGCCACCACATACGAGGCCACCCCGGTCATCGGCGTCCAGACCAGGTTGGCGCTGGCCTGCCGGCCGGTGACCACGACGCCGGTTGGAGCCGGCGGCGCCGACAGCCGGCTCACAACCGTCCCTCCTAGTGGAGTCAGCGGGACGGGGGCCGGCGGAAGCGGGGCCGGCGGAGGCGGGGCCGGCGGCAGGTACTGGACCGGCTTGCTCGGCCACTCGGAGCCATCGCCATAGACCGCGATGACTTGGTAGAAGTACGTCATGCCCGGCGCCACGGTGGCATCAACAAACGAGGTCACGTCCACTGGAAGGGGCTTGGTCAGGTCCTGACCCCGCGAACGCGGATCGGACGCCCGGGTAACCCGATAGGTCACTTCGTCGCGGATCATGGTCCAAGAGATCGTCACCAGGCCTTTGGTGTCGACGGCGGTCACGTCGGCGGGCGGTTGCTGAGCGGCAAGGGCAGCCGGGAGGAGCAGGGCGGCTGGCAGCAGCCAGCGGGCACTCCGGGTCAACAGGGCGGTCATGGTCGGTCCTCGGGTGAGCAGTGTCAACTCAAGCTTCGGAGGACAATCTCTTCGCGACCCCTCACGCCGATATCATTTGGCATCATTTTGCGCAAACTCCTGAGACCCGAGCACCTTACGAGGCCCCGAAAGTTGGACCGGCTAGGCGAGTTCTTTTCGGAGGGCAGCCACCAGCGCGTCGACATCGCCGGCGGTGTTGAACAGGTGGGTCGAAATTCGGTTCCCGTTGAACCACTGTCCGGGAACCGTTTTTACCACGACGCCGTGCCGCGCCAGGAGGCGTTGCGTCAAGTCGCCGCTCTTCACCAGGTCGGGGAGCACGAAGCTGAGCAGGGGGGACGCCAACGGACCGGGCGGCGGGCTCACGACCCGGACTTGGGGAACGCTCTGGAGCATCCGGTACAGCCGATCGCGAAGGGCGAGGTTGTGCCGCTCGACAGCGGCAATCCCGATCGCCCGGATATAGTCGATCGACGCCGAGAGGCCGAGCACGCTCGGGATGCTGGTCACGCCGGAGGAGTTCGAATAGGCGGCCCGGCCGCCTTCCAGCGCAATCGGGTCGACGGCCCGGCCGATGTCCTCGCTCAGGTACAGAAGGCCGGTTCCCTTCGGACCGAGAAGCCACTTATGGCCGCAGGTGACGTAGACGTGGCAGCCGAGCGCTTTCACGTCGACCGCGACGCCGCCGACCGCCTGGGCGCCGTCCACGACCGCAATGCAGCCGCGAGCCCGCGCCAGGGCCGACAACTCCGCCACCGGCATCCGGAGCCCCGTCGACGTCAGCAGGTGGGAGAAGACGAGCACCCGGGTGCGCGGAGTGATCGCGGTGGCAAAACGGTCGACGATGGCCGCGGCGTCATTCTCGCCCGGAGGAATGGCCACGATGTCGAGGATGACGCCTTGCTTCCGGGCGATGTAATCCCAACCGGAACGGCCGCCGGGGTGCTCTTGGTCGGTGATTACCACCCGGTCGCCGGCCTTGAGAAAGAGCCCCTGGGCCACCCAATTCATCCCCTCGGTGGTGCTCCGAGTCAGCAGCAACTCGTCCGTCTGACAGCCGAGAAAGGCGGCCGCGTTGGCGCGGGCAGCCTCCATGGCCTGCTCGTGGGAGCCGTAGCCGTAGAGAACCGGGTTCAGTTCGAGTTCTCTCCAAAGCGCGATCACTTTGTCCATCACCGGGCGCGGGGTCGGGCCAAGGGAGCCGGTTTGGAGGTAGACGAGGTTCTTGGCGAAGAGGAAATCGTTAGGCGTTTCCCGGTCGGAGAACAGGTTGAGGGGCGCCAGGCCCATGCCCGACATCGCTCCCACCGAGGAGAGGAACACCCGGCGGGAGGGGCTCGGCGCGGGCACCTAACGCTGCCCTGGCGCCGGCATCGCGTCGTTGGTCATCCACCACTGCTTCGGAAGCGGGCGCGCCTTGGGCCACACTTCGGCCAGGGTGTTGCCGTCGTAGACTCGGCCATTCTTCATCACGTACCGGATCGTATTGGTGTTCTTGATGTCGTCGAGCGGATTGGCGTCGAGCACCAGAATATCACCCAGCTTGCCGGCCTCGATCGAGCCGAGGTGCTGTTGGAGCCCAATGGCCTCGGCCCCGAAGATGGTGCCGACCCGAAGGGCATCCATCGGTTTCATCCCGCCGCTCGCGATGGTCCACAATTCCCAGTGGACGCCCAGTCCCTGAAGCTGACCATGGCCGCCGAGCCCGACCCGGCCGCCGGCCTCGACCACTCGCTTGGCCTGCTCGGCAAAAAGCTTGAAGGAGTACTCGCTGTCCCGGAACCACTGGGGACGGCGGAGGCCGCGACGTTCGAGTTCCGAGAACGGCGTGAACCGGGTCAGTTTCTGGTCGCTCAGAATATCGTAGTGCTCGTACCACCAATTCTCGGCCCAGGGGCCGCCGTACTGGACCAGGAGCGTCGGGGTCCAGGTGGTGCCGCTTTGGGCAAAGAGCTGAACGGCGTCTTTGTACATGGGCGCGATCGGAAGGGTGTGTTCGATCCCCGCATAACCGTCCATTGCCTCGGTCATGTTCTTCTTGAAGTCGAGGCCGCCCTCGAGGGTCGGAGTGATCTTCTGCTCTTTGGCTGCCATCGCGAGCCATTGCCGCTGACGCCGGTCGCCGGCCTGGTACTGCTTGATCGTCTCGGTCCGGTAGAACTCGGAGTACCGCTTCATGACTTCTCTGGCGTCATCGGCGCTGGTCACGTCGTCGTTGGCGAAGATCCCGGGGCCGGTGGCGTAGATCCGGGGACCGATGATCTGGCCGACGTCGACGGCGTCGCCATAGGAAATGACGTCGGACTGGGAGGTCTGGGGATCGCGGGTGGTGGTCACCCCATACGCCAGGTTGGCGGTGTACATGTAGGGCTGCGGCGAATGGACGCCCCACTGGGGCCACATGTGGGCGTGGATATCGACCAAGCCGGGCATGATGGTTTTGCCCGAGACGTCGATGGTCCGCGCCCCGCTCGGAATGGCGACACTGCCTTGGGCGCCGACCGCGACGATCCGGTTGCCGGTCACCACGACATCGCCGCGGGGAATGACCTGGTCGCCCTTCATCGTGATGATCCGGGCGCCGCGGAGCACCACGCTCCCGGTCGGACGGTCTTTGGCGGCGGTGATGGTGATGTCGGTGCGGGCGGCCTCATAGACCGGCTGGTTGGAGCCGGTGCCGGGACCGGCACCGGGCCGCGGCGGCGCTTTGGCGGCCGAGTCGGCGGCGAGGGAGTCGGCGCGGGCCAAGTCATATTGGAAATAGGACCGGCCTAACGAATAGAAGACCCCGCGGGAGTCGTTGTTCCAGCCGATGAAATCGCCGCCGATCCGGGAGAGCCGCCGAAACGGAAGCGGGCCCCCGGTCGGCTGCTGCACCGAGACCGAGGGGGCCGGCCCGCCAGTGATCGGGAGCGGCACCACGAACAGTTTGTTGTCGACCACGGCCAGGACTCGGCTGCCATCGGGCGACACCTGCAGCTCAGCGGCCTGGCGGGGCTGGGAACCCGGGCCGGCGCCCGGCTGGGCGTACCCGGTGACTTTAAGATGTTCTTTCCGATCGGTGCCGTCCCAGCGCATCGAGACCAGTCCGTCGCCGGTCTCATAGATCCAGATCCGGCTCGTGTCGGCGGTGAAGTGGGGCCGCCCGGCGTTGGTGAGCGAGCTGATGAACGACGCGGTGCCGCCGCCGGCCGGGATCCAGACCAGATCGGTGATGACCAACTTCGGATTGATCTCGTCGTTGACGATGGCCCGCTGGGTCCGGGGCGCCCGGGCCGCCACGATCCTGGACCCGGTCGGGGAGTACATGATGTCGTCATAGTACGCCGATTGCGTCGTCAGCTTCTCGGGACGGCCACCGTCGGGCGCGATCCGCCAGATGTCGCCGCCCTCCTCGGTCCAGCTGACGTAGGCGAGGTATTTCCCGTCCGGCGACCAGACCGGCAGGTGTTCGCCATCGGTCGACGTCGTTAGGCGCTTCGGGGTTCCCGACGGCAGGTCCATGATCCAGAGCCGGTCGAGCGCCGAGAAGGCCAGCCGCCGGCCGTTCGGAGACGGACGGGCCCCGCGAATCTGCCGCACGGTGAGCATGGTGTCGTTGATCGGATACTCGAACCGGACCAAGTCGCCGATCAGCTGGTCGACTTCGGCCGTAAAGGGGATCTGAGTTTGCTTGCCCGTCGCCGCGTCGAGGCTCCAGATTTTCCCGTGATGGGCCAGGACCAAAGCCTTCGAGTCCGGGGTCCACGAGTAACCGGGCAGGAGATCACGCGACCCGCGGGATTCGATGTCGTCCCGCTGAATGTCTTGGGCTAGCCACCGTTCATCGCCGGAGGCGAGTTCGCGGAGTTTGAGACCGGTGACGGCCATTCGGCGCGACCCGTAGGCCAGCCATTTGCCGTCGGGGCTCACGGCCGGGCGGAAGGCGGTGCCGAGATTGAGGGACCGGGTCACCAGGCGGCCGGTCTCGCGGTCGTACATGACGATCTGGGTGGTGCCCATCATCTGGTTGTAGCCGGCCGCGCCGGTGCGGGCGCCGGCGTAGATGTAGCGGCCGTCCGGGGTGACCGAGGCGCCCATGAAATTCGCCGGCGCATTGCCGCCGCCCGGGCCACCGCCTCCAGGGGCCGGCGGCGTCTGACCCGTCAGTTTGAGGCCGTTCCCGCCGCCCCGGTGGTAGAGCCAGAGGTCATTGCTCTTGGAGACGACCACGTACTGCCCGTCGGGAGTCCAGTCGGGCGAGATGAAGGCCTGGTTCGGCCCCCGGGTCAGCGGCCGGATGTTCTTCCCGTCGGGGTCCATCAGATAGAGGTTTTCGCTCCCGGACCGGTCGCTCACGAAGACGATGGTCTTGCCGTCGGGCGAGAACCGGGGCTGGCCGTCGAAGCCCGAGCCTCTCGTTAGGCGGGTGGCGGCTCCACCAGGGGCCGGGATCGAATAAATGTCGCCCAAGAGATCGAACACGATGGTCCGCCCATCGGCCGACAGATCGAGCGATATCCAGGTTCCCTCGTCGGTCGTGAACTTGAGGGGACGGGTCGGAATCATCGGAAGGTCGGAATTGGGCGCGGTGCGGCGGGTCGTGTCGGTCGGGGCCTGGGCCACCGCACCGAGGACAACACCGGCGAGCAGGGCGATGGTCAGGGCGGGACGGACGATGCTCGAATGGGTCATGGTCAATGATAGGATTTGGCTGCGGCGTGCGGAAGGGACGGGAACCGCGTATCGTTGGCCCCCATGGGGACTCGATGAAGATCTGGATCGATGCCGACGCGGCGCCTCGGGATGTGAAAGACTTGGTCTTTCGCGCCTCGAAGCGCCTCGGCCTGCCCGTGGTGCTGGTGGCCAATCAGCGGCTCCAGACCCCGCCCGGCTATCCCTTGGTCACCACCGTCTGGGTCAATGGCGGGCCCGATGTCGCCGACCAGCACATCGTGGCCGAGGTTGCCCTCGGCGATCTGGTGGTCACTCAGGACATTCCCTTGGCGGCGCTGCTGGTGCCGAAGGGCATCGCGGTCCTCGATCCCCGGGGCGACGAGCACACCGAGGAGACCATCGGCGAACGGTTATCGATCCGGGATTTCATGGATGCGCTGCGGATGGGTGGCACCGAGACCGGCGGGCCCCCGCCCTACGACGCGCGGGCCAAGCAGGCGTTTGCCTCGGCCCTCGACCGGGTCCTCACCCGGTTGTTACGCCCCACCTAGCGGGTACTCTGCCGAGCGCCGTTCGGCCGGAATGGGGTTCCAGCGTTGAAGACTCGGCTTCCCGGACACCGATTCGAGCAAGCCGCGGAGATAGCCGGTCGCGAAGACATGCCCGAGGAAGCCGTAGCCGTCGTTCGATCCAGGCTCGAGCGCGAGCCTGGGTACATGGTCGATCCGAATCGGACTGTCGCAGCCGGTCCGTTGGAGGGCCTCGAACACCGGAATGAAATCGGTGGGGCCGTCGTCGGGAAAGGTCTCGACGAAATCGGTCGGGGTTCCAGCCACGTCGCGGAAGTGGAGATGGTGGATCCGGCCTCGGAACCGTTCCGTCATGGCCACGAGATCGGCTCCCATTTCAAGGAAACAGCCGCAGCAGAGGGCCATGCCATTGGCCGGGCTCTTCGAGAGGCCGATCAGCCGGTCGAACGCCTCGACGCTCGACATGATCCGGTTGAGGCCGCAGATCGGTGACAGCGGCGGATCGTCCGGATGCATCGCGAGCTTGACCCCGGCCGACTCGGCCACCGGGAGCACCCGCCGAAGGAAATACTCGA
The DNA here is from genome assembly GCA_031431925.1 of Gemmatimonadota bacterium. Lineage (GTDB taxonomy): Bacteria > Gemmatimonadota > Gemmatimonadetes > Gemmatimonadales > GWC2-71-9 > SHZU01. The sequence goes on along the minus strand of JANPEL010000379.1, from coordinate 8,534 downwards.
GGTTGTCCCAGAGCTGCTCGACCGGCACGGTGGCTTCGGTGTGCGGCACCGTGTCGGCGGTAACATCCGCCAACCGGAACGCGGTGGTGGCGGCGCCGCCGCGGGCCGGGGCCGTATAGCTGGTGCGCACCACCATCGCATCGGGCAGCACCTGGGGCATGAAGTTGTAGCAGAGGACCTCGATGCCCAGCCGGCCCATGTTCTTGATCGCAACCTCGAACTGGGCGATCTGGTGGTCCCGGCCGTCTTTGCCGAGCACAATTCGATCGATCGGCGGGCCGCACTCGACCACGGCGATCGTGAGGCCGGCGCGGTGGGCCTGCTTGACCACCGCCGCCAACTCGTCGTACTCGACCGGCATCGTGGCCATGTCGTAGTAGACGAGATGATCGACCCCGATCTGCTTGATGACCTGCAACCGTTCGGGCGGGTAGGGGGCCACCGCCGCCATGGCGACTCGCATTCGAGAGAAGATATGGTCCCCCCCGATTCGGCGCGACCGGGGGGGCCGCCTGGACTTACGCCGGGCCCTCCGGACCACGTATCGTTGGCAGGTTCAACCGAAGTGGGAGCACGACGATGCGGGAACTACTCGAAGCTTATGAACGGCTCCGGGCCGAAGAATTGGTCGGCCGGGCGGTCGTTACTCAGATCTGGGGATCAGCACCGCGGCCCGAGGGCGCGGTCCTCCTGGCCACCCCGACGGCCAAGATGGCCGGCTCGGTGTCGGGCGGCTGCGTCGAGAACGCCGTGGTCGAGGAGATCATGGCGGCCATCGAGCGCGGCACGCCGAAAGCCCTGGAGTACGGGGTGACGCACGAACGGGCCTGGGAGTTCGGGCTGTCCTGCGGCGGCACCATTTCGATGTTTGTCGAACCGACCGTTCGGGCGGAAATCGTCGCGGCAGCCGGGCGGCGGGAAGGCAGCGTGGTCGCCACGGTCATTGGCGGGGCGGCGCCGCTTGGTGCGGCCCTGGTCTACCACGAATCGGGCGCGCGCGAAAACCTCCGGGTTCCACCGGGCCTGGCCGAGATGATGGCGGCCGGTGCCGCCGAGGCCATTAAGCACTTGTCGAGCAAGTCGGAAACGATTCCGACCCCGGGCGGCGACGTTCGGGTCCTTTACGAGGTGTTTCCCCGCCGGCCGACACTCTTGATTTTCGGCGGCGTGCACATCGCCATGGCGTTGGTCAAGCTCGCCAAGCCGCTCGGGTTTCGAACCGTGGTGGCCGATGGACGCGAGGCATTCCTCACGCCGGAGCGGTTTCCCGACGCCGACGAACTGATCGTCGGCTGGCCCGATGAGGTCTTTGCCAGAGTCGGGATCGATTCGGCCACCTGCATCTGTCTCCTGACCCATGACCCCAAGTTCGACGAACCGGCCATCGACGTGGCGCTCACGTCGCCGGCGGCGTATATCGGGGTGATCGGATCGCGGAAGACCCAGCAGATTCGGCGGGAGCGGCTCAAGGAGGCGGGCCACTCGGCCGAGCAGATCGCCCGGTTGCACGGGCCGATCGGGCTCGATCTGGGCGGTCGGGAACCGAGCGAGATCGCGTTGGCCATCCTGGCGGAGATCACCGCCACACGATATCAAGGCAGAATCACCAGGGGGACCAAATCATGACATCCCGGCACGTACTCGGCGCCTTGCTGCTCGCGGCCGCCGTTCCCGCCACCGGCCACACTCAGTCGGTGGCCAATCATCCGCGGGTCAAGGAAGCGACGGCGGTGCTCGAGAAATGGATCGAGGCCACCCGGGCCTATAGTCGCTACCCCGGGGTTTCGGCGGCGGTCGTGGTCGATCACGAGGTGATCTGGCAGGGCGGATTCGGCTATGCCGACATCAACAAACGGACTCCCGCCACGCCCACCACGCTCTATAGCATCTGCTCGATCTCGAAGTTGTTCACGAGCGTGGCACTGATGCAGCTCCGCGATCAGGGCAAGCTCCGGCTCGATGATCCGGTGGCCAAGCATTTGAGCTGGTTTACCATCAAGAACCCCCGGCCCGAACAGGAAGCCGTTACCGTGGAGGGCATCCTGACCCACGCGGCGGGGTTACCGCGCGAGGCGGCCTACCCGTATTGGAGCGCGCCGAGCTACGAGTTCCCGACCCGCGAACAGATCATCAACGCGGTCTCGAGCCAGGAAATGCTCTACCGCCCTGAAACCTATTTCCAATACTCGAACCTCGGCCTCACGCTGGCCGGCGAAATCGTGGCGGCCGCCTCAGGCAAGTCCTATGGCGACCAAGTGCAGGCCGGTGTCCTCGGCCCCCTCGGCCTCAAGGACACCTACTGGGACATGCCGCAGCAGGAGCGGGGCAAGCGGCTGGCGACCGGATACAGCGGTTGGCCCCGGGAGGGCGAACGCCGCGAGTTGCCGTTCTTCCAGGCGCGCGGCATCGCGCCGGCTGCCGGATACGCGTCAACCGCGCTCGACCTGGCCAAATTCGCGTCCTGGCAGTTCCGGCTCCTCGCCAAAGGCGGCACCGAGGTACTGTCGTCCAACACCCTCCGAGAAATGCAGCGGGTCCATTTCATGGATCCGGCATGGGAAACCACTTGGGGCCTCGGGTTCGAGGTCTGGCGGAGCGACGGGAAAACGTTCGTCGGTCACGGCGGGAGTTGTCCCGGCTACCAGACCCAACTCGCCATCCGGCCGGACGAGAAGATCGCGACGATCGCCATGGTCAACGCGATCGACGGCGACGCCGGGACGCTGGCACACCAGGCCTACAACCTGCTCGCGCCTGCCATCAAAGCCGCCCAAGACACGTCGAGCCGCCCCCAGCCGGTGGCCGACGCCGGCCTCGACAAATACCTCGGGACCTACGCCGGGTCGTTCGGTGGGGACCTGGAAATCATTCGATGGGAGGGCGGACTCGCCTCGATTCGTTTCCCCACCGAGGACCCGGTCCGGGCCATCACCAAATACAAGAAAGTCGGGGAACATCTGTTCAAGCGGATCCGGAAAGACGGTGAGTTGGGGGAGAGCATGAGCTTCGACATTGGCGCGGATGGCCGGGCTACCACGCTTCGAAACGGGCCCAACTTCATGCCCCGGATCCGGTAGGGCACCCGTCCCATGCGACTGCAACCCCTCGACTGGGTCATTGCGATAGCCTCGCTGCTGGTCTGCTTCCTGCCGGCCCTGTTCTTCGGAAAACGGGCCGGCAAGAACACCTCGGAGTTCTTTGCTTCCGGCCGATCGGTACCATGGTGGCTGGCCGGGTTGTCGATGGTGGCCACCACGTTCAGCAGCGACACGCCGAATTGGGTCACGCAACAAGTCCGTCAGTTCGGGGTGGCCGGCAACTGGCAATGGTGGGCCTTCGTGCTGACCGGGGTGTCGACCGTGTTCTTCTACGCCCGGCTTTGGCGGCGCTCGGGTGTGATGACCGATCTCGAGTTTTACGAACTGCGCTACTCAGGCCAAGCGGCCTCGGTGGTTCGGGGATTCCGCGCGGTCTATCTCGGCCTGTTTTTCAACTGCTTCATCATGGGGACGGTGACGCTCGCGGCCTGCAAGATCGCGAACATTCTCTTCGGGATGCCGCCGTGGCAGACGATCCTCATCTGCGGCGTTTTGAACGTGGCCTTTGCCGCCCACTCCGGACTGTGGGGCGTGCTGGTCATCGACATGATCCAGTTTTTCATCAAGATGACGGCCGTCATCGCGGCCGCCTACTTCAGCCTCAAGCAGGTGGCCCGCTCCACCGGGGTTGGCGAAGGCGCCTGGGACGGGCTCCAAAAACTGGTCTCGACGCTCGGCGGGCAGCAGGTCAACTTCGTCAACGGCACCCCGGTTCGCTCCGCGATCGACGGCACCGGGCAGCCGATCCTCGACCTGCTGCCGAACTTCTCGCTGAGCGAGTTGGCGCTGATGATCTTCATCATGCCGATTGCGGTCAGTTGGTGGGCCAACTGGTACCCGGGGTCCGAACCGGGCGGCGGCAGCTACATCGCCCAGCGGATGCTGGCGTCGAAATCGGAGAAAGATTCGTTAGGCGGCACTCTGTTCTTCAACCTGGCGCATTACGTCCTTCGGCCCTGGCCCTGGATCATCACGGCGCTCTGCTCGATCATCATCTTTCCAGAGCTGTCCGACATCCAGGCGGCATTCCCGGCGGCCGATCCCGCCCTGATCGGACATGACAGCGCCTTCCCGGCCATGCTCAAATTCTTGCCGGTCGGGTTCGTGGGCCTGATGGTCGGCGGATTGATCGCGGCCAACTCGTCGACCATCCTGACCCATCTCAACTGGGGTTCGTCGTACTTGGTCCACGATTTGTACCGGCGGTTCCTCCGGCCCGCCGGCACCGAGAAGCACTACGTCAACGTCGGCCGGCTCTGTACGGTGGGCCTGTATGTGGTGGCGGCGGGATTGAGCCAGCTCCTCACCTCGGCGCAGGATGCCTTCGAGATCCTGATTTCGATCGGGGCAGGCACCGGGCTGATTTACCTGCTCCGGTGGTTTTGGTGGCGGATCAGCGCCTGGTGCGAAGTGGCGGCCATGGTCAGCTCGTTCACGATCTCGATCATCTTCTTCGTGATGAAGAAGACCGGCCATCCGCTGCCGTTCGCGACCACGGTGCTCTTTTCGGTGGCGTTCACGACGGTGTGCTGGCTGGTGACGGCCTACGTCGCGGCCCCGACCAGCCGCGACCAACTGGTGGCCTTTTTCCGGAAGGTGCACCCGGCGGGCCCGGGCTGGACCAAGATTCGAATCGAAGCCGGGGTCAGCGCCGAGGATGCGGCCCTACACGGCGACCACATGGGCATGGCAACCCTGGGATGGGTTGCCGGTTGCCTGACGATCTGGTCATCGTTGTTCGGAATCGGCCAGTTCCTCTATGGCCGAACCCAGTTGGCCCTGGGACTGGGCGCCCTGTTTGCCGTGAGCGGGCTCACGCTGCTCTGGGTCATCAACCACCTCTGGGACCCGAAGCCGGGCTCGCGGGCTCCGAATTAGCCCCGGGCGTGCCACTCCTTCAGGAGTTCGATTTCCCGGGCCGCGGTCAGGCCCGGGCGGGGCACGGCATCCCACGCGGTTCCTTCCGACTTGAACCACTTGAGGGTGTCCGCCGCGGTATCGGCCAAGGGACGGTAGGTCAGGCCGGCCGCGACAGCACGCTTGGGGCTGATCAGCCCGTTGCCCTTGTGATCACCGATCGGCGGATACCAGATCGGAATGTCCCGCCAGGGCCGGATCTTTCGGTCGAGGAGAAACTGGGTCTCGACCCAGGTAAACCGGACGTCGGCGCTGGTGATGGCCCGGATCCCGTAGAGGAATTCAGCCATCGAAAGCGGAGTCCCCGGCCCCATCGCGTTGAACGCCCCGGTGGTCTTCTGTTCGAGCAGCCTAACGATCCACTCGGCCATGTCCCGGGCATCGATGATTTGTACCGGGTCGGTCGGAGCGCCGGCGGCCAACACTTCCCCGCCCCGGTCGATCCGGACCGGCCAATAGGTGAAGAGGTTGGCGTTGTCGCCCGGGCCGACGATCCAGCCCGGCCGGATGATGGTATTGCGCTCCGGGAAGGCCTCGCGGACTTCCTGCTCGCAAATCACCTTGAGCGGTCCGTAATACTTCCGGGTATCCTCCGAGTTCGGCTCGGGCAGCACCGCCTTGGGGGCGTCCTCGTCCATATGATCGACGGTGAAATCTTTATAGACGTCGCCGGTCGAGATGAACAGGTAGTGGTCGGCCTGGGCCTTGAGCATTTGCGCCGACGCACGGACCACCCGCGGCACGTAGCCCGAGGTGTCGATCACCGCGTCCCACTTCCGGCCCTTCAAGACGCCGAGGCCGCCGTCCCGGTCGCCAACCAGCTTCTCGACGCCCGGAAAGAGCCCCGGATTGGTCTTGCCTCGGTTGAACAACGTCGGCACGTGGCCTCGGGCCTGAGCCGCCCGAACCATGTGGGGACCGATGAAGCCGGTCCCGCCGATGAACAAGATCCGAAGCGGAGCCTTCCGCCGAAGCGTGAAGGCCGAGGGTCCGATCGAAAGGGCAGCGCCAGTGACGGCGGTGGTCTTGATGAAATCGCGTCGAGTGGTCATTGCGGCAATCTAGCAGGGGTGGATTCCCGGCGGCTAAGGGCCGCCTGGATGTCGGCCAGCGACACGCCCAACGCCCGGACGGCCACCAGCGTGTGATACAGAACGTCGGCGGCCTCTTCGGTGGCCCGGACCGAGTCGCCGTCCACGCAGGCCACCGCTAATTCGATCGCTTCCTCCCCCAGTTTTTTCAGGCGGAGATTTCGGTCGGCGAGGAGCTTGGCGGTGTAGCTGGCTCCGGCATCGGGCGCGGCGGCGCGGGCCGCGATGGTCCGGTCGAGGCGGCCGAGGACTCCGGCGCCCATGTCCCCAAAGCAGGTTGGGGCGCCGGTATGACACGCCGGTCCCGCCGGGATCACCTGGGCCAAGAGAGTATCGCCGTCGCAATCGGGCAGCAGGCTGACCACGCGCTGGACGTTGCCGCTGGTGGCGCCTTTATGCCAAAGGCCCCGGCTCCGCGAGCGATAGTGCATCTCGCCGGTCTCGATGGTCTTGGCCACCGCTTCGCGGTCGGCCTCGGCCACCATCAGCACCGCCCCGGTCGTGGCGTCTTGGGCAACCACCGCCACGACTCCGCCCCGTTTGGTGAAGTCCAAGCGATCGATCATGGGGATACCAACATCGACCGGACCGTCACCGCTAGTTCCCGGTTGGTGGCAATCGTATCGCCGCCAAAGGCGGTTCGCCTCCCCTGCCAATCGGTCAACACGCCACCCGCTTCCTCGATGATGGGCATCAGACACGCCGAGTCCCAGGGATTCATTCGGTCGTCAACCATGACATCGGCCCGGCCGGTGGCCACCAGGAGATAGCCGAAGCAATCGCCCCAGGTTCGGACCACCCGGGCCTCCGCCGCCAGGGTTTGCCAGGACTGCCGCCGCGCCGGGCGATCGGGAAACCGTTCGTCGGTGGTGAGGACCACGGCATCGGCCAACACCGACTGAGTCGACACTCGGCATCGCGCGCCGTTGCACCAGGCACCTTCGCCCCGGGCGGCCGCCACCAACTCACCGGCCGCGGCACAGTTGATGGCCCCGGCCAGCACTTCTTCACCCTCTACGACGGCGATCAGGGTTCCCCAGAGCGGGGTGCCGGCCACGAAGCTTTTGGTGCCATCGATCGGGTCGATCAGCCAGCGCCGGCCGGTGCCGGTGCCGGTCAATCCGAACTCTTCGCCGAGAATGGTATCGTTGGGAAATCGAGCGGTGATCCACGCCCGCGCCGCCTCTTCGGCGGATTTATCGGCAATGGTGACCGGACTCCCATCGCCTTTCCACTCGACCGCCACACCGGTGCCGAAGTATCGGAGGGCCACCTCGCCGGCTACCCGGGAAACGTCCGTCACCGCCTGCAGAAATTCGCTCGGGTTGCTCACCAGGTTCTCCGGGTTGGAATGCCGGCCAGGGCCATGGCTTGTTTGAGCTCAGTCACGGTGGTGAGGCCGTCGTGGAGGATGCCGGCCACCAGCGCGGCACTGGCCCGGCCCTTGGTGAAGGCATCGACCACGTGGCCGGCGTGGCCAGCGCCGCCGGAGGCAATGACCGGGACCGAGACGGCCGCCGCCATGGCCTGAGTGAGATCTAAATCGTAGCCGCTCCGAACTCCGTCCCGGTCAATACTGGTGACCAAGAGCTCGCCCGCCCCGCGTTCCACAGCTTCCTTGGCCCACGCGATCGCATCGAGCTCGGTCGGGGTGTGACCACCGCGGGTAAAGACCCGCCAGCGGCTGTCCTCGCGAGCCGCGTCGATGCTCACGACCACGCATTGCGACCCGAACCGCTCGGCGGCGGCCGTGATCACCTCCGGCCGCTCGACGGCGGTGGTGTTGAGACTGACCTTGTCGGCGCCGGCCCGGAGCGCGGCCGCCACGTCGTCGGCCGTCCGGATCCCGCCGCCGACGGTCAACGGCACGAAGAGGTGCTCGGCCGTGGCCCGCACGGTATCGAGCAAAGTGGCGCGCTCTTCGCTCGAGGCACTGATGTCGAGGAAGACGATCTCGTCGGCGCCGTCCTGCTCGTACTGTGCCGCCATCGCCACCGGATCACCGAGATCCCGAAGGCCCTTGAAGTTGACGCCTTTGACCACCCGGCCCCCTTTGACATCGAGGCAGACGATCAGCCGGCTCGCCATCATGTGGCGAGCCGCACGTTTCCTTTGGTCGACGCGATGGCCGCGGCGGGCACGATGGCCGCCGCGAGTGCCATCCCCAAGGCCTTGAACCCGGCTTCGACGATGTGATGCCGGTCGGTACCGCGGCGTTTGATCAAGTGCAGGGTGCAGCGGGCGTGATCGGCAAACGACCGCATCCAGTGGTCGTAGAGCCCGCTCGGCAACGGACCGCGATAGTACGGCCGCCCGCCGAGATCGAAGGCACACTCGACGACGGCATCGTCCATCGGGACGACCGCGTGGCCGTATCGGCGAATCGGCGGCGCGAACTCTTCTCGAACCAAGAGGCCGACCACGATGG
>JANPEL010000378.1:0-13927 GCA_031431925.1 Gemmatimonadota bacterium | reverse complement strand
GAGCCGGCCACGGTTAAGGAAATGCACACCGCCCAGATGCACCAGCGGCTCAGTGAAGAGGACGAAAAGAGCTATCCGGAAACCCACCTCCTGTCGTACGGGCTCGGCTGGGCCATTCGAGACTACCGCGGCATGAAAGTGGTGTCCCACGGCGGTTCCATCCGCGGGATGCGGGCCCAGGTGGTGCTGGTGCCGGAACGGAAACTCGGCGTCGTCGTCCTGACCAACGTGGCCGAGTCGAGCCTGCCCGCGGCCATGGGGTACAAGGTGGTCGACCTCTACACCGCCGGGCCGGCCAAAGATTGGAGCGGCCTGCTGCTCGCGAGCACCAAAGCGGCCCGCGACAAGGCGGCCGGGGAGCGGCGGAAAGCCGAAGCGGCGCGGGTGATGGGCACCAAGCCGACGCTCGAGTTGAGCCGGTATCCCGGCGTCTATGCCGACAGCATGTACGGCGAGATCAAGATCACCAGAGAGGGGGATGGACTCGTCGCCACGTTTGGCCCCCAGTACACTGGAGATCTGGCCCATTGGAACTACGACACTTTCGAGGTCACCTGGCGGAACCCGGTCTTCGGGAAGACGCTCATGACGTTCCAACTCGATGCCAATGGCCGGACCAAATCCATCGAATATCCGGATGTCGCGACTTTTGGCAGGAGGAATTGATGCTCGGCACTCGGCACTCGGCACTCGGCGCTCGGCTGGGACTTGCGGTGGCGCTCGGCGCGGGGTCGCTAGCGGCGCAGGTCAAACCGGCTTCCGACCCGCTGGCGGGGCTCGATCGGTACATCGAGCAGGTTCGGGTTGGGTGGAAGATTCCGGGGGTGGCGGTTGGGATCGTTCGGAATGACTCGTTGATCTATAGCCGCGGGTTTGGGGTCAAAGTGCTCGGGCAAGGCGACTCGATTACGCCGCGCACGCTGTTCGCGATTGGGTCGAACACCAAGTCGTTTACGTCCACCGCGGCGGCGATGATGGTGGACGACGGGAAGCTCACGTGGAACGACAGGGTCACCAAGTGGCTGCCGGGGTTTCAGTTGTATGACCAGTATGTCACCCGCGAGTTGACCCTTCGCGACGTGTTGTCCCACCGAGCCGGGCTTGGTCGGCGGGGGGACGCGCTCTGGTACGGCACCGACTACTCGCGGGCGGATATTCTGGAACGGATTCGGTACCTCAAGCCTAACGCCGGGTTCCGGACCGAGATGGGCTATCAGAACATCATGTTCCTGGCCGCAGGTGAGATCGTGGGCCGGGCATCCGGCGCCGGCTACGACGAGACCATTCGGAAGCGAATCTTCGGGCCGCTCGGGATGACCACCAGTAACCTGAGCCCGAAGGACCTCCCGCCCCAGGGCGACGTGTCGACGCCGCATAGCATCAGCAAAGGGGTCGTGACCCCGATTCCGTGGCGGAATCTCGACAACGTTGCGCCGGCCGGGTCGATCAACTCGAACATCGTCGAAATGGCCCAGTACGTCCGGATGCACCTTGGCAACGGCACCTATCAGGGAGCGCGCCTGGTGACGGCCGCGAACCTCAATGTCACCAAGACCCCGCACGTCAACACCGGCGGCGTGGGTGATAGCCTGAGTCACTTCTCCGGCTATGGACTTGGCTGGGTCGTGACGGATTACCGGGGCCGGCGGGTTGCCTGGCACAATGGCGGGATCGACGGGATGCTCTCCGAGATGTGGACGATTCCGGAAGCCGGGCTCGGCATCGTGGTCCTCACCAACGGCTCGCCGCATTCCGCGGGGCCGGCTATCGTGTGGAACATCATCGACCGGTTCTTGTTGGGGCAGCCGAGCAAGGACTACTTGGCGGAAGGCCTCAAGCGGTTCGAGGCGGCGATGACGGCCCAGGCCGCGCGCGAGAAGCAGACCGAAGCCGAGCGGGCCAAGGACAGCAAGCCGTCGCTGGCGCTCGGGCAGTATGCCGGGGCGTATGTCGATGACATGTACGGGGAGATCACTGTCGCGACGTCAGGGGACGGCCTGGAGTTCCGGTGGCAGTCGAGCCGGGCGCCGCTGGTGCACTGGCAATACAACTCGTTCCGGGCCGCGCTCCCCAGCGGGGCGGAGACCTTCGTGACGTTCCAGGTCGGCCGGGATGGCCGGGTGGCGCGGGTGGATATCGACGGCCTCGGGTTGTTCACGCCAAGGCGCTGACGATCCCCGGGCGCCGCTACGGCTTGGCCCGCGCCAACAGCCGGACCCGCTCCGGGGCATTGGCCGCCAGCCAGCCCGTGGCGTACATCCACTTGGTGATCCGGGTCAGCTTGGGATAGTTGATCCGGGCCGGCTCGTCGAGTTGGGTGTGATATACTGGGTGCGGCAAGGAGCTGAAGTAGATCGACGGGATTCCGGCATTCGCATACGGGACGTGATCGCTCCGGAAATACCAGCTCTCCGGATGGGCCGGCCGGTCCCACGACGAGTCGATGACGAACCCGGCAACCATCGCGTTGGCCCGGATCCCGAGCGCCACCAAATCGGGCGAATTGAGATGCGGCGGTTGGACGCCGAGGAGCGCCGCGGTATCCGGATGGTTCGATCCGATCATGTCGGCGTTGAGCACGGCCACGATCGAATCCTTCGGCACCATCGGGTGGAGCACGTGGTAGCGCGATCCGATCAGGCCCTTCTCCTCTGCGCCGTGCCACACGAACAACGCCGACCGTTTGCCCGGCTGCCTCACGAACGCCCGCCCGATCGCCAGAATCCCGACGCTCACGCTGGCGTTGTCGTCGGCCCCATTCCAAATCGAATCACCGGCCACCGGCGCCTTCACGCCGTCATGGTCCTGGTGCGCGCTGAACAGGATGTACTGACCCCGGAGCGCGGGGTCGGTCCCCGGGACCTTGGCCACGACGTTGACCGAGGGATAGGTGAACCGATCGAACATCAGCGAGGCCGAGAGCCGCTGGTCCGGCCGGGTGGCGGGCCGGGCCTCTTTGAGCCAGATGATCGGCGGGCTCGATGAGGGCCCGATCACGGTCTCGCCCGCTGGCAGCCCGTAGCTCCCGTTCCGATACCAATTCGACAGGGACTGCCAGGCCGAGTCGGCGACGGCGTCGGAAACGAGAATGATGGCGGCGGGCCGGGACGAGGCGAGCGCCGCGGCTACTTCGCCGGCGACCGCCCACACATAGCGGGCGCTCCGGACCGAGATGTCTTTGGGCAATACCATCCGGGGCTTGGCGATTTGAACGACGACGGCCTTGCCCGTCAGATCGGCGGTGACGAGTGACCCGACCGTGCCTCCGTCAACGAGTGGCGCATCGATGACGGCGGAGCCAGTCGAAAGCACGACGGCCTCGGTGTTGACGGCAAAGCTCCGGCTACCCAACCTGATCGTAGTACTCGGCGAGACCCGACTCCGGGCCATCGGCCAGAATTGGAAATAGGTCCCGTCGTCACCCGCCGGTGCGAGGCCGGCTTGGCGAGCCCGATCGGCAATCCAGGCCGAGGCCCGAAGCTCGTTGAGGGTGCCGGCTTCGCGGCCCAAAAACCCGTCGCCGGCCAGGGTGTAGAGGTCGGCCTTGAGTTCATCCTCCCGAATTGCGGCAAGCTGAGGGGGCTGGTCGGCCAGCGGGGCCGGGTCACTCGTGGGCCGCCCCCGGCCGCAGCCGACCAGAACGAGGCAGAGAAACGACAGGGAACGACATGACATGAATCAGCTCCGAGGTGGTCTGCTGGTCGCCGTCAACCTAACATCGCTGGTCGGCGGCGTGTTGCTGCTGGTGACCGTCCCGTCCGCCTTGAGGTACCGGCATTCGTGTGGCCCGAACACGACCGAGATCTGGAACCGGCCCTGGTTGGCGTGAAATTCCTTCCACCCGAGCTCAACCAAGGCCTCGCGAATCAGGTTCTGGGGGAGCGGCTTGATCCGGTACACTGCCGGAATGATCCGGACGACCAAGTAGGGATAGCGGATGGGACGGGACGGTTGGTGAGGAGAGTGACGCGACATCGGAACCCCATTTCGGCGGACGATCTACCGCGCATGGCTCCCGCCGAAACTGGCGGGCTGGCGTTGCCACCGTGTCACGCGACGGCGTGAGGGCTACGGTTTGGCGGACGGGTCAACGAGCCAGAACTCTCGCCGTCCTCTTCATGCAGCTCCCGGGATTTCCGGGAGCGTCTTCAACATACGAGTGCCGGCCGACCAATGCCAGGAGTCCGACCCTCAGTAGGCCGCTTTCTTGTCTACCACCGACAACAACGGCTCGCCGTTGACGAACCGGCGGAGATTCTCGCGGAAGAGGAGCCAGGTGCGCTCCCGTTCCGAATCGGAGGTCGATCCGACGTGCGGCGTGATGATGACGTTCGGCACCAACCAGAGCCGGTGCTCCGCCGGCAACGGCTCCGGCCGGGTCACGTCGAGCCCGGCCCCCGCCAGCCGCTTTTCTTCGAGCGCCAGGGTCAGCGCTTCGGTGTCGACGGTGCCGCCCCGCCCGATATTGATGAAGTACGCCGTCGGTTTCATGACCCTAAACAACGCGGCGTCGAACACGTTTTGGGTGGCCGGTGTGAACGGCAGGCAATTCACCACCACATCGGCCTCCGCCGCGAGCGTGGCCAACTCGGCCGAGGAGCCGACGTAGTCGACGATATCGGTGGGTGGCGTCTTGTTGTTCCGGGTGGCGATGACCCGCATGCCCATCGCGTGGCCAAGTGCGGCGACCTCGGTGCCGATTCCGCCGAGTCCCGCCACCAACAGGGTCTTGCCCCGAAGTTCCGGCATTTGCGTGGGCGGAAACGTGGCGGTGTTGTCGCTCCAGTTCCGCGCCAGCATCATCGGCACCGCCACCTGGAGCCGCCGAGTCAGGCCCAGGAGCAATCCGAAGACGTGCTCGACCAACGGCGGGGCGTAGATCCGCGCGGCGTTGGTGAGGACGATCGGGCTTTCGACCATCCCGGGCACGGCGAGAAATCCTTCGACTCCAGCCGATTGGCTCTGGATCCAGCGGAGACTGGTGCCTTGCCGCAGGATGGTCGGATTGAACCAGGCCAGCGTGGCGTCGGCACCCACCACCATCGCGGCCGCCTCGGCCGGGGTTTTGGGTACCCTGATTTCCACCCCCGGGGCGACGTAGGCGAGTTCCGCCAAACGGCCCGGCTTGTCGGGCCAGAGATCCTGGATCACGACCGCCTTCGGCCGGGTCCATCCCGGGGTCTTGGCGGTGGGGGAGGGGCCGGGCCGGAGTTCGAGTTCGTCGATCATCGGCGGCGGCACCAGGCCCACCATCTCGCGGAAGATCTGCCGGGTGAGCGCGGGGTTCGAGGTACCGCTCGCGATCTGGTCGCCGGTCATCCGTTGGTCCACGCCGCGGCGGACGGCGGCCCGCGCGGCCACGAGCGCCGATCGGGTGCGATCGATCAACTCGGGCCCGCCGACCGCGCCGCGTCCAGGCACCACGACTTTGGGGTCGAGTCGCCGGAGCCGGTCGAGGACCCGGATCCACGCTTCGGTTCGGGCTGAATCGAGGACCGCACCATCGCCGACCAAGTCGCCGGCAAAGAGGACCCGGGCATCCGGCAGGTACACCACCCCATTGCCCGCGCTCACGGCCCGCTCGAGTTCCCGGATCTCGACTCGGCGCAGGCCGAGGGTCATGGTGCCCCGGAATCCGAGGCCGCCGGCGCCGGAGCCCCGTGACTGGGGGATCAGTTCGACGGCGCCTCCAGGGGTTCGGCCGCTACCGTTAGGCGCGAACACCGCGCGAATCGGCTTCCCGGCCAGGCGTCTGATGGTTGCCATCGGCGGCCCCGACGGTCCGGCGACGATGGCCAGCACGTCGGATCCGAGATCGACCCAGGCGGCGGCTGGTCCCCCGCGGTCGGGCAGGAGGAACACGCCCTCGGCGATCGGCTTGGCCTGCGCCGACCCCAGGACGGGGACCAGGAGATAACCCGCGGCGAAGACGGAGGCGAGGTGCCTCGGGAAACCGACGGAGCTCGGGTGCATGGCAGCGGTCCTGGTTCTTTGGTGGGCGGCGGAAGCGGGATCCGAACGATCGGTCAAAGTTATATGATTCCTGGTATTGTCGCTGCCACCTGACTCGCACCCGGAGACCCGGTGCCAAGCCTTTACGAATACCAGCCGGTTCGGTTCTTTATCCTGACCGCCGTCGTAACCTGGGTCCCGTGGTTTCTGGCGGTCTCCGCTCAGTCGCGCCCGGGTCTGGAGGCCGCCGCCGCGCTCCTGATGCTCGGCGGCCTCCTCGGTCCGCTCGCCGTCGGCCTGTTCCTGATCATGACGTCCGGGAACCCGGCCCTCAAGGCCGACTTCAAGGACCGGCTCGTCAACTTGCGGAGGATCCGGCCAACGTTCCTGCTCACAGCGGTGGTGATGCCGCTCGCCGTCATGGCGCTGGCGATGGGGCTCTCGTTGGCGCTCGGTCAGTCCCGCGATCAGTTCCGGCTCGCCGACGGAGCGAGTTCCATGGGCACCGTGGTGCTCACAATGGTCCTGGCACCGATCATCGAGGAAACCGGCTGGCGCGGCTACGGCGTCGATAGCCTCCGGGCCAAGACGGGGATGCTGAAGGCCGCGGTGTTGTTCGGGGTGCTGTGGTCGGCGTGGCATGCGCCGTTGGTGCTGATTCACGGCACGTATCAGAACGAGCTGGCCCGAATGGAGAACCCGCTTTTCCTGGTGAATTTCTTCGTCAGCGTGATCCCGGCGGCCATCATCGCGAACTGGTTCTACGAGCGGAACGACCGCTCGATCGTCTTCGGGGTCGTGCTGCACTCGGCGCTGAATGGAGCCGCCGTTCTGTTGAACGCCAGCCAAGTCACCAAGTGCATCGTTACGGTGCTGTTCGCCGTGATTGCGGTGGCTCTCATCATGCGGGACCGCGCCGGGTTCAGCGCCGGCCCTCTGAATGCCCTGAAGCCCGTCTCGCCGTCATGACGGCAGGTCTTGCGCGAACTCGGTCGATTCAGTATAGTTGCTACTGCCAACTATGATCACTGCCTCCCGAACGGCCGCGGCCGACGCCGCTGAGTTGTACGACGCGCTCTCCGCCCTGGTCCGGGTCTATCAATTTCGCGACCGGGACCGGATCTGTTGCCACGACGTCTCGGTCACCCAGTGCTACGCTATGGAGGCCCTGATCAAGATCGGGCCGTGCAGCCTGAACGCCTTGGCCGCCGAACTCTATCTCGACAAGAGCACGGCCAGCCGGGTGGTGACGGTGTTGGAGCGAAAAGGGTATGTCAGCCGGCGGCCCGATCCGGATGACGCCCGGGCGATGTGCTTGGAGATCACGCCGGCGGGACGCCGGCTCCATGATCGGATTCGGAACGAACTGGTGGCGGAGCAGGCTGCCATGATCGAAGACCTGGGGCCCGCAGTCCGGCACGGTGCCGTCGTGTTGCTCCAGCGGCTCTCGGCGAGCGCCGCTCGGCGGTCGGGTCTCGAGCCCGGAGTGGGCTGCGCGCCCGGTCACTGCGGGTAGTGTCCTTTTTTTGTGGAGATAGTTGCATGTCCCAACCATTTGAGATCACCATCCGGGACGCCCGGCCAACTGACGCCGACGCGATCGTCGCGATCTACAACCAGGGCATCGAAGACCGGATAGCCACCTTCGAGACTCGGCTCCGCACCGTCGAAGAAATCCGGGAGCAGATCCAGTCCCTGGCGGACGAGTTGGCGATGGTCGTCGCCGTCGGCGGCCAAGGGGTGGTCGGATGGGCCGGGTACGGCGCCTATCGGCCTCGGGAGTGCTATCAAGGGGTCGGCGACTACTCCGTGTACGTCGACCGGGCCGTTCGGGGTCATGGGGTGGGCCGCCAACTAGTCGACGCCTTGGTGGCGGCGGCCGCGGCCAAGGGCTGCTGGAAGCTGGTCGGCCGGATCTTCACCGGCAACGAATCCAGCCTCACGGTGGCCGACCGGGCCGGGTTCCGCCGGGTCGGGACCTATGAGAAGCACGCCCGCCTCGACGGAGCGTGGGTCGATGTCGCGGTGGTCGAGCGGCTGATTCCCGAGAACCAACGATGACGGGCCCCACCGTCCGGCCCGCGACGCCGGCCGATCTCCCGGCGCTCGCCGCGCTGCTGGCGGCGGCCAAGCTTCCGGTGGACGGCGTGGCCGAGCATCTCGACACCTTCGTGGTGGCCGACGACGGCGCCGGTGTCGTGGCCTCGGCTGGGTTGGAGGTGTACGACCGCGATGCGTTGCTTCGGTCGGTGGCCGTCACCCCGGCGCGGCGGGGAGCCGGCCTGGGCCACACAATGATCGAGGCCGCCATCGACCTGGCACGGGCCCGGGGCACCGATACCGTCACCCTGCTGACCACCACCGCAGCCGGCTACTTCACCCGATTCGGCTTCGGGCCGATTGACCACGCGAGCGCCCCGGCCGCCGTGCGCCGGTCCACCCAATTCAACGGCCTCTGCCCGGCGTCCGCCGTGGCGATGCAACTCATCCTCAAGCCAACCCAGGTGACATCATGACGACCCCGAGTGTGAAATCCATCGTGCAGGAGAAGTACGGCCAGGCGGCCACCCGGGCCGCGGCCGGGAAGTCGAACGCTTGCTGCGGCGGGGCGGAGTGCGGGACCGGCACGGTCGATCCGATCACCTCCGGCCTCTACGACGAGGCGGAGCAGAAGGGCGTCCCGGTCGAGGCGATGCTGGCCTCGTTAGGCTGCGGCAATCCCACGGCGCTGGCCGAACTGAAGCCCGGGGAAACGGTGCTCGATCTCGGCAGCGGCGGCGGCATCGACGTGCTGCTCTCGGCCAAGCGGGTCGGCCCGACCGGGAAGGCCTACGGTCTCGACATGACCGACGAGATGCTGTCCCTGGCCCAGTCGAATCTCAAGAAATCGGGACTCACCAATGTCGAATTCCTCCGGGGCGAGATCGAGAACATCCCGCTGCCGAGCAATTCGGTCGACGTGATCATCTCGAATTGCGTCATCAATCTCTCGGCCGACAAGGACCGGGTACTGAAGGAGGCCTTCCGGGTCCTGAAGCCGGGCGGCCGGTTTGCGGTGTCGGACGTGGTGGTCAACGGTGAGGTGCCCGAGGTGCTCCGGCGTAACATGGAGCTCTGGGTTGGATGCATCGCCGGGGCGCTCGAGGCCGGGGAATACCGGAGCAAGCTGGAGGCGGCCGGTTTCACCAATGTGGATTTGGAGCCGACCCGGATCTACCGGATCGAAGACGCCCGCGAGTTCTTGGCGGCGGAGGGAATCGACGTCGAGGCGATGGCCCCGCTGGTGGACGGGAAGTTCATGAGTGCCTTCGTCCGGGCGACCAAGCCCTGCTGCGCGCCGGGCTGCTGCGACAACTGAGTCAGCCGGTGGCCCGCCAGATCAGGTGGCGGCTCCACACGGCCTGCCACAGATGGTCAAGCTCGGCGGCGGGCAACCGGATGTCGAATCGCTGTTCGAGCGCCTCTCGATACTCGGCCTGGCTGGTCACGTCCCGTTCGGTCAGGCCGGCCTCGGTGACGGTTCGGAGCACCGCGCCGCGGAGGGCCACCAGGTCGTCGCCCTCGTATCGCTGGCAGACGGTGGTTTTCACGAAGCCGGACTCGGGCGACGTCTGCAGCTCGGTACACTTGGACGCGAAGTCCGGAAGGCGCCGCGGCTCCAGGGTGAAGTCGAACTCGGGCGCGCCACCGAACGGATGATTGTGGAGCACCCACCGGCCCTCCGATTCCGTAAGCCGGAAGTCGAACCGGCCGATCCGGTAGAGGCCGGGCACCAGAGGCAGGGGCTCCAAGGGGCCGTCGCCGAAGCCGACGTCAACCAGGTATGGCTGGTCGAGTTCGCCGATCAGGACGAGGTGGTTCCCTTCGGCTTGGTCGCCGCGGGCCGAGCGGCCCACCGTGCCGGTCACCATCCGGACCCGGAAGCCGATCTCGCCTAACGCCCACGCCAGAACCCCGTTCATTTCGTAGCACCAGCCGCCCCGCCGGTCGAGCACGAGCTTGGTGAACTGGGCCTCGAGGTCGAGGGAGAGCGTCCGCCCGAGGTGGATGTCGAGGTTCTCGTAGGGAATCGTCCGGAGGTGGGCGCGGTGGACTGCCTTCAGCGTCTCGAGATCCGGGCGGAGGGGGCCGGCGTATCCGATTCGATCGAGATATCGGGCCAGAGAAAGGCGGCTCGTCATGCGGGTGATGTCACCATCGGGACTGGTCGATCGCGTGCCAGGGAATCACCTCGGTGCCGCCGCGAGTCTGCCCGGTTGTGCCACCGTATACGACCCGAGTGGTCGTCTGACGCCCGGGCACCCGAGCGCCAACGCCCCGCGCCAGGCGCTCGACCGACTCGGTGAAGTCGCCGGCGATCGTGGCCCCGGACTTGGCCTCGGTCAACACCACCTCCGGGGGTGACTCAGACACCAGATCCACTTCGAGACCGGCCGCGTCCCGGTAGTGAAAGAGGTTGGCCCGGTCACCGCGATGGGTGATCTGTTTGAACACCTCCGTTGCAACCCACGTTTCGAATACGGCACCGCGAAGGGGATGGGTCCGAAGTTGCTCGGGCTCTCGGATCCCAAGGAGATAGCACACCAGGCCGGTATCAATGAAATGGAGTTTGGCCGATTTGACGATCTGTTTTCGGAAGTTGGGGTGCCAGCCGGGCAGCCGGAAGATGAGATAGCTCGCCTCGAGCACCGACAGCCAGGCCTTCGCGGTGTTGTGGGTGATGCCACTATCTGCGCCAAGCCGGGAGAGGTTGAGTTCGGCGGCGGTGGTGCCGGCGCAGAGATTGAGGAAGTTACTGAACGTTCGGAGATCCCCGACCCGGAGCATCTGCCGGACATCGCGCTGGACGTAGGTCGCGACGTAATCGGCGAGCCATTGATGGGCCGGAATCCGGCGGTCGAAGATCCGGGGATAGGCGCCGGTCCAGAGCACCTCGAACAGATCGGTCGAGGGTGAAGGAAACCGCTTGAGTTCGCCCCAACTCGGCGGGAGCAATTCGAGCACCCCCGTTCGCCCGGCAAGGGACTGGCTCACGGCCGCCGCCACGGCTAGATGCTGCGACCCGGTGAGAATGAAACGCCCGGGTGTGGGTCGTTCATCGACGTCGGCCTGGAGGTAGCTCGCCAAATCGGGCGCTCGTTGGACTTCGTCGATAATCGCCCCCGCCGGAAATTGGGCCAGGAAGCCGCGGGGATCCGACAAGGCGAATTCGCGGATGTCGAGCGGTTCGAGACTGACGTAGGCGTGGGCCGGAAAGGTGGCGCGACAGAGTGTCGTTTTGCCGGACTGACGAGGTCCGGTGACCGTGACCACCGGGTATAAGGTGGCCAGTTCGGCCAGTCGGGGGGCAACATCGCGAGGTATCACGATCCGAAGATAACCGACAAACAACAAATTGGCAAAGTAATTGCCAATTCATTGTATTTCATGTATCTCGTTTATTATCAGTGTCTTACAGCGACGAGACGGATGCCGGCGCGCTCATCGGCGCGCCCGGGCTTGAGATCTACGACCGGCATGAGTGCCTTCGCGCGGGCGAGACGGGCCCCTTTATCCTGATTGGGCGTTCCTACGGGGGGTTGCTCGCCGCGAACTTTGCCCGGCGGTACCCGAGCAAGACGGCCGCGCTCGTCATGGCTGACGGCACTCCGCCCGACGTCTTCAGGTATCTGCCCGACGGCGTTGGCCCGGCCATTCCGGCGGGTATCGTGCGTCGGAGCCGGTCCGCCGCCTGGATGAAGTTGTTTGCGAGCTCTCCGGCGTGGTTTGCCGGGGCTCCCCCGAGCCCGCCCGACACCGGGACGGTTCGCCTGATGAAGACGATCCAGGGGCGGCTGGCCGATGTCGCTCCGGCGTTGGCGGCCACCAGAACCGCACCGGATTGGGCGACGGTGTCGATCTTCGAGGAGTGGCTCGACCCGAAAGCGGTCGCCGACCTGATGGTCTATGATCTCGAATTGGGCAGCCTCCCGGTCTTCGTGGTAACGCCGGCCGGGAAGGCGCCGCCCAAGGAGGTTCAGGCCATCGGGGTGAGCGCCGCCGAGACCGACCGGGCCCGCCATTTCCTCGAACAGGCCGGATGCGGTATGTTCGGATCTCATCGAACGCGGAGCTGATTCACACCGCGCCCGGCACCGGCCACAACTATCCGTTTGAAACGCCGGAATTTCTCCTGGATGTGATCCGCCGAGCCCTGGCCGACAGCGCCATTCGCTCGGCAAAGGCCGCCGCGCCCTAGTCACCCTGAAGGATGACTCCGATGAACCGAAGGCGCATTCCGGTTGGTCTGTTGTCGATCGCCCTGGCCTTCGGGTTCGCGCCGGCCGGGGCCCAAATGCAGGACGCCGCTCGGGAAGTGGCCTACCAGAAGTACTGGGAGTTTGCCTCGTTGGTTCGGGGTGGCGTGGCCCAACCGTTTTGGCTGCCGGATGGCCGAAGCTTCTGGTATGCCGACCACGGGCCCGACAGCACGGTCATCTACCGGGTCGATCCGGCGGCCAACACTCGGGCGCCGCTGTTCGATCTGCCCCGGGCCCGCGCGGCCGTCGCCTCGGTGCTGGGGCATCAACCCGCCTATCGGGGTCTTCCGTTCGATCGTTTCGCTTGGACCGACGACCGGAAGGCCGTTCGGTTCGAGGTCGAAGGCCGGACCATCGTGCTCGACTTGGCCACCTATGCGGTGCGACAAACGCCCTCGCCCACGGCCGAGGAGGTGAGCCGAAGGGCGCCCCGGCCGATCAACCCGGGAGAGTTCGGGTTTCCCCTAATGGAAGTCCCCTCGCCGGATGGGCGCTGGTTCGCGCTCCACCGCGACCACAATCTCTGGCTCCGCTCCAGCATCGATGGCCGGCTCCGTCAACTGACCGCCGACGGCAAGGAAAACCAGGAGTGGGTCGTCGGCGGCGGGCTCTTCGTCAGGCCGGTGGCGGCGCAATGGTCCCCGGACGGGAATCGGCTCGCGGCCTTCCGACTCGACAGCCGCAACGTCCGGAAGCAACCCCTCGTTCACTGGCTCGATCCCGCCGAACAAGTCGTCATGGATTTGAATCCGATCCCGGGCGGAGCGATCCAGCAATTGGAGCTCGCGGTCATCGACGTGTTGTCAGAGCGGGTCGTGACGGTCGACGCCGGCCGGGGTCGCGACCAACTCCTCTACGTGATCGGCTGGCGGCCCGACGGCAAGGAACTCCTGTTCTACCGGATGAGCCGCGATTTCCGGCGTCTCGACGTGATGGCCGCCGATCCGGAAACCGGAGCCTCACGCGTCATCCTGACCGAAACGTCGAAGACCTTCATCGAAGGCTACTCCGATTGGCCCTCGCTGTCCTTCACGCCGCTCTGGGACCGGAACCAGTTTCTCTGGCTTTCGGAGCGCGACGGCTACCGGCATGTGTATCTCTACGACTTGAACGGTCAATTGGTCCAACGGCTCACCTCGGGAAGTTACCCGGTGACCGAGGTCGTGTCGGTCGATCGGAAGGCCGGATCAGTGTATTTCATGGCCAGCAGTGATCCCGACCGGCCGTATGACACTCACCTCCACCGGGTCAACTTCCAGGGACAGGGCTTCGCGCGGCTCACCCGGGAACCAGGCCAGCACCGAGTCACCTTCGCGCCATCGCAGGAGTACTTTCTCGACGCCCATTCGGATCTCGACCGGCCGCCGGTCGTGGAGCTCAAGCGGGCGGATGGCACCCGGCTCCAGGTCCTCGCCGTGGCCGACACCAGCGGCCTGATCCCGCTCGGACGCCGGCCGCTTGAACGGTTCGTCGTCAAGGCTACCGACGGGACCACCGATCTCTACGGCGTGCTCTTCAAGCCGCGGGGCTTCGACGCGAGCCGGAAGTACCCGGTCATCGAGGTCTTCTATCCCGGGAGCCAGGCGACCACGGTGCCCAGAGACTTTCAGCTGAACCGCTGGGCCGTTCGGGCCCAGGCCTGGGCCGAGCTTGGCTTCGTGACGTTCATCGTGGAC
>JANPEL010000377.1:0-9101 GCA_031431925.1 Gemmatimonadota bacterium | reverse complement strand
GATCCGGGCGGTGCCGAACTCGTCGGCCACGTTGGTGGTCATCTTGAAGCCGACCCAGAGCCCGGAATAGCGGGACAGGGCAAACCCGGCGCTGCCCAGGTCGATGACTTCCTGGACGTCGCCGGGGAAGAGGACCGGCATTTGGGCGTCGTAGAGCGCGATTTCCGACGCCGACGGGACCGTAGAGGACTTGGACGCGGGGTCGTCACCGGCGACGGCCAGGACGCCGCCGTTCTTGCCGACACCCGTGAGGTTCGCGTGCTTGAACGCGTCGCCCGACCGGTCGACCCCGGGGCCTTTGCCGTACCAGATGCCGAGGACGCCGTCGTATTTGGGATCGGGCATCAGGTTGGCGAGCTGGGAGCCGAAAATGGCGGTGGCGCCCAGGTCTTCGTTGACGCCCGGGAGGAACCGGACTTGGTGCTGCTCGAGGATGCGCTTGGAAGCCTGGAGCAGGAAGTCGAACCCACCGAGCGGGGAGCCCCGGTAGCCGGAGATCAGGGTGGCGGTGTTGAGTCCGGCTTGGGTGTCGGCCTTGTGCTGGTCGATCGGGAGGCGGACCAGGGCTTGGACCCCGGACAGGGCGACGGTGCCGTCGTCGAGGAGGTATTTGTCGTCGAGCGAGTAGGGCTTCGGATCGGTCATCCGGGAAATCTAGCCGAAACTAAAGGAACCGGGTGGCCACGCTGAGGGCGACGGTACCGACCCAAAACAGGAACATCCACTTGACCAAGTCGGCCCGGTGGCCGGCCATTTCCAGTCGTAACTGGGGGCCCAGCGCCTCGGTGGCCATCCTGGCCTCGGCAATGTCGCGTTTGAGCTCCGACTGTTCAGCCTTGAGCTCCTTCAGCGTTGCGGTGTCGGCCTTGTGATCCGACCGGAGGGCCCCGATGTCGGTCTTGATCTCGTTCCGCAGTTGGCCAATCTCGGATCGGACCTCGCTGATTTGTCGCTCGAAGTCACTTCGAAGGAGACCGGTTTGACGCTCGAAGTCCGCCCGAATGCCGGCCATGCCCTCGGCGAGCTTGGCCATGAACCGGCCGTGGTTGAGCTCGTTGAGCTCTCGGAGGTCGGTCCGGTAGGTCAGGTCCACGGCGTTGAACCACGCCACGAGTTCGTTGGCAACATCGTCTCCCAACGTGTCGTAGAACTTTCGGGATAATTTCGCGGTAACCGGCATCGGACCCGTCCATGAAGAGGCGGGTACCATTCTAAGGTATGCTCGGCGGGACCTGTTAAGCAATCTTCCGCGACGAGGATCATTTCAGCGCAGACCGAACCGGCCGGATCGCGCTTGACCGTCCTGTTCATCCTGGCTTGCGGGCATCTCACCCCAGGGCCATCCGGAACAGGGCGGCGACGTCGAGCTTCATTTCCCGGCCGCCCGGCGAACGCCAAGTCAACTCGGCGAGCTTCAGTCGTAGCGCGGGTCGACCAGGGCCCGAATCTCCGCGACCAGGAGATCGGGCTCGTCGTGCTGCACCATGTGACCGCTACCCTCCGCCAAGACGTGCCGCGCCGTTGGCGAGAGCGAGACGAGGGCCTCTCGCTGGCGCCGGACGTGGAACTCGCGAAACTGGTTCCGCGACATCTCGAAAGCCTTGAGGTGCCCGTCCGGGTATCCCACCGCCGTCACCACGCTGAGCGGCACCCGGCTGAAGACCTCGTGGGCCCGCGACCCCCGAGCATCGTCGGCCAGCGCTGAATAGGATTGGAACTCCACCAAGTTCGTTTGCCAATGTCGCGGCCTGGCGACCTCGGTGGTGATGGAGTCGATGTAGCGCCTCGAAAACCGGTGAAACGCCCGGCGCGACTGGTTCCGGACGAACCAGAGGCGGCCGATCCCGAGCCGGGTGACGAAGATGTTCGCCTTGAGGGCGACGCCCGCCATCTTGTCGCGCTTCCTGACCCGCTCCGACATGCCATCCATTTCGTTTTCGGTCGAACTGTCGACGAACAGGAGCCCGGCGACGAGGGCAGGGTAACGAGTCGCAAATGCCCGGATCAAAAACCCGCCGAAGGAGTGACCCACGAGTACGTAGGGCGGGGCGGTTCCGGTTTGCTCCAGCACGGCCATGAGGTCGGCGGCGAATGCCGCGGGCGTCGGGACCCCGCCGCGCAACTCGCTCTCGCCCAGGCCGGCCCGGTCGTAAACCACCACCGACGTCATCTCGGCCACTCGGCCTGGCAGGTCGCCCCAGTAGGACGAGTGGCATCCGAGTCCGGCCTCGAATACCACGGTCGGGCTCCCGGCGCCGCCGACGAACGCTTGAATCGTCCGGGTGCCGATCCGCACCCGGTCGGTGCTGCGGGTCAGTTCCATGGCGTTGAGCCAGTCAAGGAGTCCGACATCGATCGCCCCATCACCTTCTACGTCGACCGATCCGTCGCTCGACCACCGCGTCGATCAACGCCTGCTTGTTCGGGAAGCTCGCGTAGATCGCTCCCTTGGTGAACCCCGCGCCTCGGGCGTCGGCCTTGTGCTGGTCGATCGGCAGGCGGACCAGGGCCTGGACCCCCGACAGGGCAACGGTGCCGTCGTCGAGGAGGTATTTGTCGTCGAGCGAGTAGGGCTTCGGATCGGTCATCCGGTAAATCTAGCCGAAACTAGAGGAACCTGGTGGCCGCCCCCCTCAGCGCCGATCAGGGGTCGAATGAACACCGGAGTATATTCTCGGCCCAGTTGCGCTCGCTCTATCCACCCTCCAAGCCACCGGCGGAGCTCTCGTTGGCAAAGGCACTTCTCCGATGAGCAAAACCCTGCTCTTGATCCTCATCACCACGACGGGCTGCGGCGCCCCGGCCGAAATCCTCTGGGACCGCTACGGCGTCCCCCACATATACGGTGGGTCTGCCGAACAGGTCTTCGAGGCTTTCGGCTGGGCCCAAGCCCAGAGTCATGGGGACCTGCTCCTCCATATGTACGGCCAGTCCCGCGGTCGCGCCGCGGAATACTGGGGTCCTGGACATCTCGCCTCGGATCGATGGATCCGGACCCTGGGCGGACCGCGCTTGGGCGCGGAGTGGTACCCGCGGCTCTCGCCCGCGATGCGCCAGGCGGTCGATGCCTTCGCGAGAGGGGTCAATCGATACGTAGAGGGCCATCGAGACGAGATCGCCGATAGCGTTGAGGTCGTAATACCGCTCTCCGGGGTGGACGTGTTGACCCACGCCATCCGCGCCGTCCACTTCACGTTTTTGGCGCGCGAAGACCAGTTTCGTGACATCGGGTCGAACATGTGGGCGGTCGGGCCGACCCGATCGGCCACCGGCCGCGCAATGCTGGTGATGAACCCCCACCTCTCCTGGGGCGACCCGTTCGTCTGGTACGAGGCTCACCTCGTTGCGCGGGACCGGGAGGTCTACGGCATCACCTGGGTCGGGTTGCCGGTGCCGGTGCTGGCGTTCAATCGGGCGCTGGGATGGTCGCACACGAGCAACGGGAGTTCTCTCGATGGCACCGACGTCTACCGATTACCCAAGGCCGAGGGGGGCTATCGATTTGATGGGGCGGTCCGACCGTTCGAGACGAAGACCGAGTCGGTGGTGGTCCGGCTGCCCGACGGCACCACCCGGACCGATACCCTGGTGGTGCGACGGTCGGTCCATGGTCCCATCATCGCCGAGAACGACAGCGTGGCGTTTGCGGTTCGATTGACGGCGCTCGATCGGCCTGGGATGCTGGAGCAATGGTGGGACATGGCCAAGGCGACCGACTTCACCCAGTTCGAGGCGGTGGTCAAACGACTCGATCTCCCCGCATTCAACCTGATGTCGGCCGGCCGCGATGGACACATCTACTACTTCATGGGCGGCCGGACTCCCCGTCGCCCCCATGGCGACCGCGCCTATTGGAGCGGGGTCATTCCGGGCGACAGCAGCTCGACGCTATGGCACGACGCCTTGGCCTACGATTCGGTGCCTCACGTCCAGAACCCGCCGGCGGGCTGGCTCCAGAATACCAACGACGCTCCTTGGTCGAGCACCTACCCCATGGTCCTCGACCCGGGCCGGTATCCGTCGTACGTCGCGCCGGTGTCGATGTCGATCCGGAATCGGTGGTCGATCCAAATGATGCGGGCCGATTCGAGCTTTACGTTCGACGAGTTGGTCGCGCTCAAGCACTCGACCAGAATTCCCCTAGCCGACTGGGTGGTCCCCGAGCTGGTGGAGGTCGCGCAGGCGAAGGGTTCGAGCCTCGCGAAGCGGGCGGCGACGGTACTCGAAGCTTGGGACCGCCAAGCGATGCCCGCGAGTCGGGGGGCGGTGTTGTTCATCGAGTTCGTGAAGCGGTGGGCGCCGCCGGGAACCGGCGCCAAAGTGTTCAAGTTCCCATGGCGCTTCGACGACCCGCTCGGGACGCCGCGAGGCCTCTCCGACCCGGCGGCGGCCCTGGCGGCGCTGACGGCGGCGGCGGAGGACGTCGGACGACGGTTTGGCTCACTCGAGGTGCCCTGGGGAGACGTCTACCGCATCCGGTGGGACGGCAAGGACCTCCCTGCGCAGGGAACCTGGGGCGAGCCCCTGGGCGGGGTTCGGGTGGCGGGCTATGGCCTCGACCCCGATGGCAAAATGCGGGTCACGAGCGGGGATGGCTTTTACGCGATCATCGAGTTCGCCGACCCGGTCCGCGCCAAGGTGCTGATGGCCTATGGGAATTCGAGTCAGCCGGGGTCGCCCCACCGAGGTGACCAGATCGAGCTCTATGCCGCGGGGGCGATGCGAGAGGCGTGGCTCGATCGGCGAACCATCGAAGCGAATCTCGAAAAGCGGGACATCATTCGGTAGAATTCCGCCTCGCAAGCGCCGGGTCACCGCGCGTCAGTGCGAGCCGGACCGGATTCCCAGAGATCGCTTGCCCGTAGATACCGATGGCCATGTAAGCACCCTCGTTGCCCTGGTAACGCTTTGGTACTGGAAGGCCGTTCCCGGAGGCGTCGCGGTCGGTTTCATCGAGACGACAAACGATGAGAACGACGGCGTGCCGGTGATCAACGCGGTCCCGATCCTCGCCGCGCCTGAGGTCGAGTCCCGGTAGTCCTCGCTATGGCCATTTGCAGGACGTTCTTGATCGTGGCATCGCGGTAGCCGCTTGCCGCCAGCTGGTCGATCGGGAGGCGGACCAGGGCCTGGAACCCCGACAGGGCGACGAGGCGTCGTCGAGGAGGTATTTGTCGTCGAGCAAGTAGGGCTTGGGGTCGGTCATCCGGGAAATCTAGCGGAAACTAGAGGAACCTGGTGGCCACTCCAACGGCGACGGTACCGACCCAAAAGAGGAACATCCATTTGATCAAGTCGGCCCGGTGGCCGGCCATTTCCAAGCGGAGTTGGGAGCCGAGCGCCTCGGTGGCCATCCTGGTCTCGGCAATGTCGCGTTTGAGCTCCGACCGAAGGCTCTCGATGTCGGTCTTGAACTCGAATCGGAGGCTCCCGATGTCAGCCCTGAGATCGGATCGGACCTCGCCAATCTGCCGCTCGAGGTCGGCCCGAATGCCGGTCATGCCCTCGGCGAGCTTGGCCATGAACCGGCCGTGGTTGAGCTCGTTGAGCTCCCGGAGGTCGGTCCGGTAGGTCAGGTCCACGGCGTTGAACCACGCAACGAGTTCGTTGGCAACATCGTCTCCCAACGTGTCGTAGAACTTTCGAGATAGCTTCGCGGTAACCGGCATCGAACCCGTCCTGGAGGAGGCGGGTACCAAGATATGGTATGCTCGGCGGGACCTGTTAAGCAATTTTCCGTGACGAGGATCATTTCAGCGCCGACCGAACCGGCCGGCAGGATGGAGGGTTCATTCCGCTAGGCCTAAAAGGGAACGAACATTATCGCCATGACGACCACCCACAACAGGAACATCCAATTGCGAAGCTCTACCCGGCCCCTGGCCATTTCCAGGCGCCAGAGGTCCCATCGCAACGCCTCGAGCTGGCGCCCGTGGGCGGCCTGGAGGCCGTCTGTTTGCCGTCGAAGGTCTCCGATCTGTCGTTCGAGATCGCTTCGAAGCAGCCCGTCGGTGGCGACGTTCATATGTTTGAACCGGTCGATGAGTTCGTTCTAACCTACGCTCGGCCGGGACCGATCCGCAATTTGTTCCCATTTCCGGTCACCCGGGGGCACCTCGAAAAGGGCGGCGAGCTCGGCACTCGGCGCTCGCCATTTGGATCGGGCCGGCGACCGACCAGCAGATCGCTCGAGCTGAGTGAGAGGGTGGATCACGACAACGCTTGGGGACCACACGAGGCGGAGGGCCGGCATGTCCATAATCTGGTGACTCGGCGTCGGGGATTGCAATGCCCGTTTCACTCGGTCCGGAGGGTCGTCGCCGGGTCGACCCGGGCGGCCCGCCACGCCGGGACTCCGCAGGCAAGCAACGCCACCGCTGCCAGCACCGCCGTCACCCCGAGGTAGGTAACCAGATCGTGCCGCGAGACCCCGAACAGCATCGCGTCGATCGCCCGGGTGGCCATGACCGCCCCGGCGAGTCCGAGGAGGACACCGAGCCCGGCCAGCGCCATCCCCTCGCGCACCACCATCGCGAGCATCGACCCTCGGGAAGCGCCAAGCGCCGATCGAACGCCGATCTCGCGGGTCCGTTCCGCCACGCTCGCCGACATCACGCCATAAATCCCGGCCGCCGCCAGCACCAGAGCCGCGAGCGCGAACGCCTCGAACAACCGCAAGGCAAACCGCCGCTCGGCCGCGGACGCGGCGACCAGGTCCTCCATCGTCGCCACCCGGACGATGGCCTGATTCCGATCGACCGACCAGATCGCCTCCCGCACCGTCCCGGCGAGGGCGGCAGGATTCCGAGCGACCCGCACCACCAGCGACATGGCGTTGTCGGCGAATTGCCATTGAGCCGCAGTGGTGTAGACCGCCTCGGGCTCCGAGAGACCGAGTGAGCCATGGCGGACATCACCGACGACGCCGACGATGGTGTAGGCCGGTCCGTCCGGAGCGCCGATTCGAAGCCGGCGGCCGATCGGATCACCCACCGGAACCGCTCGGCGCGCCAACGACTCGCTGATCAGCACCGACAACGGGGCGCCGGCCTGGTCGCGGTTCTCGAGGAGCCGGCCGCGGCGGAGCGGGATTCCCATGGTCTCCAGGTAACCGGGGCTCACCGCATAGCGGAACACGTTGAAGCTTTTCGCGTCTTCGGAGCGGCCGGCCTCGAAGTGGGCTCCGAACTCGTCCCGGTCGCCGCTCAACGGCAGCTGGTTGACAAAGCCCGCCGAGACGACGCCGGGCAGGCGCCGGACCCGGTCAAGCGCGTCGGCAAAGAACCCCGTGGTGACGCTATCGGCCGCGAACCGGTGGCCGACGGTCTGAATCTGCATCGTGAGCCGGTTCGACGGGTCGAAACCGGTGTCGACGGCCAGCAGCCGGGTCAGGCTCCGCAGCAGGAGCCCCGAGCTCACCAGCAGGACCAGCGCGAGCGCCACTTCGGCGACCACCAGGACGCGTCGAGCCTGCCGGTGGCCCCCAACCGTTCGGCGAGAAGTCCATTGGAGCCCCTCCTGCGGATCCCGTCCCGCGGCTTGGAGCGCCGGCGCGAGTCCGAAGGCCAGTCCCACCAGCGTCGTCAGTACGAATCCGAAGGCAAACACCGATCCGTCGACGTCGATGGCCGAAAGCCGGGGCAGGTTGGCCGGGCTCGCAGCCACCAGGGCGCGGACCCCGAGCCAAGCGACGGCCATCCCGACCACGCCGCCTAACGTGGCGAGCAGGAGGCTTTCGGTCAGGAGCTGGCGGACCAGGCGGGCCCGGCCGGCGCCCAGCGTGGCTCGGACCGCCAGCTCGCCCTGGCGGTGGGCGCCCCGGGCCAGCAGGAGATTGGTCACGTTGACCGACGCGATGATCAGCACCAGGGCCACCGCGCCGATGACGGCCCAGAGCGCGTCCCGTACCCCGCCGTTGACCTCGTCCTTCAGGCGGACCAACCCGAATCCGCCGGGGAAGAACCCAGCAGCCGCGGCGGCGGTCCGGGCCAGGTCGGGGGCGATCGTCGCGAGCTCGGAGCGGGCCTGATCGATCCCGACGCCCGGCTTGAGTCGGCCGACCGTCCGGAGGTGATGCCCCCAGGCACGGCCGTCGGCGAGGTCGTATTGGAGCGGGGTCCACACCTCGGCGGCCGGCGCGAGCACATTCTCGAATCCGGCCGGAAGGACGCCGACCACGAGGTAGGGGTCATCGTCGAGCGGAATCGTACGGCCGATGATCGACCGGTCGGCACCGAATCGGCGCCGCCAAAGCTGGTCGCTGAGGATGGCCACCCGAGGGCCGCCGGGACGATCGTCGGCCGACTGGAAGTCGCCGCCAAGCGCGAGTGAGACGCCGAGGGTCCGGAAATAGGATGCCGAGACGGCTTGGCCATCGAGACGCTCGGGTCGGTCGCCGCCGTTGACGGTCGGTTGCCAGCCCTTCATCACCGCGAGGGCGTCGAACGAACGGCTTCGCTCCTCGAGGGTCCGGTAGGATCCGAACGTGCCTGCCAGGCGGGCGCCGTCCCGGCCCGCTTCCCAGATCATGGTGAGGCGGCCGGCCGCTGGGTAGGGCAGGGGCTCGAAGAGAATCGGCTTGACGGCGCTGAAGATCGCGGCGGTGGCGCCGATCCCGATTCCTAACGTCAGCACGGCGACCACCGTGAACCCGGGCGCGGCGCGGAGCCGGCGGGCGGCATAGCGGAGGTCAGCGGCTGCGGTGTCCACAGCGTTTTCCCAGCCGTGGCTTCGGACTTGTTCCCGAACGGCTGTAGCAGATCCGAGCTCGAGTCGGGCGGCGCGAAGCGCGTCAGCCGCTGAATGGCCCCGGGCCCGATGGGCTTCAGTGGTCAAGTCGAGATAATGCTGGACCTCGTCGGCGATCTCCCGGTCGGTGTCGGGCCGGTTGAAGAGCGCGCGGACTCCTCGGGCCATCTGCCGCCAGATCCCGACCGGATTCATCGTGGCCTCAGCCCTCGGCCTTGAGGAGCCTGGCGACGGCCAGGGCTCGGCGGTTCCAATCCGCCGTTTCGACCTCGAGTTGCTTCCGGCCGGCCCGGGTCAGGCTGTAGTACTTGGCCTGGCGGGCGTTTTCCGTTTGCCGCCACTCGGCGTCGAGC
>JANPEL010000376.1:0-15513 GCA_031431925.1 Gemmatimonadota bacterium | reverse complement strand
CCGCCCGACGGACGATTGGGAAAAGATCAACTTGGCCGGGCTCGAAAAGGTGGCGACGTATGCCACCTCGATCGTCCGGGCCCTCGCGGATCGCACCGCGCCGCTCAGTTTCGTGTTCAAGGCGCCGCCGCCGCCCCAGCCAGTGGTGGGCAACCAACCAGGCGGGGCTGCTTCCCTCGGGACGATTCCTGATATGGCCTCCGGGGGTCCGGGGGTCCGGCTCTCGGGGGTTCGGCCCGACAGTCCCGCGGATCGGGCCGGGCTTCGGGAAGGCGACATTCTGGAAGGCCTTGGGCCGCTCGACATTGCCGATCTGCAGGGCATGACCGACGCGCTCCGGCAGCATCGCCCTGGCGACACGGTCATGGTCCGGTTCCGCCGGGGTGCCCGCCAGGACTCGGTCAAGGCGGTCCTCGGCCGCCGGGGCGGCTGACGGATGCCGATTCTCGACGGCGACAAGATCGTGGCGGCCCTCCGTGGTGCATTTACCCGCGACGTCGGGCGCCAAGCCATGCTCCAGCTCGCGGCCGATCGGATTCGGGCCGCGGGGCCGCCCTACACTTCGGTGTACCTCTACATGCTCCACGGGGATTTGCTGGAACTCGAGGCCTTTTCGGGCCGGGTGACCGATCATACCCGGATTCCCGTGGGGAATGGGGTGTGCGGAACCGCCGTGGCCACGGGTGAGGACCAGAATGTCGGCGACGTGCGGGCCGTTGGCAATTACCTGGCCTGCAATCTCGATACTCGGTCGGAGCTCGTCGTCTTGATCAAGCGGGGCGCGTTGATCTTGGGCCAAATCGACGTCGACAGCGATGTCCCCGACCCCTTTACCGCCGCTGAATACGGGGAAACGAAGAAAGTCGCCGACGCCTTGGCCGTCCTGCTGTAGGATGCGGCCCGCCGTCTGCCGGGCCTGGTCGTCGGCGCGGTGGTCGATCGCGTTGCCGGTGGGGCACCGGTTTCCCATGGGAAAATATCAAATGGTGCGGGACGGTGTCATCGCGGCCGGTCTGCTCCCGGCCGAGGCGATTCGCGAACCCGAACGGATCAGCCGCGATGGGTTGGCGCTGGTCCACGAGGCGCGGTACATCGATGCGGTGCTCGACGGCACCCTGACCGCCGCGGAGGTCCGGAGGCTTGGTTTCCCCTGGAGCCCGCTCCTTCCCGAGCGGTCCTTGCGAACGGCTCAGGGAACCTTGGAGGCGTGTCGCGATGCCTTGGCCGTCGGTGCCGGGATCAATTTGGCCGGGGGTACCCACCATGCCTTTCCGGCCCATGGCGAGGGGTACTGTGTGTTCAACGACGTGGCGATTGCGATCCGGACTTTGGAGCGGGAAGGCCGAATCGGGCGCGCGGCGATCGTCGATCTCGACGTCCACCAGGGGAATGGGACCGCCAAAATTTTCGAGGATGATCCGGATGTCATGACGTTCTCGATGCACGGCGAGCGGAATTATCCCTTTCGAAAGGAGCGGAGTTGGCGTGACGTCGAGTTGCCGGACGGCACCGGCGACCGCGACTACTTGGGACAACTCGATCACCATCTCGATGACGTGCTCGACTCGGCCCGCCCGGACTTGGTGGTGTACATTGCTGGCGCCGACCCCTACGAGGGCGACCGGTTGGGCCGACTCAAGATGACGATCGAGGGGCTCCGGGTCCGCGATGCCAAGGTGCTCGACGCCTGTCGGCATCGGGGGATTCCGGTGGCGGTCGTGATGGGTGGCGGCTACGCCCACGACTTGGCGGATCTGGTCACGATTCACGCGAACACGGTGCGGGAGCTCTTGGCGCGGTATGGGTGAAATGACCACCACCCGTTCGGTTCGCGGGGTGTCTCTGTTCGAACGGCGGACCGGTGACGGCCCGCCGACGGTGGTGCTGCACGGGGGCCCCGGAGCGCATCACGACTATCTCCTGCCTGGATTCGACCGGTTGGCGGGGGGCCGGACGTTGGTGTACTACGATCAGCGGGGCGGGGGCCGCTCGGCCGTGGATCGCGAGGTGGCGGTGGGCTGGCGGGAGCAGGTCGCTGACCTCGAAGCGCTGCGCGGCCTCTGGGGACTCGACCGGCTTTCCTTGGCCGGCTATTCCTGGGGCGGTTTGTTGGCCGTGCTCTACGCGCTCGAACATCCGGAGCAGGTGGCGTCGCTGGCGCTGGTGTCGGCGGCGCCGATGTGGCGCGGGGCCCGTGAGGAGTACGAACGCCGGCTGGCGTCCCGAAACGCCGCGCCCGTCATTGTCGAGGCTCGCCGCCGGGTCCAGGCCGGCGGTCTTCGCGAACTCGACCAAGAAAGCTATCGTCAGCGCATGTTCGAGTTTTCCGTTGCCGGGTATTTCCATGATCCGGCCCTGGCCCGGGACCTTCGGCCGTTTCGGATTACCGGCCGGACCCAACAGGCGGTGTGGGATAGTTTGGGCGAATTCGACCTTCGGCCCCGGCTCGCAAGCCTCGCGGCGATTCCGGCCGTCGTGGTCCACGGCGAGGACGATCCGATTCCGGTCGAGACGGCCGAGGCGCTGGCCGCCTTGCTTCACGCGCCGTTGTCCCGGATCCCCGCCTGTGGTCATGTGCCCTACGTCGAAGCGCCCGACCAATTCGTCGCGGCCCTCGATTCGTTCTTGCCCAAGAGTCCAGCATGACGTCACGTCCGAACCCATTTGACGCGGTGTTCGGTCCGACGGCCGACGAGCGGTTTCCGGTCCTCCGCCAGGGCCTTGAGTTCGCGGGACGCGATGGGCGGGATCGGGAGGCCTTTGTCCTGGCCAGGGAAGTCGTGGAGCTACTCCGCGAGCTTCGGCCGACGGAAACGGAGGGAGGCGGCGTCGATGAACTGGTCGGCTTTCTCCACGCCGCCTACTTGTTTTGGGTTGATGGACTTCGGACCGTGGTGGTGGATCGAGAGACCCTGGATGATCTGGTCGCCAACGCCCCTGAAGCGGAGTCGGAGCCGACGGGCTGCGTCTACTATGTCCAGCTCGTGCCGCAGCGGGTGTGGGGTAAGTCACAGCCCGGGGCGCCGATCGAGCCGCTCGACGGCTGGTTTGCCGCGCCCCGCGGGGGGGAACTCGAGGTGGTAGCCGTCTTCGGATTCCACCCGACCCGAGACGGGCTTACCGTCGTGACGATCCGCGGGCCGAAGCCGGGTCGCCTGGTCCGTCCGGACCGGTCGGCGCTGTTCTCGCCTGGTTTCGACGGCGGCCTGGCGGCTGGTCTCTGGCAGGTTCTTGGGGGTGAAGAAGTGCTCGAGTTGGCGTATCGGTGTCATGCGCTGCTCCCACCGGGCGGAGTCCCCGCGGGGGTGGAGCGGGTGAACACCCGATGACCGTCGATCGGCAAGCGGTGGCCCGGGTCTTGGACCAGATCGCCTCCCATCTCGAGCTCCAGAACGAGAATCCGTTCAAGATCCGGGCGTTTCGAATGGGGGCGCGGACCATCGTGGGGGTCGCCGGGGAACCGGAGCAGTGGCTGGCCGAAGGCGTGCTCGATGACGTGCCGGGGATCGGCGCGGGGATTCAGGCCGTGATTCGTGATTTGGTGCAGTCGGGCCGCTCGACGATGCTGGACGAGCTTCGGGAGCATGTGCCGCCGGGGCTGATCGAGATGTTGAGGATTTCGGGGCTCGGCGTGGCCAAGGTCCGGACCATTCATGAGCGCCTTCATCTCGACTCGATTCCGGAGCTCGAAGCGGCCGCCCGGGATGGCCGGCTGGCCGCGCTGCCCGGATTCGGGGCCAAGACGGCGGAGAACGTCCTCCGAGGGATTGCCCGGCTCCGTCAGGCGACGACCTACCGGCTGATTCACCATGCGGGCGAGGAGGCGGCCCGGCTCGAATCGACGCTCGGACAGGTGCCCGGTGTCACGGCGGCCATCGCGGCCGGCGAGGTGCGTCGCGGCCTCGAATTGGTCCGGGACATGGTCGTCGTGCTGGTCGCCAACGAACCGCCGGAGCAGGTGCTCAAGGCCATCGCGGCCCTGCCGGGTGTGGATGAGTTCGGGGGGCAGGACGAGCGGCGGGCCACGATCCGGTTTGCCGGGGGTGAAAGCGCCCAGGTCATCGTTACGCCCGAAGCCAATCTCGGCGCGGTCTTGTTGCAGGCCACCGGCAGCCCGGAACACCTCCAGCAGTTGGTGACACTGGCCGGCACCAAGGGCTACACGCTCCGGGGGGCGGCGCTCTGGCGCGGCAGTGAGTTCGTGGCCACCCCCGACGAAGCCACCGTATATCAGGCGTTAGGCATGGCCTGGATTCCTCCTGAACTTCGCGAGGGGCTCGGCGAGGTCGAGGGCGGGTTGCCGCGGCTGGTCGAACGGTCCGATCTCCAAGGTCTGATCCACTGCCACACCAGTTACTCGGACGGGAGTTTTTCGGTTCGGGACTTGGGCCGGATCTGCGGGCAGGCAGGGTATGGCTATGTCGGCATTACCGACCATAGCGGTACTGCGGCCTACATCGGCGGATTGAGCGAATCCGACCTGCGGCGCCAGTGGGACGAGATCGACCGGGCGAATCAGGAGCCCGGAGGTGCCCGGGTGCTCAAAGGCATCGAGGCCGACATCTTGGCCGACGGCCGGCTCGGATATTCCGATGCCGTACTCGAGGGCTTCGACTTCGTGATCGCCTCGGTCCACAACCGGTTCGAAATGAACCGCGACCAGATGACTGAGCGGATCCTCACAGTCATGGATCATCCGGCCGTCACCATTCTCGGCCATCCGACCGGCCGGCTCCTGCTGGCCCGTGATCCGTATCAACTGGATCATGCCCGGATTTTTTCCAAGGCCGCCGCGACGGGTGTGGCCATCGAGATCAACGCCGACCCGCAGCGGCTCGATCTCGATTGGCGGTTGGTTCGGGAAGCGAAGTTGGCCGGGGTCACGATCACGATCGGCGCGGACGCTCATTCAGCGGCTGGTCTCGACAACGTACGGTTCGGCATCACGATGGCTCGCAAAGGCTGGCTCACGGCCGCCGATGTCCTGAACGCCCGTCCGGTTGAGGGCTTCCTCGAGTTTGCGGCGGCCCGGCGGAGATCCTAATGGCTGAATCAGCGGCGGACCGAACCAAGCGGGCGAAGAAGATCCTGGCCCAACTCAAGGCCGAGTATCCCGATGCCCATTGCGCCCTCGATCACCGAACCCCGTTCGAGTTGCTGGCCGCCACCATTCTCTCGGCGCAATGCACCGACGTCCGGGTCAACCTGGTGACGCCGGCATTGTTCGCCAAATATCCGACGGCTCGCGATCTGGCGGCCGCGCGGCCCGAGGATGTTGAGGACTTGGTCCGCTCCACCGGATTCTTCCGGAACAAGACCAAGAGCTTGATCGGGATGGCCACGGCGGTGGCGGAGCGGCACGGGGGTGAGGTTCCGAAGGACATGGAAGCCCTCCGCGTGCTGCCCGGGGTGGGCCGAAAGACCGCGAATGTGGTGTTGGGGAACGCGTTCGGCATCAATGACGGGGTCGTCGTCGATACCCACGTGGGCCGGCTCTCCCGGCTGCTCAAGCTCACCAAACACCAAGATCCCGAGAAAGTCGAGCGTGATCTGATGGTGCTCGTTCCTCGGGACGATTGGACCCTGGTCTCGCATTGGCTGATTACCCACGGCCGGGCGGTCTGCATTGCCCGGCGCCCGCAGTGCGGGCGGTGCATCCTGGCTACGCTCTGCCCGTCAGCTGCCGCCCCCGAGTAGCCGGTCGAACAGGCTCGGCCCCTTGCTTTGACTCGAGGGGAATTTCTCCTTGACCTCGACCGACCCCATGAAGGCCGTGCCGGTGACTCGGACCAGCAGGCCGTTCGGACTGGCCCCCCGGGCGCTCCGAGTCGAGTGGGTCGAGCTCGAGAGGGTTTCCTCGACCTCGTTTTCGACCTGGGTGCCCGCCGGAACGATCAGGGTAAACGATCCCAGCGAGACGTTGATCTCGATGTCCATCACATCCGCACCGAACACTGCATCGCGGAGATCGATCGTCATTTCGCCGAACAGAACCTTGGCGGCGAGGCTGAGGGGGGCGGTCCAGGACCCAGCCCGCGTGGTCGAGCCGAAGAAACTCGAGAGGCGGAGATGCTCCGCCGGTGAAACCGGTGCCCCACCGGTGTGATCGACCGCCACCGGGTACCGGTCGCTGATGATCGCCGGTGGGAACACCAATTCGTCCAAGTCCGCCAGGATCGCCGCGAGCGTGGCCGCGTTGGGAGCGTGCCGCACCTGTTCCAGGCGAGATTCGAAGGCCTCGACCGACAGATGGTCGTGAGCCTGGGCTTGGCAGAGCGCCCGGATGGCTTCGCGGCGGGCGGAATCGAGGTCGGACATGACGTCGGGAAGATACTCGCTCATCGGGGGTCCTGGGATTGGGTCTGGTCTGACGAAGGCCGCCGGGTCCGAGTTTCACCGGGGCCTGTCCGAGCTTACTTTACCCGCCAACATTCTCTCAGGAACGACCCGTGAAAACCGCTACAATCGAGACGGCGCGAGGCACTATGGTGGCCGAGTTATTCGACACCGAAACCCCGAAGACGGTGGCCAACTTCGAGAAGCTCGCCAATGAGGGCTTTTATGACGGCACCCGCTTCCATCGGGTCATCCCGGACTTCGTGATCCAGGGCGGCGACCCGCTCTCGAAGGATCCGAACAATCCCCGGGTCGGAACCGGGGGGCCCGGCTATCAGATCAAGTGCGAGTGCCACCTGAATACCCATAAACACGCGACGGGGAGCCTCTCGATGGCCCATGCCGGGAAGGACACTGGCGGGAGTCAGTTCTTCGTGTGCCACTCCCCCCAGGCGCACCTCGACGGGAAGCATACGGTGTTCGGCCAGGTCACCACCGGACTCGAGGTCATCGATACCATTAAAGCGAACGACCTGATCAAGTCGATCCGGGTGGCCTGACCCCGGTGCACGTGGACTTCGCGGTGTTGGCCGACTACGCCTTGATCGATCAACAGGGCAAGCTCTCCGTCTTGGGGATTTTTCAGCACGTCTGGGTGGCCAGCTTTCCGGCTACCCACCCGCGGACCCATCTGGTCCTCCGGGTCAAAGGCAAACGCACCGAGATCGGCGAGCATGCGATGCGGATCCGGTTCGTCGATGACCAAGGGCGCGAACTGATGGGTGGGGACGGCACCGTGCAGTTCGGCGAGCCACCGGCCGGCATTACCGAAGTCGAGGCCGGGGCGGTGTTGGTGTTCGACGTGCCGCTCCCGCATCCAGGAACCTACGCGTTTGAAATCGGCCTGGGCGGAAGCCTGGTTCGGGTGGCCTTGTCGGCCGCCCTGATTCCGCCGCCCCCGACCGGCCAACTCCACTGAGTCCTCCCATGCTCGATCGCGCCGCTGCCCTGGCCTTGGTTCACGAATACACCGGATCCGACGCCCTTCGGAAGCACATGTACGCGGTCGAAATCGCGATGCGCTCCATGGCCGGAAAGTTCGGCGCCGATCCCGAATACTGGGGCATCATCGGTTTGGTGCACGACTTCGACTACGAACGGTTTCCGAACCCCTCCCGCTCGGCAACGGAGGAGCACCCCGCGGAAGGGGTCCGGATCCTCGCCGGGCACGGCCTTCCCGACGACGGGCAACAGGCCATTCTCGGACACGCAACCTACTCCGGGGTCGCCCGTTCCACGCCACTGGCCAAGGCGCTGTTTGCGGTCGACGAACTGTCGGGTTTCTTGGTGGCTTGTGCGCTGGTGCGTCCGTCCCGTTCGCTGGCCGATTTGGAGGTCTCGAGCGTCAAGAAAAAGCTCAAGGACAAGGGGTTCGCCCGAGGTGTCAGCCGGGAGGACGTCTACGGGAGCGTCGAGGAACTCGGGGTGCCGCTCGAGGACCACATCGGGTTCGTGCTCGCCGCCCTCCGCCCTCACGAAAAATCTTTGGGACTCGGCCTCACGTGAGTCCACGCGGCCGCCCCCATCCCCTGGCGGCCGACGCGGTCGAACGAGCCTTCGATCGCGCCACCGGAGGCCGTCCAATTCCGGGCAATCGGGTCGGCCTGCTCTTTGACGGGCCGGCGGCGTTCGAGGCGATGCTCGGACTCATTGCTGGGGCCGAGCGGTGGATTCACTTCGACAACTACATCTTCCAGTCCGACGAGACCGGGTTTCGATTCGCGGAGGCCCTGGCGGCTCGGGCTCGCGTCGGGGTCAAGGTTCGAGTCTCGGTCGATTGGCTCGGGTCCTTCGGTACCAAACGGACCCTCTGGCAGCTGCTGGAATCCGCCGGCGTCTCAATCCATTTCTTCCACCGCCCAGGGCTGCTCGATCTCCCGTCGTACTTGAGCCGCAACCACCGCAAGCTGGTGGTGGCCGATGGCCGCCGGGCCGTCCTGGGAGGCTTCTGTATCGGAGACGAGTGGGCCGGTGACCCGGCCCGGGGCCGCCTCCCCTGGCGGGATACCGCGATCTCCGTTGATGGACCGGCGGCGGCGGCGCTCGACCGGGCCTTTGCGAGGACTTGGGCCATCGGGGCGCCCCGGTTGCCGGACGACGAATTTGCGAGCGAGGTCGAGGTCTCTGGTTCCGCGTTCGTCCGGGTGTTGGCCGGCGAGCCGGCCACCGAACGGGCCTACCGGGTCACGGAACTGCTCTTGGCGACGGCCGCCGAACGAGTCTGGGTGACCGACGCCTACTTGGTGGCGCCGCGCCGGCTGTATCGGTATTTGGTCGACGCCGCCACTGAGGGGGTCGACGTCCGGCTGCTGGTGCCGGGGACCAGCGACATTCCGCTGGTGAGGAACCTGACCCGGTTCGGGTACCGCGATCTGATCCGCGCTGGGGTTCGGATCTACGAATGGAACGGCCCGATGCTGCATGCCAAGACGGTCGTCGCCGACGGCCGGTGGGTCAGGATCGGGTCCAGCAATCTCAATCATTCGAGCCTAGTCAGTAACTACGAGCTCGACGTTTTGGTCGACGCCCCCGATCTGGCCGATGAGATGGAGGCCCAGTTCCGACGCGATTTGGATCAGAGTGCCGAAGTCTCGACCCGTCCGGTCCGGGCTCCGCGCCGGCTCCGGGGGGTCCTTCCGCCGGCCCTGTCGATTCCAGCCGCAACTGGCTCTCGGCATGCCAGGGGGGTCCGGGAACGCGGGAGCCGCTCGGTGCTGGCGATGCGCACCCTGGTGGCCGGGGCCCGGCTGGCGCTCTTTGGCCCCCTGGCCATTGGATTCGCCGTCATCGGGGTGCTGTTCTTGGTCCTGCCCGGTCCTATGGCCATAACCTTCGGTATTGTATGTACTTGGCTCGCGGTTGTTGCCGGCGCTGAAGCCCTGCGTCGTCGCCGGGATCATGCCGACCACCCCGGATAACCCGCCTCAACGGATTCCCGCCGACCCGCGTAGTAGCGATGTGACCGAATCAGGATGGGCTGAAGCGGCTCGCACCGGCGATGCCGATGCGTATGGGCGCTTGGTCATGGCGTATGCCGTGGTTGCTCGTCGGGTTGCCTACTCCTTCCTCCGAAATTGGGATGAAGCCGAAGACGTGGTCCAAGACGCCTCGCTCGCCGGTTGGCAGGCCATCGAGCGATTCGATCCGGCCCGGTCGTTTCGGCCCTGGTTTCTTCGGATCGTGGCCAACGCCGCGCTCGATCAACTGCGCCGCCGCCGGGTTCGCGACGCTGAGCCGTTGCACGAATCGTTGCCGAGCCGGGGGCGGCTGCCGGACGCTGACGCCGGCCGGGTCGTGCTCCGAGAGAAGATCGACGCGGCCATGACCGGGTTGCCGGAGCGGCAGCGAGTGGCGGTCATGATGTTCGACGGTGAAGGCTATAGTCACGCGGAAGTGGCGAGCGTGCTCCAGGTACCCGAGGGTACCGCGCGCTCCTATGTGTTTCATGCCCGGCGGGCGCTTCGCAAAGCGCTCGCCACTCTGGTGGAGGAACCGGCCTGATGGAGAAGATGCCATTTGGAAACGAGCCCGATCGCGAATTGGGCTCGCTGATCCGAGACGCGTATCAAGGGCCCGATCCAGATCTGTTTCTGGCCCGCTTGAATGGGACCCTCGGGACGTTGCCGGCTCGAGCGTCGCAGTGGGACATTCTGGCAACCTGGGCGCGGCCGGGCGTGATCACCGCGGCGGCGGCCGCCGCCTTCTTCCTCGGCGTGGCCTTGTGGCAGAGCTGGCAACGCCAAACCGCGGATCCGGTCGTGGTGGCGCCGTCGGTTTCAGTGGCCATCCTCGACGCCGCGACGAGCTCGCCGGGCGAGACCCAGATCCTCTACGCGGTCCTGGAGGGACGATGATTCGATCCCGTTCGGCCGCCATCCGGCTGTTGGCGGTGGCGTTTGCCCTCGGTGGCCTCGTCGGTGGCGCGGCCACCATGCTGGCCGATCGGGGCAACCATTCCCGGTCCGACCACGGCCAAGACGGGCGCCAGGGCTACGTGGCCCGGCTCGATCAAGAGCTCGATTTGACGCCGGAGCAGGAGGAGACAGTCAGCGGGTTGTTACGCCGGCACGAGCCGGTCATGGATTCCATGTTCCGCGCCATTCGGGCTGAGCATCCCGAGTTGGATCAGCAGCGGATGGCCATTCGCCAGGAGATTCGAGCGGCGCTGACGCCGGAACAATCGACTAAATACGCGGCAATGTTAGCTCGGCGCGACAGCGCGCATCGAGCCCGGGAAGTGAAGAATGGCAACAAGTAGCGAGATGTTCGGGGCCCTGATCGCGATCGGTCTGTTGGCCGGACCAGTGGCGGCCCAAACCAAGCCGGCGGTCACCTTGGTCGAGGCCCTTGAGCGGTCGGAGCGGGTGCAACCGCGGGTGGTCCAGGCCATGGGCGTGGTCAACAACGCCGACGCCCGGGTCCGGTCGTCCAAGGGAGCCTATCTCCCCAACCTCAACGTGTCGACCTCGGCGGCGGAGTTCTTTTCCGAGGGTCAGCGGGTGGACCAGAACACCGGCCAGCTGGTCGCGACGAATTCGAGCACCACGAGTTTCAACGGAAGCGTCAACAGTTCGATTGAGCTGTTCGACGGATTCCGGCGGGGGGCTGAATCGCGATCCGCCCGGGCCAACCGAGAGTCGGCCGTTGAGGGCCTCGAGGACGCCCGGTTCCAGCAGGGCCTCCTCACGACCAATCAGTTCTTCGACGTTCTCGCGGCCACTCAGTTGGGCCGGGTCCGCGAGGCCAGTGTCCGCCGAGCCGATGAGCAGCTCAAGGTCTCGATTGCCCGGCTCCGGGCCGGCGCCGCGATCCGCTCCGATTCGCTCCGGTCGCTCGTCACGTTAGGCAACGCCCGGGTTCAATTGATCAACGCCGCAACCCAACTGGCAACGGCCGAAGCCAATCTCGGCCGGCTGATCGGGCTCGATGGGCCGGCGGCGGCGGTCGACGATTCCGGGTTCTATCGGGTCACCGAGGCGTTCGATACCGTCGCGCTTCGCTCCGAGGCGATGGCCCGGGCCCCCCAGGTGCGGTTGGCCGAGGCGGCGGCCCGGGCGGCAAGGGCCTCGATCGGCGTGGCGCGGGCCGGCTATTGGCCGACGCTGACGCTGGCCGGGTCCAACTCGATCAACGGGAGCGAACAGAACGACTTCAAGTTCCTCCAGCAACGGCAGGCGAGCTTGACGGTCAACTGGGCGGTGTTCAACCGGTTCACCCGGGAGCAGAACATCGCCAATCAGACCTCGACCGCCGAAACCGCCGAGGCCACTGCCAACGAGGCCCGGCGCCAAGTGTTGGCGAGTCTGACCACCCGGCTGGCCGAGCTGGACGCGGCGCGGGTCCGGACCGGCATTTCCCAAACGAGTCTTGCCGCGGCCACCGAAGACGTTCGAGTGCAGCAGGAGCGGTACCGCCTCGGGGTTGCGACGATCGTCGATGTGCTCACTTCCCAGGAATCTCTTACCCAGGCCGAGGTCGACGCGGTGACCGCCCGGTTCGATTACCTCCGGGCCAAAGCGCAGATCCAGGCCTTGATTGGACGGAAACTATGACGACTGCCGATATCGGGACCACCGCCGAGCGGATGGCCATCCTGCCGATCGAGGTCCCGCGGGACGCGGTCATCGTCGTGCGGAACCTGGAACGTGAATACGTCATGGGCAGCGAGACGGTGCGGGCCCTGCGCGGGGTTGACTTGACCATCCGGCGGAACGAGTTCGTGGCCATCATGGGGCCCTCGGGCTCCGGCAAATCAACGCTGATGAACATGATTGGCTGCCTCGACACCCCGAGCATGGGCGAGTACTGGCTCAACGGGTACCGGGTCTCGGACTTGGGCGACGATCAACTGGCCCGGATCCGGAACAAGGAAATCGGGTTCGTGTTCCAGACGTTCAACCTGCTCCCCCGGGCCACGGCGCTCCAGAACGTCGAGCTGCCGATGGTGTACGCGGGCGTCGGTTCGAAGGAGCGGAAGGCGGCGGCAACGCTGGCGCTCACCCGGGTCGGATTGGCCGAACGGATGACCCACCGTCCGAACGAGCTGTCGGGCGGCCAGCGGCAACGGGTGGCGATTGCCCGGGCGCTCGGCAACAGCCCGAGCATCATCCTGGCCGACGAACCGACCGGAAACCTCGACTCGAAGACCAGCGAGGAGATCCTCAAGCTCTTCGACCAGCTGCATAAGGAAGGGCAGACCATCGTCTTGGTCACCCACGAATTGGATATTGCCGCGCACGCTCATCGCCAAGTCCACCTCCGGGATGGCAAGGTCGAGCGCGACTTCATGACGGAGAAGTAACGATGGCTACTCGTGGGTGGACCTGGGCGCCGTTGGCGGCGATGGTGGTCCTCGGATGTAAGAAAGAGGAAGTGAAGCTGGTCGTCTACCAGTCAGTTCCGATCGAACGCCGCGACATCGTGGTGTCGGCGCGAGCCACCGGCACCGTCCTCCCCGATACCGTGGTCGAGGTCAAGTCCAAGGCGTCCGGTGAGATTCTCGACATGAAGGTCGAGACTGGATCGATGGTGACTCGGGGCCAGTTGCTGGTACGGGTCGACCAGCGCGGCCCCCGGAATACGGTCAATCAGGCCGAAGCCAACCTCGACGTCGGGAAAGCCCGGCTCCAGAACGCCGACGCCCAGCGGCGGCGCTCCGACGAACTGTTCAAGTCGCAGTCCATCACCGAGCAGGAGCACGAGTCGGCGGTGTTGGCCCTGGCCAACGCCAAGGCCGAAGTGGTCCGGGCCCAGGTCGAGGTCGAGAACGCCCGAATCGCGATGGAGGATACCGACGTGCTCGCGCCGATCACCGGGACCATCATCGCCAAGAACGTCGAGCGGGGCCAGGTTATTTCCTCGCCGACCCGGGATGTCGGCGGCGGGACCGTGCTCCTCAAGATGGCCG
The DNA here is from genome assembly GCA_031431925.1 of Gemmatimonadota bacterium. Lineage (GTDB taxonomy): Bacteria > Gemmatimonadota > Gemmatimonadetes > Gemmatimonadales > GWC2-71-9 > SHZU01. The sequence continues at coordinate 2,210 of JANPEL010000376.1, read as the reverse complement.
ACTTGAACTTGGTTCAGGTGCGGACGCTGGTCGACGAAACCGATATCGGGAAGATCCGGGCTGGTCTTCGGGCCACGGTGACGGTCGACGCCTATCCGAATCAGCCCTTCACCGGTGAGGTGCTCAAGATCGAGCCCCAGGCCGAGACTGCCCAGAACGTGACCATGTTTCCGGTGTTGGTCCGGATCGACAATCGGAATGGCCTCCTCAAGCCGGGTATGAACGCCGATGTCGAACTCCACATTGGACGCCGGGACAGTGTCTTGGCGGTGCCCAACGCCGCGCTCCGGACCCAGCGCGACGTCGCCTCGGCGGCCTCGGTTCTCGGGATCAGCGCGGAGGCCCTGCAGCCGATGCTGCAGGCCGCTCAGGCAGAGGCCGACTCAGGCAAGGAACTGGCGGCCCGAAACGCTCCCCGTGACTCGGCAAAGCCGGAAGGTGAGGCCGCCAAGCCGGCCGCGGCTGGGGCCAATACGATGACCACGCCGGACGGGCGGACCATCACCCTGCCCCCCGGTGTGACCCAGGCGCAAATCCGGGCCATCTTTCAGAAACGGTTCAGCGGTGGGACGCTGACGGCGAGTGAGCAGCAGATCATGCAGCAGATGATGCGAGCCGGTGGCCGCGGCGGCGCGGGCGGCGGCCGGCCCCGGACCGGAGGCGGCAATGACTTCCAGTTCGGCGGCAACTACATCGTGTTCGTGATGCGAGGCGGACAGGCGACGCCCCTGATGGTGCGGACCGGTCTGACCGATCTCGACTACAGCGAGATCGTGAGTGGTCTGACCGCGACCGATTCCGTCTTGGTGCTCCCGAGCGCCAGCATGGTTCAGCAGCAGGAAGAATTCCGCAACCGGATGACGAACATGACCGGCGGCGGCGCGGTGCCCGGGATGCGTTCGACCACCACCACCGCGGCCCCGGCTGGTGGCGCCCGCCCGTCAACCGGAGCCCGGCCATGATCATCGGTGAAACGGTCAAAGTGGCGCTCTCGAGCATCCGCGCCAATAAGCTGCGTGCGGCCCTGACGATGCTCGGCATCGTGATCGGCGTCGGCGCCGTCATTGCGGTGGTCGCATTGGGCAGCGGAGCGCAAAAGGCGGTCGAGGACCGAATCAACGCGCTCGGTGCGAATGTGCTGACGGTGTATCCAGGGCAGTCGTTCTTCGGCGGCCGCTCGTCCGATGTCCGCGTTAGCCTGACGGTTGATGATGCCGATGCACTCCGAGAGGACGCCCACCTCATTTCCGACGTCGTCCCGGAATTGTCGAGAAGCATGACGGTCGGATACAGTAACCAGAACTTGAACGTGAATATCGTCGGCACCACGCCGAATTTTCTTCCGGTCAAGAATTTTACGATTCTGTACGGCCAAATGTTCACCACCGGCGACGACGGCGCCCGCCAGCGCTACGCCGTGTTGGGCAGCTCGGTGCCGGAAATGCTCAATGTCAATCCAGCCGCACTGCTCAAGCAGTTGATCAGCATCGGCGGCCAGACGTTTGAGGTCATCGGCGTGTTGGCCAAGAAGGGCGCCGCCATGTCCTGGCAGAATCCTGACGAGCAGATCCTCATCCCGCTCAATACCGCCAGGTTCCGGTTGATGGGCACCGATCGGATTCGGCAGGTCAGCCTGAAGGTCAAGGAGGACGTGCCGCTCGAGCAGGGGATGGTCGACATCGAGCGGATCCTCCGGCGGGAGCACAAGATCCGGCCCGGCGGGGAGAACGACTTCCAGATCCGCAATCAACAGGAAATCTTGGCCACCCAGCAGCAGGCCACCGAGGTGTTCGGCGTTCTCTTGGCCAGTATCGCGGCCGTGTCGTTGGTCGTCGGCGGCATCGGGATCATGAACATCATGTTGGTGTCGGTTACCGAACGAACCCGGGAAATCGGAGTCCGCCGGGCCCTCGGCGCCACCCGGCTCAACATTATGAGCCAGTTCTTGATCGAAGCCGTCGTGCTCTGCCTGATGGGCGGGGCGTTTGGGGTCCTGGTGGGTGCCGGGAGTGCCCGGGCCATGTCCAAACTGCTCGGGTGGAATACGCTCATTTCGCCCACTGCCGTAATCGTGGCCTTCGCCTTCAGCGCAGTCGTCGGACTGTTCTTCGGCTTGTGGCCGGCCCGGCGGGCCGCGAATCTGAACACGATCGACGCCCTTCGTTACGAGTAGTGGTCGGCCTCTTCTTCTTGCTTCAGGTGACGGGCAC
>JANPEL010000375.1:0-13213 GCA_031431925.1 Gemmatimonadota bacterium | reverse complement strand
GCTGCCGGACATCGACAGGGCTGCCACCTCGGGACTCAGGACGAAGGGGTACAAGACGCCCGCGGCGAGCGGGAAGGCGATCACGTTATAGCCCACCGCCCACCACAGATTCTGATGCATCTTGCGCAACGTGGCGCGCGACAGCTCGATGGCGGCGACGACGTCATAGGGGTCGCTCTTCATCAACACGACATCGGCGCTCTCCATCGCGACATCGGTGCCGGCGCCGATCGCGAACCCCACGTTGGCCTGGGTGAGTGCCGGCGCGTCGTTGACCCCATCGCCCACCATCCCGACCCGTTTGCCGGTGGCCTGCAGCTCTTTCACCTTCTCGGCCTTCTGGCCCGGCAACACGTCGGCCAACACCGTGTCGATGCCAAGATCCGACGCGATGCGCTTGGCCGTGGCCGCATTGTCGCCGGTCAGCATGACCACGTCGATCTTGCGCTCCCGCAGCTTGGCGACCGCTGCCTTGGAGGTTGGCCGGATCGCATCGGCAATGGCAACCAAGCCGATGACGCGTGCGGCCTGAGCCACGTGCACGACGGTGCGGCCGTCGCCCTGCAGGCGGGTGGCGTCCGTTTCCAGGCGGCCAAGCGCGAGCTTCTGGGTATCCATCAAGAGACGGTTGCCCAGGAACACCGGGCCGCCGCCGGTCTCGGCCCGCGCGCCCATGCCGTCGAGGCTTTCAAATCCGGTGGCCGGCGCGACCGTGAGGTGGGCCGCCCGGCGGAGGATGGCCTGGGCCAGTGGATGATCGGAGCCCTGCTCGACGGCCGCGGCGGCCGTCAGCACCAGGTCCTCGGTGACCCCATCCGCCAGGACGATCTCCACGACCTCCGGCTGGCCGATGGTCAGCGTCCCGGTCTTGTCGAACACGATGACGTTGAGCTTGGTGGCGTCTTCGAGCGCCGAGGCGTTCTTGAAGAGAATCCCTTTGGTCGCGCCAAGGCCGGTGCCGACCATCACCGCCATCGGCGTGGCGAGGCCGAGGGCGTCCGGGCAGGCGATCACGAAGACGGTGATGGTGAGCGTCACCGCGAACAGGAGCGACTGTCCGATCACCCAGAACCACACCGCGAACGTCGTGAGGCCGATCGCGATCGCGGCAATCACCAGCCATTGCGCCGCCCGGTCCGCCAGGAGTTGGGCCGGCGCCTTCGAGTTCTGCGCCTCCTGCACCAGCTTCACGATCTGGGCCAGCGCGGTGTCGGCTCCGACCTTGGTCGCCTGGTATTGAAAACTGCCTCTCTTGTTGATGGTCGCGCCGATCACCGTGGCGCCGGGCCCCTTCTGGACCGGCATCGATTCGCCGGTGAGCATCGATTCGTCGACCAGCGACTCCCCGGTCTCCACGACGCCGTCAACGGGAATCTTGTTGCCGGGCCGGATCACGATGATGTCGCCCGCTACGACGTCCGCCGTCGGCACTTCCACCTCCACGCCGTTCCGGCGAACGGAGGCCTTCGCGGGCGTGAGATCCATCAGCGCCTTGATCGCGGACGAGGCGCCCGCGCGGGCCCTCATTTCCAACCAGTGGCCCAGCAGGATGAAGACCAGCAACACGGCCGCGGCTTCAAAGAACTGCCCGCCTCCCTTGAAGAAGAAGGTGCTGCCGACGCTGAAGAGATACCCGGTGCCGACACTCAAGACGACCAGCAACGCCATGCCAAGAGTGCCGGTCCTGAGCCCCCGCCAGGCGGCGACGAAGAACGTCCAGCTGGGATAGAGAATGGCTCCGCTGGCAAGGAAGAAGAGCCACAGGTTGAGTTCGAGTCCGAAGGGGGGTGCCGGCGGTGTGAAGAAGCCTCCCATCGGAGCGTAGACGAAGATGGGTATCGTAAAGGCCAAGCAGATCCAGAAGCGATTGCGCATGTCGCGCACCATGGCGGGCAGGTCCTTGCCGCTATGGCCCATCTCGTATGCCATGTCGGCGGCCATGGGGGGGTGGTCACCCGGGGCCGCGTGGCCCTCGTGACCGCTGCCTCCAGGAGCGGGCGGCGGGGTCGGAGCGGCCGGCGTTGACCCAGTGGCCGGCGGTGGTTGGCCGCCCGGTGCCGAGTGGCCTTCGTACCCTCCGCCTCCAGGAGCGGCCGGCGTGGTCGGAGCGGCCGCCGATGGAGCCGGTTCGGGGGCCTCGTGGCGCCCGAGTCGATGCACGGCGGCCTTAATGTCAGCGACGTCGAGTTCGGTTTCGTCGTAGCGCACGGTCGCGCTTCCGGCCGCGAAATTCACGGTCACGCTCTTGACGCCTGGCACGTCGCCAAGCCGCGCTTCCACCTCATCGACGCCCAACGCCGATAGCACGCCCTGCACATCAATAACGCTCGTTTTCATCGGCCCTCCTCCCAGTGTGGAATCAGACGGACGGGTCTCATGGTTCGGTCCGGCTACCGGGGTTGTCCGTGACGCCCGCTGCCGACCAAGCCGTCACCCGATCATTCCAGGTGTGGATCACCGGCTCAGTGATGTCGTGGTCGTACCCCAGGAGGCTCAATGACGCGGTGGCGAGCTGCAGGCCGCGCCCTTCAACGGGCGGGAGCCCGACCCAGCGCACCGCAAGAATGCGGAGGATCTCCCGGTGCCCAAACAGGAGCACCGTGCCGCCGCTCGCCCGAATCCGGCCGATAACCCGGCTCGCGCGGGCGCCCACCGCCTCGAGCGTTTCGCCACCGGGACTGCCGTCTCGGAACAGGCGCCAGCCGGGGCGCTCCCGTTCGATCTCGGCGGTGCGCCTTCCTTCGTAGGCGCCGTAATCCCACTCCATCAAATCGTCGTCCGCCTCGATCACAGCGTCCGGCATCGCGAGCTCGGCGGTCTGGCGGGCGCGCCGGAGCGGGCTCGAGATGATCCGATCGGCGCAGAGTGCCATGAGGCGGGGGCGGAGCTCGATTGCCTGGCGTTCGCCCGGCTCGATCAAGGGAAGGTCGGTCCGGCCGGTATGCTGTCCGGTCTGCGTCCAGGCGGTATCGCCGTGGCGGACGAGGTAGACCATCGGGAGCGGCTGGCTCATCGCGCCCCGCCCCAGCGCCAGTCGCGGATTTCCGGCAGGTCCTGTCCGTACTCGCCGATGAACCGCTTGTGCTCGCCCAATTTGTCCAGGAGCCGCCGTTTCAGGGCGGCGCCCCGATCGCCCGTCTGAGGCAGGCGGTCGATCACGTCCATCACCAGGTGGAAACGATCCAGATCGTTCAGCACGGTCATGTCAAACGCCGTGGTGATCGTGCCTTCTTCCTTATAGCCGCGGACATGCAGGTTCTCATGGTTGGTCCGGCGGTACGTCAGCCGGTGGATCAACCAAGGATACCCATGGAAGGCAAACACAATCGGCTTGTCGGTGGTGAAGAGGGCATCGAACGCGGCGTCGCTCAAGCCGTGCGGGTGCTCGCGCGGCGGCTGCAGCTTCATCAGGTCGATGACATTGACCACCCGGATCTTCAGGTCGGGCAGATGCTCCCGCAGCAGGGAGACGGCGGCCAGGGTCTCCAGCGTCGGGACGTCGCCACAGCAGCCCATCACCACGTCAGGCGACCCCCCCTGGTCGTTGCTGGCCCACTGCCAGATGCCGGCGCCCTCGATACAGTGCTTGACGGCATCCTCCATCGCCAGCCACTGCGGAGCCGGGTGCTTGCCGGCGATCACAACGTTGACGTAATGGCGGCTCCGGAGACAGTGGTCCATGACCGAGAGCAGGCAGTTGGCATCCGGCGGGAGGTACACCCGGACGATCTCCGCCTTCTTGTTCATGACGACGTCGAGGAAGCCGGGGTCCTGATGCGTAAAGCCATTGTGGTCCTGCCGCCAGACATGCGATGTCAGGAGGTAATTGAGCGAGGCGATCTTCCGCCGCCACGGCAGGTGCGAGGTGACCTTGAGCCACTTGGCGTGCTGGTTGAACATCGAGTCGACGATATGGACGAACGCCTCGTAGCAGTTGAAGACGCCATGGCGCCCGGTGAGCAAGTAGCCCTCGAGCCACCCTTCGCATTGGTGCTCGCTCAGCATTTCCAGGACGCGTCCCGTGGGCGCGAGGAAGTCGTCGGTGGGTGCCGTCGCGGCGTCCCATTGCCGGTTGGTTGCCTCGAAGAGGGCCTCGAGGCCATTGGAGATCGTTTCGTCCGGCCCAAAGACCCGGAAATTTCGTTCCGCGCTATTCAGCGTGGCCACGTCCCGCAAAAAGGGCCCGAGCACCCGGGTGTCACCGATTCCATGACCGCCCGGCGAGGGCACGGCGACCGCGTAGTCCCGAAAGTCCGGCAGCCGCAAGTCGCGGAGCAGGATGCCGCCATTGGCGTGGGGGTTCGCGCCCATGCGCCGCTGGCCCGTGGGCGCAAGATCCGCCAGTTCCGGACTCAGCCGGCCCGCGGCATCAAAGAGCTCGTCGGGCCGGTAGCTCCTCAGCCAATCGTCCAACAGGGCGAGGTGGTCGGGATGGGTGGCTGGGTGGAGCGGCACTTGGTGCGACCGGAACGTGCCCTCGACCTGACGGCCGTCGACTACCTTGGGCCCGGTCCACCCCTTCGGCGAATTGAGGACGATCATCGGCCAACGCGGACGCTCGGCGCTGCCCTGAGTACGGGCGTCACGCTGGATCCGCTTGATCTGCTCAATCGCCGTGTCGAGGGTTGCGGCCATCGCCTCGTGCATCGCGCCGGGCTCATGCCCCTCGACGAAGTACGGCGTCCAGCCGTAGCCACGCAGCAACTGCTCCAATTCTTCGCGGGTGATTCGCGCGAGGAGGGTCGGGCTGGCGATCTTGTAGCCATTGAGGTGGAGGATCGGCAGCACGGCCCCGTCCGTTACCGGATCGAGGAACTTGTTGGAATGCCATGCGGTGGCCAGGGGCCCCGTCTCCGCCTCGCCGTCGCCGATGACACAGGCGACGATCAGATCGGGATTGTCGAAGACCGCTCCGAATGAATGGCTGAGGGAGTAGCCGAGTTCCCCGCCCTCGTGGATCGAGCCGGGCGTTTCCGGCGAGGCATGACTGGGAATCCCCCCTGGAAATGAGAATTGGCGAAACAGCTTCCCCAGGCCGGCCTCATCCCGGCTGATGATCGGATAGATCTCGGTGTAGGTGCCCTCCAGGTAGGTGTTCGCGACGACCGCCGGGCCGCCGTGCCCGGGGCCGGAGACGTATATCATGTTCAGGCTGTACTTCGTGATGACCCGGTTCAAGTGCACGTAAATGAAGTTCTGGCCCGGGGTCGTGCCCCAGTGCCCCAGCAGGATCCGCTTCACGTTTGCGAGGGTCAGCGGCCGCCTCAATAGCGGGTTGTCGTACAGGTAGATTTGGCCGACCGACAGATAGTTGGCAGCCCGCCAGTAGGCGTCCATCCGGCGGAGCAGGTCGGGGGTGAGGGTGCTGGTGGTCATGGTTCACGTGCCCCGAGTTGAACCGAGATTGACGACGCGAACGACGGACCTCGCGATCATGAGTTGCTCGTCGGTGCGGATGACCCGCACCGTGACCGGCGAGCCCGGGCGGCTCACGACCGGGGCGTTCCTCGCATTGCGTTGCTGGTGGAGAGTAATGCCGAGAAAGGCGAGGCCGTCACAGATCCGCTTCCGGATCTCTGGTGCGTTTTCGCCGATGCCCGCGGTGAAGACGAGGGTGTCCAATCCGCCCAGCGCCGCGGCAAAGGAGCCGATCCATTTCCTCACTTGGTAGCAGAACAGTTCCACCGCCTCTGCCGCGGCGACGTCGGAGGCTTCGCGGGCGCACAAGTCCCGCAGGTCGGAGCTCAAGCCGGAGACGCCCAGGAGCCCGGATTGGCGGGTCACCATCCGCTGAAACCGCGCCGCGGTCATCTGCTCGGTGCGTGCGAGGTAGTACGCCAGACCGGGATCCAGATCGCCGCTCCGGGTGCTCATCACGAGTCCCCCGGTGGGCGTGAAACCCATGCTGGTATCGATGCTTTGGCCGTCCCGCACGGCGGCCAGGCTGGCGCCGTTCCCAAGATGGGCGAGGATCACCCGGCCCGACCCGGCCCCGGGGTCGATGCGGCTGAGCTCCTCCATCAAATAGGCGAAGGATAGGCCGTGGAAGCCGTAGCGCTCGACTCCCTTCGCCGCGTACCGCCGCGGGATCGGCAGCCACTTGGCAACCTGCGGCATGGTGCGATGAAAGGCCGTGTCAAAGCACGCCACCTGGGGTAGGTGCGGGTGTCGGCGCCTGACCGCCTCGATCAGCCCGATCTCGCGCGGCAGGTGATCGGGGGCATACGGCCTGATCCGGCGCAGTTCCGTGAGGAGCTTCGGCGTGACCCGCTCCGGTACGGCGTGCTTCATGCCATGGACCACCCGGTGCCCGACCGCTTTGACCGAGCCGAAAGCCGGTTCCGCCTCGAGCCAGTCAAGCAGAAAACCCACCGCGTCGCGATGGTCGGCCGCGGCAAGCCGGCGGGAAACCGGCGGGGTGGCACCCGGGCCGTTGACGGTCACGGTCGTGCTCCGCCCGCCAATGCGATCGATCTTCCCATCGACCAGCCGCCGCAGAGGGTCGCCTGCCTGGTAGAGCGCGAACCTGATGCTCGACGAACCGCCGTTGATCGCCAGGACGCATGGTCCAGTTGCCTTTGCTCCGGACACCGGTAGCGAAACGGCAGGTCGGCGCGACCCGTTACGATCGGTCGACACGATGGGCGCTGACGGTGCCGCAGCAACAGCCGGCCTTGTCCACGACGGGCAAGCTCGTCGCGCGTTGCTCGTGAAGCTTTCGGCGTCCCGCTTCAACCGGCTCCTCGGCGCCGCAGCACGCCGAGACGGGCCGCATGATCTCCTCGACCCGCACCTCGGACGCCCGCCGGTCATCGGCCGCGACCCCGCAACACACATCGCGCTCGGTGACGACGCCGACCAGCTTCAGGTCTTCGGTATTGTCCACGACTGGCGCGCAGCCGCATCCCGAGTCGCGGATCATGCGTGCGGCGTGGGCCGCGGTATCTTGCGGCGTACAACACGACGACGCCTTGATGGGCTGCATCACATCGCTACAACAACTCATGATCGTTCCTCCTTCAGAGTGAAATCAACGCGAGCCGGGCCGACCGTCTCGATTCTGGGGTCATTATTCGACCTTCACCAGGTTCATCCGGCAGGTCGGGCAGCGGCCCGGCTCCTTGGTGCGAACCTCCGAGTGCATTGGACAGGTCCACTCAGTGCCCTGACGAGCGGAGGCTGGCTCTGCGCGGTGGTCGGACATTGGTTGATCCTCTGGTTGGGGTGGTGGCGGGCTGCTCGGTGACGATCCGAAGGACTCGGCGTTCAAGGCGAGGGAGGGGGTTCCCACGCCCATGCGGGGGCTTCTATCCATTCCGGACGCTTGTTCGGCCCCCGCCGTGAAATCGATTCTCAACCGATGGGATCATACCCGGAACGGGCGAGCCCCTCAATCAATCAAACGGCTGAGTTTAGTTCTAGCCCTCGCGCCCGCCGCGATTGGTCGCGGTACCAGCTTTCCGCTCGAATTCCTGAAGCTCCGCCATCTGGTCCTTTGCCATCTTTGCCGCCATCGCCTTCACGTCGGCTCGTACCGCCCTGGGGAGGTATTCGTCAACCATCGCGATCGCCCGGCGGTGGTGAGCGACGACCCTTCGATAAAACTCGGCCGCGTAGGCCGGGCCGGAGTGCATCTGCAGCGAATCAACCGCCGCCTGGTCTACCGCCCGGACCTTGGGCTCATACGGATCGTGGTAGTTCGCGTCGAGGATCCACACCATCTGCTCGATTTCCCGGTCCTGCTTGGCATCCAATCGGCCTGCATCAGCGCGGGATTGGGTCGTGCCGCGCCCCTTCTCCATCGATTCATGGGCCATCGCGATGAGCCCTTTGTGGTGGTCGCTCATCATCCGCAGAAAGTCGCGATCCGCGTCACCGGTCATTGACATGCCGGCTCTGGGCTTTCTCGGCTTTCGGGCCGCAGGCGGCCGCCAGAAGGACGAGGCTGAGTGCCGCCCGAACGGGACGGCGGGCTCGGCCGGGGGGACACGACGAAAGCATCCGATGACCTGCAGGTAGTGACAACACAGTGGCTTTCCTTTCATTGTCGAGCCCGCGACGAGCACGATCTCAAGGACCGCGCGCCGCGAGCGGTGTGGGAAGCGCAACGAGCACCCCCGTTATCAGCAGTACTATGACCGCGACCATGAGCTCGACCGTCGCCGAGCGGCGAATCCGCCGGGCGCCGGTTTCGTCGCCCAAGACCGGACGAACCCGGCGCCAATTGTAGGCGCCGGTGCCGGCGACCACCGAAAGGACGCCCAGCTTGAGAAGAAGGACCTGGCCGTAGGCTGTTTCCCACAGATCGGCGACTCGCCCGGTGTGCACGAGCGCGGAAAACGCACCCGACGCGACCACCGTCCCCGCGGATACCAGGGCCACCGCCGAGAAAGCGTTCACCAGATCCGCGGCGACCGGACCGCGGTCGGATTCCGGCAACCCCAGCGCCGCGGACAGACCAACGACCACCAGCACGGCTAGGGTTCCGAGCCACCCTGAGGCCCCCAGCACGTGAATGCCGTCGGCCAGCACGGCAACAGGAATCCACCGCTCGGCGGCAATCGCGTGCCCGGCAAAAGCCGGCGTGAAGGCCAGCAGGAGCCCGATGACCCGGAGGCCGCCCCACCCGCCCTGCCCTCGTGCCGCTTGCCGAAAGCCGGCGAAGGCGACGGCGCCCAAGGCGAGTTGCGCCATCCAGCTCCAACCCCACATCGTGTGGGCGATCATGCCGGCGAGGAGCCCGGAATTGAGAAAGTCAGCGCCGTGCATCGACCCTGACTGGGCGAACAGCCTGCCGGCCACGGTCACCAGGAAGAGCCCGGTCGCCGCCAGGCCGAGCCTGGCCACCCGCGGCTCAATCTTGTCGGCGACGCGAAGGCTTGCCTCGCATCCCCGGCGACGGACCCGCACCAACACGATCCCCTGGAAGACGATCGATCCGATCATCGCGAGCAGCCCCAGATACATCGTCCACCGCATGGCGACGAACGCGGGGCTACTGGCGTCGAACCCGCCGCTGATCGGCGCGGAACTGGGGTGCTGAATTTCGTGCACCGGTCCGGCGCCTGGAGTGACCACCTTGCCGGCGGCCTCACCGCCGCCTTGGTCTCCCACCACCGTGAAGCCATATTCGCCTCGGACGACGTGCCCGTCATCCCCTGCCGCCTGCCACCGCACGAGGTAGCCTCCAGGCGGGAGCACCCGGCCGACCGGCACCGTCAGAGTGCCGAGGGAATCGGGAACCGCGGCAAGCCCGGGAAGAAACCCGAGCGTGCCATCGGGACCCACCAGTTCCACCTTGGCAAAGCGAAGCTCGATCGGCTCGCTGAATACGAGGCGGAGCTGGGCCGGGCCACCGGCGAGGGTGTCGAACGCCGCGGGAACTGACCGCCGCAAAAACGGATGAGCCAGCGCGAGGCCCGGAACCGTGGCTGACAGACCCGCCGCCAGCCACGAGATCCGGCACCAGAGCGCCGTGAAACGGGTCATAGGGAGGTTTGTCGAGGATGACCGCCGCCCGAGGATGTTGCCCGGTAAAGGTCGGCGCGATCGTTCCAGACCATTGGCAATCTCCCCCTTTGCGCCGGTCGAGTCGGATGCCCCGGACCGGGGCCGCGTCGCATGGCGTACGCCGTGACTCCACCCGTCCGCCGTCCCCTCGACCGGATCGAGTGCCCGCAGCATACTCTCGGTGCGGAAAGCCCTGGTATCGATCGAAGGGATGAAATGGTGTTAAGGATTCTTGAGATCGGTGAGAGGCGGCGGGTCGCTTGCCTGGGAGCAGGTCAGCCCAGATCGGACTCTCGTGGCTACGCCTTCGGAGCCAGGCCCGCCGGTACCGGTTCGCCGTCCGTTTCCAATGACCGGACGTCTCGCTCTTTACAGAGCGAGTAAAATGCCGGAATCACGACCAACGTCAACACGGTGCTGCTGATCATCCCCCCGACCATGGGGGCCGCGATCCGCTTCATGACGCTGGCGCCGGCACCGGATCCCCAGAGAATCGGGAGCAAGCCCAACATGGTTGCCGTGACCGTCATCATCATCGGGCGGACCCGGTCCACCGCCCCCTCCATCACCGCCTCGTAGAGGTCTCGAAGCGTGGGTCGACCGCCCGCCGCCCGGCGCGCCGCCCAGGCATGATCGAGGTAGGTGAGCATGACCACGCCAGTTTCCGCCGCGACACCGGCGAGCGCGATGAATCCGATTGCCATCGCTACCGACCAGTTGTACCCAAGGGCCCAGATGAACCAGATGCCACCGACGAGGGCGAAGGGGACGGAAAGCATCACGATCAGGCATTCCACCACGCTCTTGAAGTTGAAATAGAGCAGGAGGAAGATGATGGCGAGCGTAGCGGGGATGACCAGCTTCATCCGCTCCTTGGCCCGCTGCATGTACTCATACTGGCCGCTCCAGACCAGCGTATAGCCGGCTGGGAGCATCACGGTGCTCTCCACCTGCCGTTTGGCATCGGCCACATAGCCTTCGATGTCGCGTCCGGCGACGTCCACGTAGACCCAGGCGGTGGGCTGAGCTCCCTCGGTGCGCACGACCATCGGGCCGGCCACCTGCTGGATGGTGGCGATCTGCCCCAGCGGGACGAAGGCCTCCCCTCCACTCGCGAGGGCAGGCGCGCCCATCGGGGCTCCCGCCATCCTCCCCCCGGTGCGAGCACTGCTCCCGATTCCATGCACAATAGGGATCAGGACCGAGGCGAGCCGCTCCGGGCTGTCCCGCAGTTCCAGCGGATAGCGGATCCGGACGCCATAGCGCTCGCGCCCCTCCACGGTCTGCGTAATCACCATGCCGCCCACGGCGGTCGCGATCACGGTCTGCACGTCGCCCACGTTGAGGCCGTGCCGCGCTGCCGCCGCACGATCGATGTCGATGTCGAGGTAGTACCCGGAGACTGCTCGCTCCGCAAAGGCGCTCCGGGTCCCCCTCACCATTTGCAACGCCCGTTCGACCTCCTTGCCCAGTCGTTCGAGCTCGGCGAGGTCAGGCCCGAAGATCTTGATCCCCACCGGGGTGCGGATTCCGGTTGCGAGCATGTCGATCCGGGCCTTGATCGGCATGGTCCAGGCGTTGGTGATTCCGGGAAGCTTTACCGCCGAGTCCATCGCCGCCACCAGCCCGTCATAGGTCATCCCCTTCCGCCATTCCGATTCGGGCTTCATGGTGATGGTGGTTTCGAACATGTCGAGCCCCGCCGGGTCGGTCGCGGTATTGGCCCGGCCCGCCTTGCCCCAGACGTGGTCCACTTCCGGAAAACTCTTGAGGATGCCGTCCTGGATGCGCAGGATCTCCCTTGCCCGCGCCACGCTGACGCCGGGCAAGGTCGTAGGCATGAACAGGATGGTGCCCTCGCCCAGCGGCGGCATGAACTCGCCTCCGATCCGCGACCAGGGGATGACGGTGAGGACGAGGGCCACCACGGCGGCTCCCACCACCGGCCACCGGCGCTGCAGCACGAACGTGATGACGGGGCGATACACCGCCATCAGCCAACGGTTGATCGGGTTGGCGCGCTCCCGGTAGATCTTGCCCCGGATGAAGAGTCCCATCGTGACAGGGACGAGCATCACCGACAACAGACTTGCCGCAGCCATCGCGAAGGTCTTGGTGAAGGCGAGCGGCTTGAACAACCGCCCCTCCTGCCCTTCGAGGGTGAACACCGGCAGGAACGACACCGTGATGATCAGCAGCGAAATCAAGAGAGCCGGCCCGACCTCCTTGGACGACTCCCGAACCACGGTCCAGCGTTCCGCCGTGGTCAGGATCGAAGTGTCGATGGACTTGCCGGTGGCACTCCGCCCGGCGGCGCGCTCCTTGGCATCCACCGCGCGCTCCAGATGCTTGTGCATGTTCTCGATCATCACGACCGCGGCATCGACCATTTCTGCGATCGCGATCGCGATGCCGCCGAGCGACATGATGTCGGCGCCTACGCCGACCCAGCGCATCGCAATGAAGGCCATCAGGATGCCGAGCGGCAGGGTGAGGATGGCCACCAGCGCCGACCGCGCGTGCAGCAGGAAGATGAGGCACACCGCCGCGATGATCAGGCTCTCCTCAATCAGCGTCTCGCGAACGTTTGCGATGGCCCGGTGGATCAGGTCGCTTCGGTCGTACACCGGAGTGAGCACCACCCCTTGGGGCAGTCCTGGCTGGATCTCCTTGATCTTGTCCTTCACCCGCCCGATGGTGGCAAGCGCATTCTCGCCGAAGCGCATGACCACGATTCCGCCCACCGCGTCGCCCCGGCCGTCGAGCTCGGCGATGCCGCGCCGGACCGCGGGCCCGACACTGACCCGGCCCAGTTCGGCGACCCGGATCGGAGTCCCGCTCTGAGTGGCGCCCACCACCACGTTCTCGATGTCGGCGAGCGACTTGAGGTAGCCGAGTCCTCGCACCATGTACTCGCGCTCGGAGAGCTCGACCACCATCGCCCCGATGTCGGCGTTGGCGTTTTGGATGGCGGTCATCACCGCCGTGATCGGAATCCGATACCCCAGCAACTTGGATGGGTCGAGATCGACTTGGTACTGCTTTTCAAACCCGCCAATCGCCGCGACTTCGGAGACGCCTGGGACGGCGGTGAGCGCGTAGCGGAGGTACCAGTCCTGGATGCTGCGCAGCTCGGCGAGGCTCTTCCGCCCGGAGGTGTCCTGCAGGGCATACTGGTACACCCACCCGAGGCCGGTCGCGTCCGGGCCGAGCGTCGGCGTAACATTCGGGGGCAGCCTGCCCTTGATGCCGCTGAGGTATTCGAGCACTCGGGAGCGGGCCCAGTAGAGGTCGGTCCCGTCCTCGAAGATCACGTACACGAACGAGATGCCGAAGAAGGAGTAGCCGCGGACCGTGCGGGAGCCAGGTACCTTGAGCATCTCCGCGGCGATCGGGTAGGTGACTTGATCCTCCACGATGCGGGGGGCTTGCTCGTTGTACTCGGCCTGCACGATGACCTGGACGTCGCTCAAGTCGGGCAGCGCATCGAG
Source organism: Gemmatimonadota bacterium (assembly GCA_031431925.1). Lineage (GTDB taxonomy): Bacteria > Gemmatimonadota > Gemmatimonadetes > Gemmatimonadales > GWC2-71-9 > SHZU01. The sequence goes on along the minus strand of JANPEL010000375.1, from coordinate 212 downwards.
TGGGGTGTGTTGAACCGCCCAGACCCCGCCGGCGATGGCGGCGAGGGTGAAGAGGGAGACGAGCAGCAGGTTGGTGATCGACCAGTCGATGAGGCGCTTGAGCATGGCCGGATCAGTCCCGTTGGGGGGGCGTGTTCGGCATTGGCATCTTCATCGTGTCTTTCACTGGCGCGGCCCTCGGTGTCGGGGCGGCGGGTGCCGCGATGTCCATG
>JANPEL010000374.1:0-11859 GCA_031431925.1 Gemmatimonadota bacterium | reverse complement strand
CGCCCGGAACGGAACCGGACTGAAGGCGCCCCAGATGGTCCAGAGGTCAAAGAACGGCCGGTACCGCCGAGCCTCGACCGTGCCGTACCAGCGACGGTCGGTGTAGCTGGCACTCGCCTCGGCCGATCCCCACCACCCGTTCGCGAAGTCGTACTCCGCGCCCCCCGCCAACCGGACCTTGCGCAGGGGATAGACGTCGACGGAGGCCGCGGCGCGCTCGGACACGAAGTAGTCGACCTTCGGATCGACTTCGCGGCGGTACTCGCCCCGGAAATCGAACCACCGCTGCCGCCACGACACGTCGGCTCCGACGAGCAGCTGACCGTTCCGAGGTTGAAAGTCGTCGAGTGGATTGAGCGCCGGGCTGGTCACCGGAATGGCCACCGCGCGGGCGAGACCCCAACCTCCGTAGCCAGCGAGTTCGAGTCCGGCCGCGGGGGCCCGGAAGCTGGCGCGAGCTCCGTCGAAGCCCTGGTAACCGAGCCGGCCCGCCACCAGTTGCCTCCCCAGCCGGCCGGCCGCCGCCTCGGTGGCGTACTCGGCGTAGCCCTCGGTCAGGACCAGGTTCGGTTCGGTGGCGGGCCAGACCGCTCGATCGTTCAGGTCGGTCGCCACCCGGCCCGAGGCCCGGATGGTTAGGCCTTTCACCCCGAAGCCCCATGCGGTCAGGTCGGCCGTGGTCGTCACCGGTTGGCCGCGGAGCTTCGCACCCGGCCGGAAATAGAAGCAATAGCCCGGGGTGCTGGTGCCGCAATCGACCGCAAATCCATCCGGACTGGTCGGTCCCTGGCCGGGCAACTGGACGACCTGACCGGCCGGGATGCTATCGAGCTCGACGCCCCGGAAGCTGACTGCCTGATATCGGGCATCGAGCCGGAGCCGGTAGCCCTGGGCGGCAAGCGGCGCCGCCGCCACCGTTAGGCCGGCCACCAGGATCCGGGTGGCCGGCATCATTGGCCGGTCCGCCGGAGCAAGTGAGGCCGATATGCCGCCGGTGTTGCCTGGAAGTGGCAGACGGTGCATTCCTTGGCCGGGTAGTGCCGGTCCTGTGGCCGGTGACAGGTCAGGCACAATTGGCGGGTCGGCGTCAACTCGGCCACCACCCGTTCGGTGTGGCAGGCGTCACAGGCCTGATGAGCCAAGGCGGGCCGCTCATGGGATGTCTTCCAATCGGAACCGGTGTGGCACGCGGCGCAGGCCGCCTTGGTCGTGTGGTGGTCGGCGTGGCAGCTCTGGCAGGTTCGAACGGCTGAATCGGGCACCAAACTCACCGAACTCGTGTGACAGGTCACGCAGGCCACCGCGGTGTGCGCCGGATGGGCAAAACCCACCGAGCGAGCCCGGGGTGCCTGATCGGGAACCTTCACGGTCACCGATGCCTGCAGAGACTTGGCCAACTCGTCCGCCTGATGACAGGTGCCGCAGTCGTTGGTCTTCGGCGCCTGGTGATGACAGATCTGGCAGCCGCGGGGCTGCTCGAAGGTGAGGCGTCCATGGCGGGCGTTCGACGTATGGCAAGTCAGGCAGGTCAGGCGGCGGTGCTTGGGGTGCGGAAACGAATCGGCCACGGGAGCGGCAGCGGCCCGCGGTGGTGCGGTCGGCCAGCCCCAACCCAGGAACCCGGTGACGGGTCCGGTGTTGCCCTCTACTTCGACTCGCGCCTGCCGCTTCAGGGCCCGCGCGGTGTCGAACGCCACCGGTAGGTTCAGCTTCCGGCCCGATACCGCCTTCCGGACGTTGTCATGGCAGGTCTGGCAGTCGCTCGGATCGACTTTCGCCGCATGGGGCTGGTGGCAGACGATGCAATCCTGTCCGACCTTGCGGTGGGCCAGCCCGGCATGGAACGGCGCCTTCTGCCACTTGTCGTGGCAGCCGGCGGTGGCGCAGGTCTTGGCCGCCTCGGCGGACGTCTTCTGGACGTGGGGATTGTGGCACATCCCGCAGGTGCCGCTATGGGGATCGCGATCGGGATCAAAGCTGGCGAGTACCTTCTGCATCTCGTGGCAGGAAAGGCACTGTTTATTGGTCGGCACCAAGGTCCCCGACGCCGAGTCCCGGGTGGCCAGCTTCGGCACGTCGGCTGTGAACTGATGACAGGTCACGCAATGGAGCGACGTTTGCTGGGCCATCTTGCCGAGCTTGATTTCCGTTTCCTCGTGACAGCCCTCTTGTTGGCAGGTCTTGGACACCGGGACGAACTTGTGGACCTCGACCCCGTGGCAGGTGACGCACTGGACGTCCTTCAGTGCCGTCGAATCGGACTCGAGGTGAACCCGATGGCCCGCCGTCGTGGCAATCCGTTGCCAGGCTTCCTTCTGGTCCTTCCCTTCGATATGGCAGGTGGCGCAGCGGGCGCTCGGCACCTTGGCATGTTTGCCGATCTTCTCCGGCCGCTCGGCGACCCAGAGGACCAGTTGACGGGTGCTGGCGTAGATCGACTGTTGATGGCAGTCGTGACATTCCAGCTTGTCGTGCTTGTCGGCCCGGGCCTGGAACGCGCCGAACGGTTTGCTCATCACGTGACAACCGGTGCAGAACCCGTTGTCGTGTTGCATGTAGTTCCAGGTGGCCGCCCCGGTACCGCCGGCCACCGCGATCAATCCGAAGACCCCGCCGGCCAGCCCGATCTTGACGCCCCGCTCCCGGGTTTGGATCCACCCGAGGATGCCGGCGCGGCGGCGCCAGAGATACACCAGCACCGCGATGCCGACGGCAATTGCAAGAAAAAATCCCCCAATCTGAATCCATTGGGGGACGCCGAAAATGAACCGGACCACCGCCGAGACGCCGCCGGGCAACGGGGACTGGATAGAATCAGGACGAGCCGCGTCCCCATGGAAGGCGGCTCGCAATGAATCCTGAACTAGCCCAGCGAACACCTATTTGCCGCCCGCCTTGAAGAAGCTGGGTTGCCGAATCTTCATATCGTTCAGGCTCCGGTCAACGATCGCCTGGACCGCCGCCGGCGGGGCGGGCAGGAACGGGTAGACCGCCTTGAGTTCCTGAATGTTCCCGGCCAAGAGTGCCGTGCCAAGGAACGGGTTGTGGACGCCCTTCGACCCATCGCCATTGGCATACCGCTCGGCGAAGGTGTTCATGTTGAAGAACGCACCCATAGCCGCCGTGATCTTGGTGGCTTGGGCGGTGGTGGCCGGGAATTCGAGCGGACGATCCCGCTTGATGATGGCCAAGTATCCGCCATCGACCGGGGCTGCATCCAGGGCTTGGTCGCCATCGAGATCGGTCCAGATCAGATCGGCCAGCACCGCGATCGTCGACCGTCGCGACGAGAACGCGCTCGCCGCTACCGCTTCCGAGTTGTGACAGCCATTAGCCACGCAGCCTTTGTAGGAGCGGGTCGTAGTGCTGTACACGCAGTTCTGGCTGTCGGTCGGGCCCTTCGAGTCGACGCAGGGCAGCGGCAGGAACCGATGACCGGTAGACTGGAACACGAAGTTGCCGGACGCCGCATCGGTGAACGTATAGCGCTGGACATGGCACCCGGCGCAGAGGGTGGCGTTGGCGCTGCTCGCGTGGGTGCTCGCGACCGCGATGGTGTCGATCTGGACCGACTGGGGACGGTACCCGGCCAAGCCGAGGAGCACGTCGCCCTGCGGTGCGTGCGGGGTGAGTCGGGTGGTGCCGACCGCGAGGGTGGCCCGGCGGTCGTGGCACTTCATGCAGAGGTTCGCCGAGGGCTCCCGCGCCGTGAGCGAGAAGCGGAGTTGCTTCGGGTTGTTCTTGGCGTGAGGGTCGTGGCAGACCGTGCAGGTCACCGGATAGGTTCCGGTGGAGTCTTTTTCGATGTAGTTGGTATTCACGCCCCACGCCTTGAGGGTGGCCTTCCCGTCATGGCAAGGTGAACAGGCGGCGCGTTCGCTGCCGTCGGCGTTGCGGGCAACCGGGCCCGATGCCTCGGCGACCACCTTGGAGTGTGCGCTCTTGCTCCATTCCTCGGCAAACGGGCTGTGGGAACCGCTGTGGCAGGCGGCGCAGCTCGAGTTCGCCGATGCAGCGGCTTGCGCCGGTATCCCGGCACCAGGCATGCCGACCCTGGCAAGCGGCCAGTTGGTCCGACTGGGCGCTTTCGCGTGGTTCTCACCCGGGCCGTGGCAGCTTTCGCACTGGACGTCGCGGTACGCACTGTCCTTCACCACGTCCCAGCCCCGTTTCGGCGAGGCCAAGCCGTTCCCGTTGGTCGAGACCGTGTGACAGCTATAGCAGAAGGCTTGGGCGGTCGAGGCCGGGAGGTCAGCGAGCGTCTTGTAGGCGCCGGCGTGCTTGGTTTGGGCCCATTTGGTCTGCTGGCCGACATGGCAGTTTCCGCAGCTGGTCTGCTTACTGCTGACGGTGTAGTAGCCAAGGAAGCCGGAGGCCGCATCAGGAGGCGGGTTGAACGGCTCGCGATCTTTAAATACGATCTTCTCGGTCGTACATGCGCTCAGCGCCACGAGGCCACCGGCAATGAGGCCGACCGTCTTGGACCACATCGTTCGTCGCACGGTATCTTCTCCGGCTCGACTGGGTAGATATTGAGGACTGCTCCGAAGCTGGATCTCGACTTACCCCCCCAACATCGGATCGCCATTGAGTTTAGGCAAGGCGTTTACTCGATCTTATAAGGCAATTTCATAATTGGGTTACCGAATTCCTAACCTGGCCTGGCGCGGTCCAGGACGGGTGTTGATCTTTGCGGACCTGATACAAAACCGTAGCGGTGCGGAAGGGCGGGAGGCATCGTCAATATGAACGCTCTAGTCAGCTTGGCCGAGCGAGGGCTCTTGCTCAATGCCGGCCTGGCGGTGATCAAGTTGATCGCCGGGGTGGTCGGCAACTCCTACGCGCTGATCGCCGACGCTGTCGAGTCGATGGCCGACCTCTTCGGGTCGGTGGTTGTCTTGGGCGGCCTCCGGATTGCGGGTCGCGACCCGGACAACCGGTTCCCGTTCGGCTACGGCAAGGCCGAGACCGTGGCCACCGTCATTGTCGGGCTGATGCTCTGCGGAGCGGCGGTTGGCCTCGGGATCGCGGCGGTTCGTGAAATCCTGACGCCCCACCACGCCCCCGCTGCCTTCACGCTAGGCGTCCTGGTGCTCGTCGTGTTGGTTAAGGAACTCTGGGCCCGGCGGGTGCTCCGCCAGGCCCGGGCCGCCGGGAGCGATCTCGTCGCGGCGGATGCCTGGCACCACCGGAGCGATGCGATCACCTCGGCGGCGGCGTTTGTCGGCATTTCCGTGGCGTTGATCGGGGGACCGGGATGGGAGGCCGCGGACGATGTTGCGGCGCTGGCCGCTTCGGGACTGATCCTCTGGAATGGGATTGGGATCACCCGCCCGGCCCTGCTCGAGCTGATGGACCACTCGCCCGATGATCGCCTGCTCGCCGACGTCGATGGCGCCGCCCGGACGGTCCCCGAGGTCCGCGCGACTGAGAAACTCAGGATCCGGAAGATGGGTTCGGTGCTATTCGTCGAGATTCACGTCCAAAGCGACCCCGGGATGTCGCTTCGGGACGCTCACGTGGTGAGCGGCAAGGTCAAAGGGGCGATCCGCGCCGCGGTGCCGGCCGTCCGGAACGTGCTCGTCCACATGGAGCCGTTCGACCCACCCACCCCTCCTCGCGAGTAACTCATTCGAGCCTGCGTCCGGTCGGAGGTTTGCGCTCTCGGGCGAGCAGGTCCTTACATGGCCTCACGCGCCTCAACGTCTGGTGGCTGCGGTTGGGGATCCAGCATCAGCGGATTCATCCCGGCCGGCCCCAGGAGAACGGCGCCCACGAGCGGATGCATCGCACGCTGAAGCGCGCCGCCATCCGCCCTCCCCGGCAGGACGCGGCCGGGCAACAGCGCGCCTTCCACACTCACAGTGTTACCTATCTTCCCGGTTGCACACCCGGAAGCGGAGCACTGATCGGGAGCGGACACCCGCGACGAAGGATCAGGCTGGCTGGCCGAGCGGTCCGGCGCCGCGCGAACGCCGTGGTGGACGGGGGCGGTCGCTGCGGCCCCCGCGAGGCGTCGGTGGCCTGCGTGGCGACTGCCGTCGGCGACCGTCCCGGAGCCGGCCGCCGGACCGGTGGGGCACCGGTGGGCTCCCCGGCCCGGCGAGCTGATGCCGCGATGGCGCCCGGGCGGAGCCCGATCGGATGGTGGCCGACCGAACCCGGTTGGGATCGTCGCGGAAAGGCCATTCCCCTCAATCGGTTGTGGTGGGATGTTGCCTAACGACTTGGAATTAAACTGCGAAGGCGCGCAGCGCCTTCATCGGCTTCAATTCCGGGTTATGCCGCGCCCGCTTTGCGCTTGCGCCACCGTAGATCCAGGCGGCGCTCCGACGCGGCGCAGTCCCGAAGATACAGGTTAATCAGCGTCTGGTAAGGGAGGTCGGTGTCCTCGGCCAGCAACTTGAAATAGGCCACGGTGGCCGCGTCGAGCCGGATCGTGACGGGCCGCTTCAGAAGCTTGGCGTACGGATTCGGCCGGGCCTTCGAGAAATCGTAGTGTTTCTTCATCGAATCCACCTTTCGTCGTATTGCCGTCGCTCCTCCGCATCCGCGCGCCGAGCCGAAATGAGCCGGATGACGGTGTCGCCAGCCCGGTAGCAGTGGACCACGACCAAGATGCGAAGGGCGCCGCTGAGCCCGAGCAGGAGGAGCCGGTCCTCGGCCTCGGAATGGTCAGCGTCCTCGAGCAACAGCGCGTGCTCGTCACCGAAGACCGATTCAGCCTCGGTGAAGGAGACGCCATGCTTGCGGCGGTTAGCGGCCGCCTTGCGAGGGTCCCACTCGACCCGAAGCTCACCCCATGGCAGTATACGTACCGCGTATGTACGCCGTCAACTAGTGGCGGCCGGAGCTCCTGGGGTACTGGTGGGAGCGGGGTACCGCGCGCGGGATAACGACTCGGCGTTCAGCGGCGGGCGCCGTTCGGATCTGAGCGGCGCCCGCCGTCCGCCAATCAACATTGGGGCGCGGCCGCGACTTGGCAACCCGGACTCCTCGCGCCCGTCCAGTTCAAGGCTGGGTTGGGCTGCAGCCAGCGCGACGCCCTCTACTCGGGGATGGTCAGCGCCTGGAACTGGCGCTCGCCACGGAAGACGGTGAGGATCCGCACTTGGTCCCCTTTGGAAACAAACTGGTAGACGATTCGGTAACTACGCCACAAGACTTCACGGACGTCCTGACGCCCGAGTTCCGGAACGATCCGCCCGCTCTCGGGGAACTGGGCTAAGTGCCCGGGGGCGCCGATCAACTCCCGCACGGTCAAGAGGGCGTAGTGTTCGGAATCCTGGGCGATATAGGCGTAGACAGCCGCGAGGTCGTCGCTGGCCTGAGGCGTCCAGAATACCGCGGTCACCGGGCGTAGCGCTTAACGATCTCAGCGTGGGGGATCAACTGGCCGGCCTCCGCCTGGGCCAGCCCTCGCTCGACCTTGGCGACAAACACCAAGCGCTCAATCGCGTCCTCGATTGTGGCGTCCGCCGGAAGGCCGTCCACGGCATCGAGGATGCGTTGCTTGAGGGGGGTAGCCGGCATCGGGTCTCCAAGTTGCGGACTGCCGGAAGTTACGCAGCGGTATGGCTTTCCGGCAACTCGGCCCGCTGGCGGATGACCGGGTGGATCGGAGGCTCGGGCTGCTGCCCAACGACTCGGCGTTCAGCGGCGGGCGCCGCTCGGAGCTGAGCGGCCGCGCCGTCCACCGATCAACATCGGGGCGCGGCCGCGACTTGTCAAACCGGAGGTCTGAGCGCCCGTCCGCTGCAACGCCCGGGTTAGGCCGCAGTCCGCCGGGTGCGCGGCGTAAGCACCCGTGGCAGGTCCAGCCCGCGCCGCCGGGTCACGATGCGCGCCACGCCACAGCAGAGGACAAACGCGAGGGTGTCGCGGAGGATGCCCCGGCCAAGTGGATGCCACGGGGCCCAGAACCTGCGCGAGGACCACGGCGCTAGGAACTCGATGCCTTCGCCATAGCTCGTCGTGGCATCAAGGGCGCCATGAGAAGCGACAGCGACGAAGAAGCAGAGCCAGAGTCGCGCGCCGAGCGTGGGATCGGATCGACGCAGCAGCATCACCGCCAACAGACCGAATACTGCCGCGAAGAGGAGCGAGTGCGTGAGGGCTCGGTGCCCGCCCAATACAAGTAGATCGCCGCGCCCGAAAGGCCGGCCGATTGCATCGACGTCAGGTAGGACGGCACCAAGGGCGGCAAGCGCCCAGGCGTGCCGCGGCGCGGGCTTCGCCACGAGCGCCGAAGTGATCGCGATTGCGGCCATGGCGTGGGTCCAGGAAGAAGCCATAGGTCGCGATTCAGGTTGTGCTGCGGCCTAACGGATCGGTTTTCAGCGGCGGCCGCCACACGGGACCGAGCGGCCGCGCCGTCCACCGATCAACATCGGGGCGCGGCCGCGGCTTGTCAAACCGGCACTCCGGCGGCCGTCCGCCTGCAAAACCTGGTTATGCGGCCCAGGCGAAAGGCGGGGCCACGACTGTCCGACCAAATCCTGGCTCCCGATCCTCAGGGAACGGGGCTCCGGTGCTCGGTGATGGCGGCGGTAGCGGCTTTCCAGCCTTGATCCGTTCGCCGGACGACCCAGGAGACCGACCCGCGGAGCCGGCTGGTGGCGTTGAGCGTGTCGGTCGTCGTCTCGAGGTACGTCGCCGTTGCGAAACCGACACCCGGCGCGAGCGGCCGGACGATCACCGAATCGAGCTGGAACGCGCTCTCCCTCCGAGTGCAAGCCACCGACCGGAAGAGGGTTGTGAGCGCCTCGCCTGGAACGGCCATGGTCGCGGAATCCGTCGTCATGACGACCGTATCCGCCGCATAGAGGGCCCGAGCGGGATCCCCACCGCCGCACCCCTCGAATCGGTCGAACGCCGCCTCGACCGCGGAGACCCAGGCTCTCAGCGAGTCTCGATCAGCCGCGGCGTCCCACGCGAGTGGAGTTGCGGCCTCGGCACACGAAACCGCCAAGCCGGCTGCCAGAACGAGGACACCGTTTCGCATTGGCGCGCTCCCGAGAAGGTGTTAATGGGGCCGCATAACGTCTGCTTCTGCTGCAGACACTCCATACGACGCGCCCGCGCAGCGGGCGCCACTATAGCGTGGCTGTCAGCAGCAAGCGTCGTTATGCGGTGTCCAGGCTAACGTCCACGGGGCACCGGGGCCGAGGAGTGCCCGGCGATGATGCGCCACCCCGCAGGCTCGTGCTGCAGCGTCAGGGTAATGGCTCCTGAGAATGCGAACGCACCGCCCGAGGAATCGACGAATCGGGTGGCAAAGAGCGCGGCGACCCCTGCGATACCCGGGGCGATCGGCTGTACTACCACATCCGAGTACTCGGTCCGGATGCGTGTGCCAATGGGCACGCTGTACAGCGCCTCGCGAATCGCGGCGGCACTCGCGTAGCGGACCTCGCCGCTTTCGAGGAAACGGAAGTCGGAGCGAGCGGAGTACAGCTGACTCAGCGAATCCCACTGCGCGGCCTCCGACAGGCGGGTGAACTCCGCCAGAAAGGCGCGAGCGCTGTCCCCAACGGCGGCCGCATGTTCGGCGCTCAGCGATGCCGGTGGGCGGCCGCAACCGATGGCCACTATCAGGGCGAGTAGAACTGTGCTCAGGACACGCATCACTCTCTCCGCGTTCTAGGTCGAGGCGCTCGCATCCGCCTAACGTTTGTGTTCAGCAGCGAGGCCGTATCACAGATGGCGGCGTAGCCGCCTTCCGCCAGTGCCTCGGCTGCTGCAACACACTGTTAGGCGGCGCGCTGGGTACATTCACAGGTGATAGGTAACACATTGTACTCACCTGATGGGTAACACTCGTTCTAGACTAGGGGCCTCCCCGAGGAGGCACCGATGCCGTGGAAAGAGTCGACCCCAATGGATGAACGTTTGCGCTTCGTGCACGATGTCCACCGACCGGGCTGGTCCATCGCCGAGCTGTGCCGACGCTACGGCGTGAGCCGCAAGACCGGGTACAAATGGTTGGCGGCCTATGCGGCGGCGGGGCCGGCTGGCCTGACGGACGGCTCGCATCGGCCGACGACCTGTCCCCAGGCGACGCCCACCAAGATCGTGGACCTGATCCTTCAGCTCCAGCGGCGCTACACGTGGGGCGCCCGGAAGGTCCGCCGTCTCTTGCTCGACCGGGTGCCAGCCCGCGACGTTCCCACCAAGACGACGGTGCATCGGATTCTCGAGCGCCACGGACGGGTGCAGCCGCGGCGGCGGAGTCGCCGACGATTCCATCAAGGACCACCCCAGGCGCCGATGGACCGACCGAATGCCGTGTGGACGGCCGACTTCAAGGGGCACTTCCGCACGGGGAACGGCGTGTACTGCTACCCGCTGACCGTCCAGGATGGCGCCACGCGGTTCCTCCTTGGCTGCCGGGGCCTCCTCGATCCGACGACGGCGACCAGTCAGCCGGTGTTCGCTCGCCTGTTCCAGCGCTACGGACTCCCCGACCGGATCCGGAGTGACAACGGGCCCCCGTTCGCCTCCAACGCGATGGGCCGGCTCTCGACGCTGTCGGTCTGGTGGATCCAGCTCGGGATCCGTCCGGACCTCATCGAACCGGCGCATCCCGAGCAGAACGGACGCCATGAGCGGATGCATCGCACGCTGAAAGCCGCGACCGCCCGCCCGCCGCAAGGCAACCTCGTCGCCCAGCAGCGCACCTTCGACGCCTTCCGCCACCGCTACAACACCGTGCGGCCCCACGAAGGGCTCGACGATGCGACGCCCGCCAGCTGCTATGCGGCCTCCCCGCGCGCTTATCCGACGGCCCTGCCCGCCCTCGAGTACCCGGGCCACTACGAGCGCCGTCTGGTGAGCCGCAACGGCGGCATCCGCTGGAACCGTGAGTGGGTGAACGTCAGCCACCTACTGGCGGAACTCGACATCGGCCTCGAAGAAATCGATGACGGCCTCTGGAACGTGTATTTCGGACCGGTCTGGCTCGGTCGATTCCACGAGGCGGTCGGTCGGATCATTGACCAACTGAACCGTCCGGCTCGTCGCCGTGGGGGGAATCACTTGGAGGCCCGAAAAGTGTTACCCATCACCTGAGCACAAAGTGTTACCTATCACTTGGACCGTTCAGCTGATGTGACCAGCAAGCCGATGGCAGAGTCCACCTGCCAGGCTTCAATAATTCGTCGCCACCTCACAATGCAGGCGCTCCTGCTGACCATTCTCCGATTAGTTCCGTTCGCCATAGCCGCTCGGATTTGAAGTGCCCCCGACAGGCCGGATTCGAGCTGTTCCCGACAGGTTAGGCGCCGAACTGCCGGAGGTGGTGGTCCGTGTGCTTGAACACAAATATGCCGATCTGTTCTGTGGTCATATGGCCGAAGAAGTCGTGGATGAAGTGGGGGTTGGAGTAGCTGGCGTAGGAACCGATCTGCTCGATCCACGTTTGCTTCAACCTTGACAGATCACCGCTGCCATCCTTGATGGTGAAGGCTTTGCCCGCTGGTACGTTCTTGCCCAGCGGCTTGTCGTTACTTACGGTGCTTCGCAGCGCCATGCGCCCGAAGATCTTGCCCAGCCACTCCTGCTTGTATGCGAACGGTGCGGTGCCTTGCACCCAGTGGTTCCAAAGCACGCAGTGCTTCACCATGCGTACCACGTCCATCTTGCCCCATTGCGCATTGTGCGCTGGACTCAAGCCGGTTATGCGTGTGACCAGTTCTTGCCTGGTCGCTTCTTCGAGGATTGTCTTCATATGGTCCGCCTAACGATTGTGCTTCAACGGCAGGCGCCCCCCGGATCCAAGCGGCCGCGCCAGCCTTTCCCACGATCGGGGCGCGGCCGCGTCTTGTCAAACCGGCAGCCCGGGCGCCTGTCCGATGCAAG
>JANPEL010000373.1:0-9295 GCA_031431925.1 Gemmatimonadota bacterium | reverse complement strand
CACTTTCCGGGCCCGGCTCCGGACCGGACCATAGCTTCGCGCCTGATCCGCCGGCGGCGGCAGCAACGCGATGGCCGCCTGCTGGCCTTGGCCCACCCGAGTGCGGGCATTTTGATCGTGGAGATTGAACCCGAAATCCGGTGCGATCCGGTCGCGGACCGCCTTCAGCACTCGCGCTTCCGGGCTACTGAGCCGGCGGACATCGCGGTTGATGTCGATCCCCGCCGCATTCTCCCGCTGGAACACCTCGGCGCCGTCGGGATTGAGCATCGGGAGAAAGGTGACCGTGAGATCGCGGGCCACCCGGTCGCGAAGCCGGCTCGATTCCGTCGACGCGAGAAGCGCCAAAATATCCGCGAGCGCCATGGTAGCGGTGGCCTCGTCGCCGTGCATTTGCGTCCAAAGAAATACTTTGACCGGGCCGGTGCCAAAAGCCACCGTGCGGAGTTCCCGCCCCTGCATCGAGCGGCCCACCTCGGTGACGACGAACCGATCCGACACGAGCGAGGGGGCCACCGCGCGCCAGAACTGGTCGTGCGTGAACCGGCGCTGGCCGATGGCGCCGACCCGAAACCGCTCCGCGAGGGCGACCCGTTCGGCCCAGGCCGTCTGCCCCACCGCTGGTACCGGCGCTCCGACGGCCGCCAGCGCCGCGACGACGGCGGCGGCACTCCAGATCTGGTTCATGCCTCATCGTACGGGACCCGGAGCCGTCTGCGCAAGGGACCCGCCGGCGAACCGACGTCCTCAGTAGCCGGCAGCCAGCCCGGAGCCCCGCGGCTCGGTCACGCCGCGCCACACCTTGCCGTCGCGGTGGATGCCTTGGACGTTCGCGAGGCTTCCCCACGGCGACATTTTGACCCCATGGCCGAGCGGGGCCATGAAGGCTCGGGCCGAATCGGCCCACGGAATGTTCTCCACTACGAGCGAGTCCGGATTGTCCTGGTGGTGGAACTGCGGGGCCGCCATCGCGGCGCCGATCGACTGGCGATAGTCGATCACGGCGACGATCAGGTGCGCCACGGCGGTGATGATGTAGGCACCCCCGGCGGCGCCGACCACCAGCAACGGCGCGCCGGACGGGTCGAGCACGATGGTCGGGGTCATGCTCGACAGCATCCGCTTGCCGGGCGCGATCTCGTTGGTGGAGCCCTGCACCAGCCCCATGGCGTTCACCGCGCCGACCTTGACGGTGAAATCGTCCATCTCGTCGTTCAGCAGGAACTCCGCGCCCGGGACCGAGAAGGCCGAACCGTAACTCTCGTTGATGGTGGTGGTGATGGCGACGGCGTTTCCCTTGGCGTCCACCACGGAGAAATGAGTGGTGTGCCGCTGGTCCTTTGGCGGCACCGAGGGCGCGCTCCCGCTCGACATCTCGCCGATCTCCGCCGCCAGCGCGGAGGCGGTGTCTTTCGAGAGGAACGACGCGGCTGGAATCCGCACGAACGCCGGGTCCCCGAGCAGGGTGTTGCGGCGCGCAAAGGCCCGTCGCTCCGCTTCCGCCAGGACATGAATGGACCGCGGCGACCGCCAACCGAGTGCGGCCAGGTCTTTGTGCTCGAGAATGCCAAGAATGAGACCGAGCGTCAGCCCGCCCGAAGAAACCGGTGGCATCGAGATGACCCGGTGGCCGCGGTAGTCGAATTCCACCGGCGTTCGCCAGATCGGCTGGTAGTTCTGGAGATCGGCGTGGGTGATCATGCCACCGCCCGCCTTCATCGCGGCCACGATGAGGTCGGCGGTTTCTCCCGCGTAGAAGCCGTCGCGACCCCGGTCGGCAATCCGGCGGAGCGTCGCGGCGAGCCCCGGCGCTTTCCAGGAGGTGCCGACGGGGAGGAACTTGCCGTCCCTCAGAAACAGCCGGGCACTGGTCGAGTCGAGCCCGAGCCGGTGGGCGCCGGCTTCATCGTCATCACTGAACGCCCGGTCGGTCGTGAATCCGGAATCGGCCAGCGTCATCGCGGTCCGGAGCAACCCGGCCCACGGTTTGGATCCGTATTTATTGTGAGCCTCATAGAGGCCGGCCACTGACCCCGGCACCCCGGCGGCAAGGGCACCGGTCACGCTCCGGTCGGTGACGTTGCCGGCCGAGTCGAGATACATGTCGCGCGAAGCCCCTTCGGGGGCGGCCTCCCGGAAGTCGAGGGCAACGTGCTCCCCGTTGATCCTGGCGACCATGAACCCGCCCCCGCCGATGTTGCCGGCTGCCGGGTAGGTCACGGCCAGCGTCATGGCCACCGCCACCGCCGCGTCCACCGCGGTGCCGCCGCTCTTAAGGACCGCCAGGCCGGCCTTGGTCGCAAAGGGCGAGGCCGAGACGACCATCGCCGAATCGGAGGTGGTGACTTGGGCGACTCGAGACCGAGGCGCTTCGGGCTCCGCGGGGGCCTTGGGATCGGCGGCGGGTTTGCCACAGGCCGACACGGCAACGAGGAGACCGGCAACTCCGAATCTGAATCGCATGAGGGGATCTCGATGTCTGGCAAGGTACTGGATACTCAAGGGACGGACCGCAACATACCTTGTCGGCGAGCAGCAGGAAGGTCACCGCCGTCGCTCAAACGGATCCTCAGCCCTTGTCTTTGAGTTTCCGGAACTGCGCCTCGACGGCGTCGGGCACCAGTAGGTTGTCGGCGATCCCCGCCACCTCCTCCGCGTCGGACCAGGCCCGTTCGAGCTCGGCCAGTTCTCCTTCCAATGCGCGGCGCTCGGTCTCCTCGTGCAAGGCCATCTCAATGGCCAGCCGCTGCGGCGCCGGAAGACTGAACAGCCCGTATTTGGTGAACTCCTGTTGCCGGCTCTTGGCCTTCCGCGGTGACACCCCATCGGTCATGGATTTGGTCAGCCCCTGCGACCGCCGGCCGACATCGGCGAGGAAGCGATCCGAGTTGCCGAGGTACTCGATCAGTCGGACCGCGTCGGCCACATCGGATTTCCGACCACCGAACCGGTTCACTTTGGGGAGGATGATGGCGGCAATGCGCTCCGCCTCGGCGCCACTGAAACCTGCCGACCCGTTCTTGAAGCGGAGGTGAAGACCGAGGCGACCGTCCGCCGCGGGGGTGATGGCAGACTCGGCCAGGTGACGGCGACGGACCTCGACGAGCCCTTGGTGGTCGGTGCGAATCCGGGCCACAATCGTCTCGGGACTTCCGTGAATGAGCCGCTGGCCGGCCTGCACAAGGAGGTAGCCGAAACCGGCGACGCCAACCCCCGCGATCGTGCCCCCAGCCACGACGGCAGCGATGGCGGCCACTCCGCCTCCCGCGGCGAGCATCGCGCGGGCCCGTCGACGGCCGAACTGGTCGCCATAGCGCCACGCAGCGAACTCCGGGCGCGCCGGCGCGCCGATCCGCACCAGCGTGGTACCTTCGGGGAGTCGCGCCAAGCCGATGTTCTCGGTCGACACCCGCCGCCGGGTGTCCCGATAGAGTCGCTCGGCGGCTTCGATGGCCTCCCAGCGCTCTTAAAGCGGCGAGAGGTTACATCGCTCGCAGGCGGGGCAGACGACCCAGAGACGGCCCCGGGCCGCATCGAAGGCCAAGCGCCTCCCAACGGGAAACATCTCGAGCGACTCGTTCTGGCCGAGTGACTTATGGCAAAAGATGCAGGTTGTGAACATCCGCTCCCTCGGCGCCGGGGCGGGAGCGTTCCGCCCCCTACCGAAGATACTCCTGCGCCACCGTTGGAAACGCCGCGGGCCGCCCGGTGGCCCCGAGGAAGAACTCGACGCTGATCCGGTCCGGCGCGGTCATTTGCACACCAGTCGCCCGCCAGCTACCCCGCCGCTAGATCGAACCCCAACCGTTCGGCGTTGGCCCGAATCCGTTCGTCGAACGACAACATCGTCAGGCGACCAAGGCCCTCTTGAAGCAGCACAGCTGTGGCAAGATGAAGTCCGTCGAGGGTTCGCACCGATTCGACCGGGAACTCCCCCCGAGCCCGCGCCAGTACCCGATCAGACAGGGCGTGCACGTCCCAGTTACGCTCGGCGACGTCGAGCAGCCGGAGCGCAGCCAGATGTTCCGCCCCCGACCACCGGCCCTCGCGGCGCCCGCGGGCAATGGCCCGGCCCCACTCGGGGGCGGTGAGCGCGGACGTCACCACCCGCTCGGCCCTAACCAGCGCCGTCCGAACCGAACCGGCCGCGGGCTCGCCGAGAATCCAAGCCAGTACGGCACTCGACTCCGCGTAAATGATCACCGCTCGTCTCGCTCGGCGGAGAGCAGAGCCCTCGCGGTGCCGTCGGGCACGGCGAGCGGAGTGGCCGGATAGGGATCAGGCGTCGGCTCGGCGACCCGGAGTACGCCCTGGGCCGCCAAGTCGGCAACGGCCCGCTCAAGGGGTGAACTGGGCCGCGGCGCGACGGTCGGTGATCGCAACTCGGCCACCACTCGGCCGCGGTCCGTAACGAGGATCGTCTCGCCCCGTTGCACCTCTTTGAGCACCTGGCTCAGTCGAGCCTTGAGGTCGCGAACCCCGATCGTCTGCATGAGTCGATCGTAGTCACAGGTGACTACAATATCAATTTTTGGCGGAACCTCTCCGCCCCCAGGGATCCGACCGCGAGAGGCTCGCAGTAGATTGGAGTCATGACAGCCCTCGACGCAGATGCCAGTGATCCGGTCCGACTTGGTTGGATGGTCGGCTCGCCCCCACCCGCCGAGCGGGTGATCCGCTTTGCCGACTCGAGCTTCTTCCGGTTCCCCGCAACCCGGTGGACGTTCTCCAACTTCCGCCAGATCCAGCCGACCGCGGTGGTGCCGCGAGAAGGCCACCCCGTCGTCCCGCTGCCGCGTGCCGAGCGGGATGATCTCGACTCCGTGACCTTCCAGCCGATCGGGCAGTCGGATTCGATGACGTGGGCCGAGTCGCTCAAGGCCAACTACACCGACGGGATCGTGATTCTCCATCGGGGGCGGATCGTCTATGAGCGCTACTTTGGGGTTTTGAACCCCGACCGCCAGCACATCGCCTATTCGGTCACCAAGTCGTTCGTCGCCACCCTGGCCGCGACGCTGGTGTCGGAGGGCCGACTCGACGAGCACGCGCTGGTGGCGTCGTACCTCCCGGAACTCGCGACCAGTGGGTTCGCCGACGCCACGGTCCGGCAGCTGATGGACATGACCACCGGGCTCGACTACACCGAAGACTACACCGACCCCGCCTCGCCGATCTGGGAGTTCAGCCGGGCCGGCGGATTCCTGCCGAGACCGGAAGGGTATCGAGGTCCGGACTCGTTCTACGAGTTCCTTCCGGCGATCGGCAAAGCGAGCCCCCACGGCGAGCGGTTCGCCTACAAAACCGTCAACACCGACACGCTGGGCTGGATTCTCCGGCGGGTAACCGGCGGTTCGATCAGCGATCTCTTCCGCGACCGTCTCTGGTCGGTGCTCGGCGTCGAGCAGGACGGCTATTTCATCGTGGATCCGACCGGAACGGAGTTCGCCGGCGGGGGTCTCAACCTCACGCTCCGCGATCTGGCCCGGTTCGGCGAGATGATGCGGCACGGCGGCCGCTGGAACGGGCATCAAGTGATTCCGGCGGCGGTGGTCGACGACATCCGCCGCGGGGGGAACCGCGACCATTTCGCGCTCGCGGGCTACACCCTCCTGCCGGGCTGGAGTTACCGGAACATGTGGTGGGTGTCGCATAACGAGCATGGGGCGTACATGGCGCGGGGGATCCACGGCCAGGGCGTCTACATCGATCCGGCGGCGGAGATGGTGATCGCGCGGTTCGCGTCGCATCCGCTCGCCGCCAACGCCAACCTCGATCCGACCTCACTCCCCGCCTATCACGCCGTCGCTCGGCACCTCCGGGACACCGCCTAACGGCAGGGTGTCAGCGAATCGCGATCGGACGGCCCGGCGAACCGGTGGCGCCCTTGAACCGAACCGGCGTGAACACAAAGAGGAACTCGTACGCACGTTCGGCCAGCAGTTCCTCGAAGTGCAGGTTCTCCTGATTCCAGATCCCGTTCTTGGTGATCAGTTCCTGGTGCACCGGGTAGATCAAGCGCCCGTCGGGGTTGGGAGTCACTTCGAGCCCGGGTGAGTCGGAACCCACCATCGACGGCTTTCGGTCGATCACCCATCGAGCCACCTCAAGGCCGATCCCGGGCTGGCCCGCAGAGTACTCCGCCGGTTTCCGCCAGAGCGCGGACCATCCGTAGGCGAAGAGAATGGCATCGCCGGGCGCGATGGCGGCCTCGGTCATCCCTTGTTTGGCGAGGGCGCCCCGCACATCGGCGACCGTTACCTCGTAGCCACGCGGCAGGTTCGGAACACCCTTGTAGCCGGCAATGTCGATCAGGACGGCTCGGGTAATGATTGGCTTGACGTTCTCAATGCCCAGCTTCGAGAGGCCGTAGCGCCCGGCGACCTCGCTCCACGGGTAACCATTGTAGTAGACGTCTTGGACCGATCCATCCGCCATGGTGAGTTGCTGGCCGATGTGACCGGGACCGTCGAACTGGGTCCCGATCTGGCCGATTTCGCCGACGACGAACTCATCGTTGCCGACGAGTTTGTTGGCGCCGAACGCGCTGCCGGTCGGCGCCGGAATGGTGAGGCTGAAGGTGCGTTGGCCGTACAGCGGCATGCCCTGCTCATAGACTTGGCCCACGTCGTACACCTTGCCGGTCTTGACCAGCTTGAGCGACTGGAGGACTTTCTCCGGGGTAATCCAGTTGGAGCTCCCGGCTTGATCGGCGGCGCCCCAGATCGGGTGCGGCCACCACGGCCCCTTGGCGCGGGTCTGTCCGGCAAGGGGGGTTCCGGCGAACGTGATCGCGATCAGCACGCTGAGAATAGGCCGCATTGATACGTCCTTCAAAGAAGGTGGCTGGGAAGTCGGGTCACGCCGGGGCACGGCCGACCAAATCCCACGGGTTGCCTTCGAGATCCTTGAACACCGCGACCCAGCCGTAGGGCTCGTCACGGGGCGGCCGGACGAACTCAGCGCCCACCGCCACCAGCCGGGCATGGGCCCGTTCAAAGTCGTCCACCCGGAGAAAGAAGCTGACCCGCCCGGCGCACTGCCGCCCTCGGACGGCCTCTTGCTCGGGGCCGTCGGCCCGGGCCAGCAGTATACCGGTGCCGCCACCTTCCGGACGAACCACGACCCACCGCTTGGGCCGGCCGTCATTGGTGAGCGAAGGGGAGTCTTCCGTCAACTCAAAGCCGAGCCCATCCACGAAGAACCGAATGGCGGGATCATATTCCTTCACCACCAGGGTGACCAGATCGACCCGGTTACCGCTCACGGCCGACTCGGGTTCAGAGCCACCCCACTCCGTGGCACGCTACTCAACGTCCGTGTACAGGACGTCCGCGATCGCCGAGTCGACCCGGGCCGCATCATGCCAGGCCCGAAGACTCGCCTCCGCCAGCCGGCCGTTGGCGGTGGGCCGGCGGGTCCAGGCCTCCGCGGCCACCTCGATGGACGACCGAACCGGGTCGACCGCGGAGATCACCAAGCCATCACCGCGTTGGATCTGATCGGGGTCCGGCTCCTCGTGCCCCTCGTCGATATAGCCGTGCTCGATCCGATCCCAGGCCCAGACGAGGCTTCCTTTGTCGGTCCGGAAGAGGCGGACTCTGGTATCCGATTCGCCGTTCTCTTCGTCGATGATCAGGCGGGCGCCAAGCAGCACGCCGGTGAACCGGAGCGGTTTGCCATCAGTGCGGAAAATGACGTGTTGGGTGGACGACGACGGGGCATGACGGTTGGACATGCTGCCTCCTGCTCGATAAATGGTTGGATCCTGCCGCGCTGTTTACGGCCGCGCCTAACGCCGGTTGGAATCCTGCTCCGAAAGGGGTGCTCCCGGGCGGTTCCGAACTGGAACAAGTTTGGCCTCGATCGAGGCGCCCGTCAAGGGCCGGCGGGTCACTCGACCGGCCCGCGCACCGCCCGGCCCGGCCAGACCCCCGGTGTCAGGCTGCCGCCGCGGACCACGATCGTCCCGTTGACCACCACGTCGCGGAGCCCGGCCGGGGGCAACGTCGGCTGGCGGTAGGTGGCCCGGTCGATGATCGTGGCCGGATCGAACAACACCAGATCGGCATCGGCGCCGACTTGGATTCGCCCTTTGGCCGCCATGCCAGGCACCCGGCGTTCGAGGCGGCGGGCCGGCTCGATCGTGATCTTCCGGAGCGCGTCCATCAGCGTGAGCACCCCGGCCTCCCGAACGTAGTGGCCGAGGACCCGGGCAAACGTTCCGGCCACCCGGGGATGCCCGACCCCGTCGTGAAGGATCCCGTCGCTCGCAATCATGGTCAGGGAGTCCGCCACCGCGGCGGCCACCACCTCCTCCGTGTTGCTGTAGTCCACCAGGTAGCCGCCGATGGCCCGATAGCGGGCGAACGACGCCCGGGTCAGCCGTTCCCCGGTCAACGCCCACTCGAACCGGCCGAACTTCTTCTCCGGCCAAGTTTGCCAGTCATCGTTGTCCGCTGCCTCGATCGGCGACATCGAGGCGGTATACGGATACACCTCGGTGGTGATGTCGAGGCCGCGGGCCCGGGCCCCCTGGACCAGGGACAGCATTTTCGGCGTGTCCTCGCCGCCGGAACTCTGGATGTGGACGATGTGCGCGGCGGCACCGGTGGCCGCGGCGGCGCCGAGGATCTCCTCGGTTTCGAGGAAATACAGCGGCTCCGGCAGCGCCCGCAGGTGAACGTGAACGGCCGCCCGATACTTGGCCGCCACCCGGAAGACTTCGAGGATCTCCCACGGGGTGGCGGCGGGCGTGAATTCAATGATCATCCCCGCCGCCACCGCGCCCTGCCGGAACCCCTGATCCACCGCCGCCACGATGGCCTCGAGCTCGGCCGCGGTACTGGCGCGGAGTTTGGCGGGACCGATGGCGGTCTCGACCCCGGGATCGCCCATCACCTTGATCCGGATCGCGTCGTGGCCAACACTCACGCCGTGATTGACCAGCGAGGTGCCGGCCCGGGTCTGGTACCACCGATCCACGTCCCTCGTGCCACCTTCCAGTTCGAGCGCGGTGGTCGTCCCGTCGAGCACGGCAACCCGGTACCCCGCCGAATCCTGGGCGTGCTGATGGAGATCGATGAACCCGGGCGCGACGACCATTCCGCGGGCATCGAGGGTGTCTTTCCCCTCAAGCGGCCCCTCGGTGACCGCGCGGATGGCCGACCCGGTGATGCCGACCGACCGGACCGCATCGAGACCCGAGGCCGGATCCATGACCCGGCCGTTCTGGATCACGAGGTCGTACGGCACCCGACTCGACCCCGCACCCCCGCACCCGGAAACCAGTCCG
>JANPEL010000372.1:0-16134 GCA_031431925.1 Gemmatimonadota bacterium | reverse complement strand
CGACGGATCCCAACTCGCGTTCGTCTCCACCACCCGGGATCACAAACAGGCCAATCTCCGGATCGGCAATCCGGTCACCGGCGAGGTCCGCGACGTCCTGGAAGAGCGAGTGGCCACCCAATATGAATCCGGTTTCGGCCGCGCCAATTGGCATGTCCTCCCGGCCACCAACGAGGTCATCTGGTTTTCGGAGCGCGACGACTGGGGCAATCTGTATCTCTACGATCTCACCACCGGGCAGCTCAAGCAGCAGATCACCCGGGGACCGGGCCCGGTGCTCGAGCTGATCCGGATCGACGAGAAAGCCCGGATGCTCTACTTCATCGCGACCGGCCGGGAGGCGGACCGCGACCTCTACTACCGCCATCTCTACCGGATCGGCTTCGACGGCAAGCGCCAGGAGCTGCTGACGCCCGAGAACGCCAACCACGACGTCACCCTGTCACCGGACGGACAGTTCTTCATCGACACCTGGTCCACCCCGACCACCGCGCCGGTCACCGTGCTCCGCGACCTTCGGGGCCGTCAGGTCCTGGCCCTCGAAACCGCCGACATCTCGCGCCTCACCGCGGCCGGTTGGATCCCGCCGATTCCGTTCACGGTCAAGGCCCGCGACGGAAGAACCGATCTCTACGGGCTGATGTACCGGCCCCGGAGCTACGATTCGACCAAGACATACCCGATCGTCAACTATCTCTATCCCGGCCCCCAATCCGGCAGCGTTGGAACCCGTTCCTTCCAGGCATCCCGAGCCGACAAGCAAGCCATCGCGGAACTCGGCTTCATCGTCGTCGAAGTCGACGCGATGGGCACCCCGATGCGGTCGAAGTCGTTTCACGACGCCTACTACGGCAACATGGGCGACAACGGCCTCCCCGATCAGATCGAAATGATCAAGCAACTGGGCCGGCGCTATCCGTCGATGAACCTCGACCAGGTCGGGATCTGGGGCCATTCCGGCGGGGGCTTTGCCGCGGCCGGCGCCATTCTCCGGTACCCCGACTTCTACAAGGTGGCGGTGTCCCAAGCCGGGAATCACGACAACCGGACCTATGAGGATGACTGGGGCGAACGCTACCAAGGCCTCCTCATCAAGAACCCCGACGGCACCACCAACTACGACAACCAGGCCAACCAACTCCTGGCCAAGAACCTCAAGGGCAAGCTCCTGATTGCCCACGGCACCTTGGACGACAACGTGCCGCCGAACAACACCATGGCGCTGGCCGACGCCCTCATCAAGGCCGACAAAGATTTCGAGTTGATCATGATGCCGAACCGCCGGCACGGCTTCGGCAACGATCCCTATATGATGCGGCGGCGCTGGGATTTCTTCGTCAAACATCTCCTCGGCGCCGAGCCGCCCCGGGGATACACGATCGGCGCCCCGAGGAACCTGGTTCCGTGACGGCTCCGAAGCAGCTCGACCGGTCCATCATCGAGGGACCGATCGGAACCGCGGTCTGGAAGCTGGCGTGGCCGACCATGCTCCAAAACGTGATCGGCGGCCTCCAAGGGATGATCGATCACGCCATGGTCGGTCACTACGTCGGGTATGCCGGCAACGCGGCCATCGGGGTCTCATGGCAGATCTTTCTCGTCGTGATGGTCTTCATCAGTTCGCTGTTCACCGGGATGGGCGTGCTGGTGGCCCGGTTCATCGGCGCCGGCGACATCGCCAAGGCCAATCGCACGGTGTATCAAGCGTTCCTGACCTCGACCGCTATTTCATTCGGGATCCTGGCGCCGTTAGGGTATTTCCTGGCACCCAGCCTCCTCGAATTCGTTCGAGCCACCGCGGCGGTCCGGGCCGAGGCCCTGCCCTATCTCCGGATCATGTTCGTCTTCAGCTTCGGGATGTTGACCTTCTTCATGCTCGGCGGCGCCCTCCGCTCCGCCGGCGACGCCAAGACCCCGCTTCAGCTCGGCATCGCCCTCACGGTATTGAACATCGTCTTGAACGTGATCCTGATCCGGGGCCTCGGACCCATCCCGGCGTTCGGTACCGCCGGCTCGGCGATGGGCACGGTCATCGCGGGCGGCCTCGTGGCGATCTTTGCGTTCCAGCGGTTGATCAGCGGCAAGTGGGTGGTGGGCTTCCCCCGTCATGAGGGATTCCGGCCGGACTGGACCATCATCCGATCGCTCTTCAAGATCGGATTGCCGACCGGGTTCCAAGGCGTGGCCATGAATGTCGGCGGGGTCCTGCTCCTCCGATTCATCGGGTCGCTCGACCAGAGCGCCGAGGCCCAGGCCGCCTACGCGGTCGGGTATGGGCAGTTGTTTTCGCTGATTACCTGGACGTCCGTCGGACTCATGGGAGCCACCGCCGCTATCGTGGGTCAAAACATTGGAGCCAAGCAACCCGAGCGGGCCGTCACCGCGGTCCACCACGCCGCGAGGATCGGTCTTTCGGCCGCCGCTGTGCTCGCCGTGTTGTTCGTGGCATTCCCCCGCGTGCTACTCGGCGCCTTCGGCATGACCGACCCCGCCGCCGTGGCGATCGGCATCCGCCTGCTCCAGTTCTTGAGTGTCTCCGGCTTCTTCATTACGGCCGCCCTGACCTATACCGGCGGCTTGCAGGGGGCCGCGGACACCAAGAGCCCGTTCTACATCTCGGTACTATCTCAGATCATCCTGCCCCTCAGCCTCCTGACGGTGCTCGGAACCTTTCACAAACTCGAGCCGACCGATATCTGGATCGCGATTGTCATCGGCCACGCCACCCGCTGTGTGTTGTCCGTGCTCCGATTCCGCCAGGGCCGCTGGCGAAGCATCGCGGTTGACCTGACCGCCGGCCCCTGACCGGGCCGGCCCGGCCGCGGTACCCGCTCCCAAAAGCCGCCAACGGCTGTACTTTTCAACCGAACCCTACCCCGAGCCCCCACGATGGCCATTACGCTACAGGTCAACGGCCAAACCCGGACCGTCGACGCCCCCCCGGACATGCCCCTGTTGTGGGTCCTCCGAGACCTCCTCGATCTGCCCGGAACAAAATTCGGATGCGGAGTGGGCCAATGCGGCGCCTGCACCGTTCACCTCAAGGGGGTCGCGATCAAGTCGTGCTCGATCCCGGTGTCGGCCGTCAAGGGCGCGGAGGTGACGACCATCGAAGGATTGTCGAGCACCGGAACCCACCCGCTCCAGGAGGCGTGGCAGGAAATCGACGTCCCACAGTGTGGGTACTGCCAGGCCGGCCAGATCATGACCGCCGCCGCGCTCCTCGCCACCAAGCCGAAGCCGACCGACGCCGATATCGATCAAGCCATGAACGGCAATCTCTGTCGCTGCGCAACCTACCTTCGGATCCGCAAAGCCATTCATCGAGCCGCCGGTACCGCGGCAGACCGGTAAGGAACCGCCATGACGACGACCCAGACTCGCCGGAGCTTCCTCCGGGTGACGGCCCTGGCCGGCGGGGGACTCCTGCTCGGCTCGTACTACGAACCCCTGGCCCGGCGCGCCCGGAGCGGCTCCGCGGACCTGTTCGAACCGAACGCCTACATCCGGATTGCCGCGGACGGGGCCATCACGATCATCGCCAAGAACCCCGAGGTCGGCCAAGGGGTCAAGACCATGCTCCCGATGCTGATTGCCGAGGAGCTCGACGTCGACTGGAAGAGCATCCACATCGAGCAGGCCGACGCCGACCAGGCGAAATACGGGCGTCAGTTTGCCGGGGGCAGCACCGCCACGCCGCTGCACTACGACGAACTCCGCCGGGTGGGTGCCGCCGCCCGTCAGATGCTGGTCGGCGCGGCCGCCGCGACGTGGGGCGTGCCTGAATCCGAGTGCACCACGGCCTCGGCCACGGTCTCCCATGCGGCCAGCGGGCGGAAACTCGGCTATGGCGACCTGGTTGCCAAAGCTGCCGCGCTGCCCGCACCCGAACTCAAGTCGGTCCGGCTCAAAGACCCGAAGACCTTCAAACTGATCGGCACCTCGGTACCCGGGATCGACAACCCGAAGATCGTATCGGGGAAGCCGCTGTTCGGCATCGACGTCAAAGTTCCCGGGATGCTCTCCGCGGTGTTCGCCAAGTGCCCGGTGTTTGCCGGCAAGGTGGCGAGCGCGAATCTCGAAGCCGTCAAGAAACTCCCCGGGGTGCGGCATGCCTTCGTGGTCGAAGGGGGCACCGCGCTGAGCGGCCTGCTCGGAGGGGTGGCCATCGTGGCCGACCACTGGTGGGCCGCCGAAAGCGCCCGGCGGAAACTCGTGGTCACCTGGAATGAAGGCGCCACCGCCGGCCAGACCTCCCAAGGCTTCGCCACCACCGCGGCGCAACTGAGCCGAGGGCCCGGGGCCAAGGTGCTCCAAAACGACGGCGACGTCGACGCCGCTTTTGCCGGTGCGGCGAAAGTAGTCGAGGCGGCCTACTTCTATCCCTTCATTGCCCACGCCCCGCTCGAGCCGCAGAACTGCACCGCCCATTTCAGCGGCGGCAAACTCGAGATCTGGGCCCCGACCCAAAATCCGCAACCGGGCCGGGAACTGGTGGCCACAACCCTGGGCATTCCCCAAACTGATATCACCATTCACATGACCCGCGGGGGCGGCGGCTTCGGGCGCCGGCTGGCCAACGACTACATGGTCGAGGCGGCCTGGATCGCCAAGGAAGTCGGCGCGCCGGTCAAGCTCCTCTGGACCCGCGAAGACGACATGAAGCACGATTTCTACCGCCCCGCCGGGTTCCATTTCCTGAAGGGCGGCGTGGACGCCGCCGGCAAACTGACCGCCTGGAAGAACCATTTCGTGACCTTCGGCGAAGGCGACCGCCTGGCGAGCAGCGCCGGACTCGCGCCAACGGAGTTCCCGTCGCGGTTCGTCCCGAACTTCCGGCTCGAACAATCCCTGATGCCCCTCGGCGTTCCCACCGGACCGCTTCGGGCGCCCGGCAGCAATGCCCTGGCCTTCGTGTTCCACTCGTTCATCGACGAATTGGCCCACGCCTCCGGCCAAGACCCGGTCAAGTTCCGGTTGGACTTGTTGGGCCCGCCCCGGATGGTCGGAGCCGCCCAGGGAGGCTATGACGCGGCCCGGATGCGCGGGGTTCTCGAGCTGGTCGCCGAGAAATCCGGGTGGGGCAAACGCCCGGCGGCGAAGGGCACCGGCATGGGCGTCGCATTCCACTTCAGTCACCGGGGATATTTTGCCGAGGTCGTTGAAGTCGTCATGTCGGCCGCGGACACCTTCCGGATCACCAAGGTGTGGGTGGGAGCCGACGTCGGCAGCCAGATCATCAACCCAAGCGGCGCGCTGAACCAGGTTGAAGGCTCGGTGCTCGACGGGATCAGCGAGGCGTTAGGCCAGGAGATTACGATCGACCGCGGCCGCGCCAAACAGAACAATTTCTACGACTTCCCGCTGCTCCGGATGGTCCAAGCGCCGCCGGTCGAGGTCCATTTCAAGCTGACCGACAACTCGCCGACCGGCATGGGCGAACCGGCGTTACCCCCGGTGGTGCCGGCGCTCTGCAACGCGATCTTCGCGGCCTCCGGGCGACGCGTCCGCAGCCTGCCACTCTCGAAAGAAGGTCTCAAATGGGGATGATGAGCCGCCCGGCCCTGGTACTCGCGCTCGCCTTGCTCGCCGGCGCCTGCGCCAAAGCCCCGACGTATGATGTCGTGCTTCAAGGCGGGCGCGTCATGGACCCGGCCTCCGGACTCGACTCGGTCCGGAGCATCGGGATCACCGCCGGCAAGATTGCCGCCATTTCCGCAGAGCCGCTCAAGGGCACCGAGGTCATCGATGTGGCCGGGCAGGTCGTGTCGCCCGGGTTCATCGATCTCCATGCCCACGGCCAAACCACCGGCGACATGGAACTCCAGGCTCAGGACGGCGTGACCACCGCCCTCGAACTCGAGGTCGGGGTCTATCCGGTCGACCCCTGGTACCGCTCGCGGGAAGGCAAGTCGCCCCTCAACTTCGGCGCCACCGTGAGCCACATTGCCGCCCGGTTCTTCGTGTTCCACGGGCTCGAGGTCGGGCATTGGCCCGTCAATCGAGCCAATGTGGCGAAGTTAGGCGCCATGCCGGCCGGGGCGAACGAGGCGGCATCCGACGCCCAAACCGAACAGCTCGGTGGCGCCATCCGGCAGGGACTCGCCGACGGGGCGCTCGGCGTCGGATTCGGGATCAACTATTCACCGGCGGCCACCCCGGCCGAGATCGAGGCCATGTTTGCGGTGGCCGCCGAGAAAAAGGTGCCGGTGTTCGTCCACACTCGGGCCTTTGGCATCGGCGCAATTCGGGAAGCGATCGGAGCAGCGAAGAAGACCGGCGCCGCGCTCCACATCGTGCACATCGGGAGCAGTGCCGGGCGCGACCTTCCCGAGGCGCTGGCGGCGATCGACTCGGCGCGGGCCGCCGGGCAGGATCTGACCACCGAGGTCTATCCGTACACCGCCGCGTCGACGATGCTGGAGTCCGCCCTCTTCAACCCGGGCTGGCAGCAGAACCTCGGGATCGACTATCCGGACCTTGGCTGGGCCGCCACCGGCGAGCGTCTGACCAAGGCAACCTTCGACAAGTATCGGAAAGAGGGCGGCTGGGTCATCATCTACATGATGAAAGACGAGTTCATCGACCAGGCCATCGCGCACCCGGGCGTGATGATCGCGAGCGACGGCGTACCCTTCGTCAACGGCACCGGCCACCCCCGCGGCGCCGGCACGTTCGCCCGGGTACTCGGCCACTACGTCCGAGAAAAAAAGACCCTCGGGCTGATGGATGCGCTTGCCAAGATGACGATTCTGCCGGCCCGGCGGGTCGAAGGCATCGCCCCGGCCATGCGGACCAAAGGCCGGATCGCCATCGATGCCGACGCCGATATCACCGTTTTTGACCCGGCCACGGTCATTGACCGCGCCACGTTTGAAAAACCGACCCAAGGTTCGACCGGCATTTCCAACGTGATCGTCGGTGGCACGTTCGTCGTCAAAGGCGGCCAACTCGTGAAGGGCGCCATGCCGGGGCGCCCGATCCGAACCGGCACCAGGGACAGTACTCCCTAGTTTTAGGGCTTAGCCTTCACCACTTCGCTGATCTGCAGCTCTCCGTCACCAATCGTGACGGAGACACGCTCCCCCGCCGCAGCGCCCGGTGGAGTCCACTCGAAAGCCATGTCGCCGTCCATCGCTTCCTCCGGATGGGCACCGGCGGGCAGGTTCTTGGCATAGAACGCGGCCACCTCCTCCACCGGATCCTTGATCCTGAAGAACCACGACTTGCTGGTGAACGTGACCGGTCCGCCGATGTCGTCGTAATAGTTCCCGCCGGTCGTTTCTTGGAACTCGGCACTGTAGTACACTGGAACCGGCGCGGCGTAGACCGAGTTCTTCATCGGACTCTGGTCCGGATCGAGCCCGGCTTCCTTCGAACCGGCGTTTCGACTCATCACGATCAACCCGGCCAAGGCCGCGACTCCGACCAGCATTCCCCTCTGAATCCACGACATGATGGTCCTCCCCCGGGGACAGGCAGCATTGACGTCCGAAGCGGGGGCTGAAAGCGCAAGAGGCGGACCGGCCCGAGGAAAAACGACCACCGGTTGGCCCGCCCACTGAAAGGTTATAATTCACAACGAGTTAGGAAGGCTACGCTCCGGCAAAGACGTACCCGGCACCCCGCGCTTGGGCCATGGACATGGCCGCTACCATCGCGGGAACCACAATGACCCCTGGCAAGAGACCAGCCTTGAGTTCAGCCCGAACCTCGGCGTACGGCCGGTTGGTCTCCCGCATCGCCATCCGGATCACGCCCCGAAACACGTTGTTGCAGAGGAAGAACTCCGCCCCTCGCGCCTGGAGGACGTCAACCCCGAATTCCACCATCGGCTCACCGGCGCGCGGCTTCCAGAACACGTTGCGGGTGGCCAGCTGGCCGGTGCGGGGGTCGGTGGTCTTGCTCGAAGCGCCGTACCGGTACTTCTCCCAGATCGGATCACTGAACACGATCGGGTAAGCGTTGCCGCTGACCCCAAGAAGCGGCAGCACCTCCGGGGCCTCCACCGCCCAACCGTCACGCATCCCGTTGAGGTAATTCTTGGCGTAGTAGAGCCCGCTGCCGTCGAGATACGCACCAAGGTCAAACATCAGTTTGTACCGGGCGCGGTCCACCCGATCGAGCCACGACATATCCCAGGGGCCGTCGTCTTGGGTCGGCGGAAGCTGAATTGGAGGACCGGCCGGCCGAGGAGTCGGGGCACCGGCCACCGGAGCCGGGACCGTCGAACCAGCGGAAGGCTTGGCACAGGCCGCCGCCGCCGCCGCGAGGCTCCCGATGGCAAGGGTGGAAACGAAGTCCCGGCGGGAGGCCGGGGCGGGACGATCGGAGGAGTTCTCTGACATGTCAGGGCACCGGTTTCGAGGCACGATCGATTGGTCGCTGAATAATGGGACCGAGGGCCCCGGAAACAAACGACCTTGGCAGCCTGCCTGTCAGGGTCGATCTTTCGAGCCATGATCCGTCCAGCCCTGCTGCTCTTCGCCCTACTGGCTGTGGCTCCGCCGGCTGGGGCCCAACGATTCGAACCCCGAGCCACGACCGGACTCTGGTGGTTCAAGGGCAACACCCATTCCCACACTACCGAGAGTGACGGCGACTCACCACCTGACGTCGTGGCCCGGTGGTACAAAGACCACGGCTACCGATTCCTGGTCCTGTCCGACCACAACGTCTTCACCGATCCAACCCGCTTCCCCGATCTGGTCGACTCCACCTTCCTGTTGATCGGCGGCGAGGAGTTGACCAGCCAGTTCGAACGGCGGCCGGTCCACGTCAACGGCTTGGCTTTGACCGAGCGGCTGGAGCCCGAAACCGCCGGCACGATGGCGGCCACCATCCAGCGCAACGTCGACGTAATTCGGCGTCATGCCGGGGTGCCTCACATCAACCACCCCAACTTCCGGTGGGCGTTCGGGCTGCCCGAACTCCTCCAGGTCAGGAACGACCCGCTCCTCGAAATCCACAACGGACATCCCCTGGTCCACAACGAGGGCGGCGACGGATCCGCCGGCATGGAGGAGATCTGGGACGGCCTCCTCTCGGTCGGAAAACGGATCTATGGTATTGCCGTCGACGACGCCCATCATTTCCAGGGCCCCTTCACCAAGGAGCGGTCGAATCCGGGCCGCGGCTGGGTCGTAATTGCCGCTGAGCGGCTGGAAACCGGATTGCTGATGCAGAGCCTCGAGCGCGGCCGGTTCTACGCCAGTAGCGGCGTGACCCTCGAGAGCGTCGAGGTGTCGTCCGCCGCCATGGCCATCAGGATCCGCCCGGACGGCGACTTCAAGTACACCACCACCTTCATCGGCGACCACGGCCGGATCTTGGCGCAAGTCGGTGGTCTGGCCCCGACCTACACCCTCAATCCCTCCCGTGACCGCGAACTCCGGTATGTTCGGGCCCGGGTCGACGATTCGGGCGGGTTTCGCGCCTGGATCCAGCCGGCGTTCCTGGCCGGCGAACGTCCATGAAGGTCCCATCATCGAGGCTTGGATGCCGCTTCACCCGTCTGAGCCGATTCATTCATGCAGGATCAATCCGCCCCAACCCGTAGGACACTCCAGAGGAGGCAGCATGGCGACAGGACGGCGGGACTTTCTCGAAACCCTGGCGACCGGCACGATCGGCGCCGCGACGTTAAGCTCGTTCGAGACCGGCCGGGCGGAGGCCCAACCGGCGGCGCGGGGCTGGGACCTCGCCTGGACCAAGAAGCTGACCGGGAAGTACCGGGCGGTCTTCGACGTCCCGGTCATCGAGGACGGCTACGGCGTCTGGCGCGCCGTGATTTGGCGGAAGCAGTACGCCACCATCTTCGGCGTTCCCGAAGCCAGCCTCAATACCGTGGTGGTGCTCCGCCACGACGCCATCGCCTTGGCCCTGAATAACCTGTTCTGGGACCGCTACGACATTGCCAAGAAGTGGAACGTCCATGATCCCGCCACTCGCAAACCATTTGCCAAGAACCCGGTGATTGAGCGGACCGGAGCGGCGGCGCTGCCGGGCGAGTTTGCCGGATTCACGCTCGAGGACCTGATCAAGGGCGGAACCACCGTCCTGGCCTGCTCGCTGGCGCTCCGGGACTGCGCCCAGTTGATCGTCGAAAAGGACAAGGTCAAGAACGAGGACGCGATGGAGCAGGTCAGGAAGATGGTCGTGCCGGGAGTCGTCATCCAGCCATCGGGCATCTTTGCCGTCGTGCTGGCGCAGGACAACGGCTGCCGGTTCGTCCGCGCGTCATGACCCGGCGGATCGAGTCCGAAGCGAAGCCTCGATTTCCGCCTCAGTGAACCGCCTCGGCTCGAGCGGGATCTCGGCAGACCGACTCGGCTGGGTAGCCGCGTCGATCCCGATCACCCGCTTTCCCGAGACCCGCACCATCACCTCGGCCGCGCCGCCGGCGTGACCATCCTGCTGGTTGGTGATGACCAAAGTCCATTCCCCCCGGTCACCCCATGAGTTCTTCAGCGCAAAGACGCCGGGCCGGGTGGTCCGCTCAAAGGTGAGCGTCAGGGTTCGGCGTTGCCCGTCGACCACGCCAACGGCCCGCCCGACCACCGGATCGCCGCCCTCGCTCGAGTAGTGCCAGGCATGCACGAGCACGAAAGCGCCCCGGCTCGCGCGGTCGAACGGGTTGGGCGGCAACTCGACAGTGATCCAAGGCGGACCGGCCAGCAGCGGGGTCGTGACGGCCATGAGGGCAACGAGCGGCACCAACAATCGGGTCTTCATCGGAGGCTCCTTGGGTTGGGTGTCTCCTTTTGACGGCTCAGCCGCCCTTCGGGTTTGAATCGATTCGGATCCCGCCCGAGAACGTCCGGACCGTGATCCCCGCCCCGCGGCCGGCCCCGGCCTTCTTGCCTAACGTAAATCGTGCGGAGCGGTCGCCCGGAGCCGCCGGCGGAGCGACGATAACGCCTTTGACCGTCGAGAGATCGAACCGGGCATCGATCGTGGCCGGCAGCACCAGGTGGACGTCGCCGTCGTGGGTTTCGACCTCGAGGACCCCGTCCGGCGGCACCCCCGAACGGACCGTAACCCGCCCCGAGACCGAAGTAATCCGGCCCGCGAGCAGCTGATCCGACTCGACCGTGATCGGACCCTGTACGGTGCTGACGACCACGTCCCCCCGGGCACCGGTGACTCTGACCGCACCGGCGCCGGTCCGGATCCGCACCACGGTGGCGGCGCCGGTAATCGTCACGTCACCGTCGATACTTTCGAGCGTGCTCACCCGCGGCGCCCCGTCGAGTTCAATCGACCCGGTCACACTCGTGGCCTCGACCTCACCGCCGAGGTTGGTGAGTTCGACGCGGGCCGACGCGCTCTTGATCCACACCCGGGCGCCGCGGGGCACTCTGACGTCGAGCTCCGAGCCGGGGCCGGCCAACGAGGGATCCTGCCCCTCGACCCCCATCTTGGCGAACCGGCCGCCTCCGCCCCCGAAGAAACTCCCGCCACCGCGCGGAATCACCGCGACCACCACGATCGAATCGCGATCCCACCCCGTCACCCGGACGACCCCCACGAGATTGTGAATCCGGACCGCCACGTCCGGCGCCACCGCGAACGCCTTCGACTGCTTGGTCTGGGCACCGAGCGGCACCACCCAGACCACGGCCACGAAACCGAGACGCAATGCGAGCATCTCAGCCCTCCCGGTCGAGCGCGGCCGCTCGCTCGAGAAAATCGATCTTCCGCCGGTAGGCGGCCACCACCATCGCCTCGATGACCCGGTTGGCCGGATCGACCCGGAGCGCCTCCCGGGCTTCGCCTAACGCCCGCTCGATCACGGCGAGGTTCCGTTCCAGCACCAACCGGGTTTCCGGCGCCAGCGAGTCGCGGGCTTGCTCGTACAGCCCGGCCACCGCGAGTGCCGTTTGCTGGTACCGAGCCTCGGTCGACGCGAAGCCGACCGCCGGATCCGACCGGGGCCCGCGCACCACAGCCACGGTCAACGCCGAGCTCACCGCGATCAGCAGGACCGCCGCGGCCGCCAGCCACCAGACTGGGAGGGACAGCCGTCGAGCGCCTCCCCGGAGCCGCGGCGCAATGCCCGGCCAGAGATCGGCCGCCGGGACGATCTCCCGGCGAAGCCGCCCCGTCGGCGCCGCGAGAAACCGGGCCGCCTCGAGGTCGGCCTGGCACGCCGCACACCCGGCAGCGTGCTCGGTCAGCGCCAGCGACTCGGCAGGATCGAGCGTGCCGGCCAGGTGACGGTCCAGACGATCGCGTACGCCATCACAGGTCATCGGTCGAGCGCCTCGCGAAGAAGTCGTCGGGCCCGGAACAGCTGGGCCTTGGAAGTGCCCACGGCGATCCCGGCGAGCTCCGCGATTTCGGCATGCTGGTAGCCCTCCACGTCGTGGAGCACGAATACGGTCCGGGCGCCCGGCGGAAGGCCCGCAATGGCCCAGTCAAGATCGAGACGGAGCCCTGGGGTCGCTGGCCTGGCTTCAGGTTCAAGGTCGATCAAGTCACCCTCGGGACTGATCCGGCGGGTCCGGCGCCAAGCGCTCCGGCGGTCGGTGAGGACCACGTTGACCGCCAGACGGTGCAGCCACGTGGCAAAGCTGCTCTCGCCCCGGAAGCTGGCGAGCCGCTCCCAGGTCCGAACGAACACGTCCTGGGTGAGTTGGTCGGCATGGCTCGGGTTGTCCGCCAGCCTGGTCACGAGGGCGTAGATCCGGCCAACGTGGGTCCGATAGACCTGCTCAAAGGCGGTCTCGTCCCCGCCCGCGGCCGCCGCGACCATCGGGTCGACCGGTCGCTCGGTTGCGTTGGATTCGACGCCAGAGGTGCGCGCCACGGGAATCGGAATGGCCCAGGAAGTCACGGGAGCTTGGATGCCGGCCAAGGGTCAAGGGTTTATCCGGGGAACTTACCGCCTCCACCTGCTCGGCGGGGGCGAGCCCTTGGCGCTATCTTGTCCGCTCCCATGACCACACTCCTTCGAAAACTCACCTCCCGACGGACCCTCCTCGCCGTCGGTACCCTGCTCCTGGCCTGGTGGGCTTGGTCCCGGATCAGGCCGGTTGCCTTGGAGACGGTCCTCGTGGAACGGCGCGAACTGGTCCAATCGGTGGTCGCCACCGGCCGCGTCCGAAGTCTGTCTACCGCGCGTCTGGGTTCGGCGGTCGCCGGCACCGTCGACCTCGTCGCGGTCCGGGAAGGTGATCGGGTCCGTCCCGGACAGGTCCTCCTCCAACTCGACGATGCCGAGGCCCGGGCGCAGCTGCTCCAGGCCGAGGCCGCTCGTCGCCAGGCCGAAGCCGGGCTAGCCGGTATCGGGGAGGTCCGAGCCATGGTGGCCGCGGCCAACCTCCGCTCGGCAGAAGTGGCCTTTCAGAAGGTCGAACTCGACTATCAGCGGACCCAACGGCTCGTGGCCGCAGGCGCCACGTCGACCGAGCAGCTCGACCTCGCCAATCAGGTCCTCGCCGCCGCCCGCAGTCAGCGGGATATCGCCATGGCCCAGAAAGACGCGACCGCCGGCGGCGGATCGGAGCGTCGGGGGTCGGAAGCAACGCTTGCAGAGGCGCAGGCGGCCGTTGCCCTGGCTCGCGCTCGGCTCGCCAACACCCGGATCACCGCGCCGGGTGCCGGGCGGGTTCTGACTCGCGATGTCGAGCCCGGCGACGCCGTCCAGTTGGGTCGGGTGGTCCTGACGTTGGCGCTCGACGGAACCACCCAACTCGTGGCGGTGCCCGATGAAAAGGACGTCGCCCGGCTTCGCGAAGGCCAGCCGGCCACGGCATCGGCCGAGGCCTTCCCCGAACAGACCTTTGCCGCCCGCGTGGTGTACGTGGCCCCGGCCATTGATCCGGAACAGGGCACGGTCGAAATCCGGCTCGATGTCGACAGTGCGCCGGCCTACCTCCGGCCGGACATGACCGTGTCGGTCCAGGTCGAAACCGCCCGCCGGCCCAATGCCTTGGTCCTCCCGTCGAGCGCCATTCGCGACGTGGTCACCCCGGCGCCGTGGGTCATGGTCATCCGGGACGGCCGGGTGGTTCGCCTGCCGGTCACGTTAGGCATCCGGAGCGAGCAGTCGGCTGAAATCCTGACGGGCCCAGCCGAGGGCGACCGGGTGGTCGGCGCCGGCGCCCGGAGCGCCGTCGTCGGTATGCGGGCCCGGCCCAAGGCCTGACCGGCATGAAGTTCGAGTGGTTCGTCGCGCTCCGGTTCCTCCGGGAGGGCCGCACCCAGACCGCCCTGATCCTGACCGGAGTGGCTGTCGGGGTCGCCACGATCGTGTTCCTGTCGGCCCTGATCAACGGCCTCCAGGAGAGCATCATTTCGAGGACGTTGGGCAATCAGGCTCATATCGTGGTCCGGCCGCTCGAGGAGATTCCCCGGACGGTCGGTCTCGACTCCGTCGACGGCGCCGACGCCAGGATCATCCGGCCCCCGCAGCGGATCCGGTCGGTCCGCCAATGGCAGCAAGTGGCCGCGATCATCGCCGCGACCCCGGGGGTGGTTGCCGTGGCGCCGACGGTCAATGGACCGGCCTTCGCGCTCCGCGGCAACGGCACCAAGGCCGTCGCAATCCGCGGTCTCGATCCGGAAGCGTACTCCGCCATCGTCGACCTGAAGGCCCGCCTCGTCGACGGCACCTTGTCGATCAATGGTTTTCAAGCGGTGATCGGGGTCGAACTGGCCCGGGCCCTCGGCGTCACCATCGGCGACAAACTCCGCCTCCTGGTCGGATCCGGAACGACCGCCATCTATACGGTGGTCGGCACCATCGACATCGGCAACAAGGATCTCAACGAACGATGGGTCCTGGTCCCGCTCCGCGCCGCCCAGACTCTGTTCGGCCTCGATGGCGGGGTCTCCACCATCGAGGTCAAGGTCGATCAGATCTTCGAGGCCGAACCGATCGCCAAGGCCATCGGCCAACAAACCGGGCTGCTTTCGGAAAGCTGGATGAGCAGCAACTCCCAACTCCTGGTCGGTCTCCGGTCGCAAAGCGCCTCCAGCAACATGATCCAGACCTTCGTGATCCTGGCCGTCGCGCTCGGCATCGCCAGCGTGCTCGCGGTCACGGTGGTCCAGAAATCGAAAGAGATCGGCATCATGATGGCCTACGGGACGACCCGGGCAAAAATCCTCCGGATCTTCCTGTTTCAGGGGGGCTTGGTCGGCCTGTTGGGATCGGTGGCCGGCGTCCTTCTCGGCATCGGCCTCGGCGCGTTCTTCGCGAGTCTGGTCAAGAACCCCGATGGGAGCGCCACCTTCCCCGTCGAACTCAGGTTGGGCCTCTACCTTCGGGCATCGGCCACCGCCACCATCACGGCCCTGCTCGCCGCCTATCTCCCGGCCCGGCGCGCCTCTCGCCTCGACCCCGCCGTCACGATCCGCAATGCCTGATCCGATCCTGGCGCTCGAGGGCCTGACTAAAGACTACGGCTCCGTCGTCATTACCCGGGCCCTCCGCGGGATTGACCTGGTGGTGGAGCGGGGCGAATTCGCGGCGCTGACCGGCCCGTCGGGGTCCGGCAAGAGCACCTTGCTCAACCTGATCGGACTGCTCGACCAGCCGACCGCCGGCCGCCTGGTCATGGCGGGTACCGATACCCGAACGCTGGACCCCGATGGCCTGGCCCGGTTTCGAGGCCAGACCATCGGCTTTGTGTTTCAATTCCATCATTTGTTGCCGGCCTTCACGGCCGTTGAGAATGTCATGTTGCCGGGTTTCGCGCAGACCGGTTCCATGGGTGCCGAACTCCGGCAAACCGCCGAGCGCCTGCTCGATGACGTCGGCCTGGCGGACAAGCGGAATTCCCCGCCGGCCCAGCTCTCGGGGGGGCAACAACAGCGGGTGGCGATTGCCAGAGCCTTGGCACTCTCGCCCGCCCTGGTCTTGGCCGACGAACCCACCGGCAATCTCGACCAGGAATCGGGCGAGCAAGTCCTCAGGCTGCTCCGCCGGCTCAACCAGGAGCGAGGGATCACCTGCATCATCGTGACCCACGATGACCGGCTGGCGGCACAATGCGACCGGACCATCCATCTGGTCGACGGCCTCGTCGACTACGACCGCCGCAACTCACCCCCGGGGCTGACGCCCCAGTAGTGCCGGATCGCGTGCCCAATGACCGGCGCGCCGCGGAACCAGCAGAAGACGAC
>JANPEL010000371.1:0-3675 GCA_031431925.1 Gemmatimonadota bacterium | reverse complement strand
GGCGTTGCTCAAGAAGGTCGACATCCTGCTCGTCAACGACAGTGAGGCCCGCGAGCTGTCGGGCAACTGGAACATCCACAAGGCCGGCCGGTGGATCCTCGAGCATGGGCCGAAGCGGGTGGTCATCAAGCAGGGTGAGTACGGCGCGCTTCTGGTCGAACCGAATCGGACCTTTTACGCGCCGGCCTATCCGCTCGAAGAGGTTTTCGATCCGACTGGGGCCGGGGACGCGTTTGCCGGCGGGTTCATGGGATATCTGGCGCGGGCCGATTCCACCTCGCCCGAGCAGCTCCGTCGCGCCATGGTGTATGGAGCGACCATGGGGTCGTTTGCGGTCCAGGGCTTTGGGATCAAGGGCTTCGAGGGCGTCGATTTCGATGCGGTCCAACAACGGGTCGCTCGCTTTGTCGACTTGACCCACGTCCCGGCCGCGGAGCCGCTGTCATGACCGAACGGCAGTACGCGAAGGCGGGTGTCGACCTGGGGGCGCTCGACGCCGCCAAGCGCCGGATCGGGCTGGCGGTCGCGAGCACCCGGACCCAATGGTCGCGGGGACAAATCGGCGGCTTTGGCGGCATGGTTCGGATTCCGGACGGGATCCGCCAGCCGGTACTGGTGATGAGCACCGACAGCGTCGGCACCAAGGTGTTGGTGGCCCGGATGGCCGGGGTCTTCGACACCGTCGGTGAGGACATCGTCAACCACTCGGTCAACGACATTCTGGTGCATGGCGCCACCCCGATCGCGTTCCAGGATTACATCGGCTCCAATGGGCTCACCGAAACCCAACTGGCCGGCATTGTCGAAGGGGTGGCCCGAGGGTGCCGGGCGCATGGCATGGCCCTCACCGGGGGCGAAACCGCCTCGCTCCCCGACATCTACGCCCCCGGCGACTACGACCTGGCCGGAACAATTGTCGGGGTGGTGGAGGAATCTGCCGCTCTCCATGGCGACCGGATTGCGGCCGGCGATGTCTTGGTCGGGTACCCCGCCTCAGGGCTCCATACCAACGGGTACACCCTGGCCCGCAAGGTGTGCTTCGACCGGCTGAAACTCTCAGTGGATTCACAGGTTAGCGAACTGGGGACGAGCCTCGGAAACGCCTTGCTGGCCGTTCATCGGAGCTATTTCCACGCCCTCTGCCCGGTGCTCGGAGCGGTCCACGGCATTGCCCATATCACTGGCGGCGGCATTGCCGGGAACCTGGTCCGGGTATTGCCCCCAGACCTTCTGGCGGTCATCGATTCCCGGTCTTGGGAGTGGCCGCCGCTGTTCACGTTCCTGATGCGAGCGGGCCAGATCTCGGAACTCGAGATGCGGGAGGTCTTCAACATCGGTGTGGGCCTGCTGGCGGCCGTCCCGCCCGGCGAGGTCGATCGGGTCCGCACCGCGGCCCGGTCCGCGGGCATCGAGACCTGGATCGCCGGAGACATCCGCGCCGGCCAACGCGGAGTGCGATTCACCTAACGCTAGCGCGCGGAGTTTCCGGTGAGGCGACCGTTCGGTTGGTTCGGGGCTATTGGGATCGCCCTGCTGGTCCCCCATGTTCTCCTCGCGCAGACGCCACCCCCAGCGGTCGCGCCACACCCCTGCGACGCCCGGTCCGGGCCGACGAAGTCGGTCTGCCGGGCCGGGTATGACGCCTTGGCGTCGGTCATCCCGGTCGCCTCGCTTGGCGCCAGCGGCGGCAATCCGAGTATCGGAAGCGCGGCTGGCGGCCGGGGGTTCGGCGACATCTCAATCACACTCCGGGCCACCTATCTCCGCACGGTGCTGCCGTCCACGGCGTTCGACGGGACCACGGATACCGTCCCCGCCGCGCGCCGGCTTCCGGTCGCGGTGCCGAGCGTCGAGATCCGGTTTGGACTCCTCAGGAAGGCCCTACCCGTGGGAGCCGCCACGGTTGATTTCCTCGGGTCCATGATTGGGGTGCCGAAATCGGCCACCGATTACATCCGCTACAGCTCCGACATCCGAAGCCTGCAGGGCCTGGCTCTGGGCTTCGGCTATGGGATCCGGATCGGTGTGGCGCCCAAAGGGCCGATGCCGACCGTCAGTTTGAATGTCGGCCGACACGATTTCCCGAAGTTTACGGTCGGCGATATCGGCGCGGGAAGTCAATTCGCGTACACGGTGGCGGTCTCCGCTATCAACGCGCGCCTCATGGTCGGGCGGAGGTTTTCCGGCTTCGAGTTCACGGCGGGTGCCGGTGCCGACCTGATCAAAGGCAACTACTCCCTGGTCTACCGCGATCAAGCCACCAAGCTGCCGGTTCCGCGGGCCGACTCGAGCCTGTCGGCTCTGCGGATCGTGACGGTCATGAATGCCGCCTTCCCGATTGGCGGGTTTCTCCGGCTGTCGTTCGAGGGCGGCTTCCAGGTCGGTAAGGACGAGAAACTCCCGACCGTGTTCGAAGCCCATAATCCCAAGTCAGGCCGGTTCTTCGGCGGAGTGGGCCTCGGGTTTAAACTGTAGGCGTGACGGAAACTCATGCCATGCAGCGAGCCCTCGACCTGGCCCTCCGGGGCTGGGGTCGGGTCCATCCGAACCCCTTGGTCGGGGCAGTGGTCCTGGCCGAGGGCGTGGTGGCCGGCGAGGGGTACCACGCCGAGTTTGGCGGTCCCCACGCGGAGGCGGTGGCCCTAGCCGCCGCCGGCGCCCGGGCTCGCGGGGCCACCTTGGTGACCACCCTGGAACCCTGCAGCCGGGTGGCCAAGCAACCGGCCTGCGCGGACCTGATCGCCGCCGCCGGGATTCGGCGGGTGGTCATCGGC
The DNA here is from genome assembly GCA_031431925.1 of Gemmatimonadota bacterium. Classification (GTDB taxonomy): domain Bacteria; phylum Gemmatimonadota; class Gemmatimonadetes; order Gemmatimonadales; family GWC2-71-9; genus SHZU01. The sequence goes on along the minus strand of JANPEL010000371.1, from coordinate 901 downwards.
ATGGCCGATCCCAACCCGGTCCAGGCGGGCGGAGCCGACCGGCTCAGGGCCGCCGGCGTCGAGGTAGAAACCGGCCTGCTCCAGGCCGAGATCGAGCGCCAGAACGCCGGCTACATCAGAGCGGTCGGGCAGAGCGACCGCCCGTTTGTTGCCGTCAAACTCGCCACCAGTCTGGATCATCGGATTGCCGACTCCACCGGGCATTCTCGGTGGATTTCCGGCGATGAAGCCCGGGATTGGGTCCATTGGTTCCGGGCCGGGTTCGGTGCCATCGGCGTTGGTGGCCGGACGGCCCAGGTCGACGACCCGATGCTCACCGTTCGGGGCGCCGTCGATCCCCGGGTGAGTCCGACCCGCGTGGTGTTTCTTGGCAGCCGGAAGTTGAATTGGGAGTCGAATCTGGTTCGGACCGCCCGAGAGGTCCCGACCATCGTGGTGAGCGATCAAATCCATTCGATCGACTCCGCCGGCCTCACCGAGCGGGGCGTCACGGTCCTTCGAGCGGGCTCGCTTCCGGAGGTCATGCAGACGCTCAAACGTCATGGCATCGACTCCATCGTGATGGAGGGCGGGGGCCGGTTGACGGGTCAGCTGTTGGCCGATGGACTGATTGACCGGTTTGCTTGGATCGTGAGCCCGGTGTGGCTTGGCGATGGCGGCGTCCCGGCTACCCGCGGGTATGAGGTGGGCTCATTGCTCCAAGCCGAGCGCTGGGTGGCGACCGAGCGGCGGCCGCTCGGCCAGGACACCCTGCTCGTGTTCGACCGGCGGTAACGTGTTCTCGGGTTTGGTCACCGCCATCGGGGAAGTGACCGGGGTTCGGCCGGACCGGACCGGTGGCGTGGCGCTCGACATCGCCGCGCCGTACCGCGGCTTGGCGCTCGGCGAGAGCATCGCGGTC
>JANPEL010000370.1:0-8315 GCA_031431925.1 Gemmatimonadota bacterium | reverse complement strand
ATGTCGACGTGGCCGCAGGACTCGCACTTGTCCCAGGCATCTTTGGGAATCTCGAGCCGAGCGCGTTGGGACGGCCGGGGCTTCCGTTCCTTTTTAAACCACGCGCTCACAGCCATTGACTCGCAAAGAATGACACGGATCCACGCACGCTACGGAGAAGGGACCCTCAATTTGGACTGCTCAGGACAAACGCGCTAGACCCTAACTTGCAAGTCCTTGTCATCATTCGAGATAACCGCTGGACCGCGAATCGTAGGCAACCCGCAACACCAGCCCCATGCTGATGCCGCAGGCCAGGACAAACGAACCTCCGTACGAAAAGAATGGCAGCGGAATGCCAGTGATCGGCATCACACTGATCGTCATGCCGACATTTTCGAACACGTGCGCGAAGAGCAACCCGAGAATCCCAAAGACCACCAGGCTGCTGAAGGGGTTGGTGGCGCGCCGGGCGATCCGCACCAGTCGGAGAAAGAGGGCGAGGAAGAGGGCCAAGGCCACCACCACCCCAACGAAACCAAGCTCCTCACCCACCACGGAAAAAATGAAATCGGTGGGTTGCTCCGGCAGGAACGCCAGCCGCTTCTGGGGCCCGTGAAGGTACCCATTGCCGAACCACCCGCCGGACCCAATCGCCACCTTGGACTGGATCGCCTGATAGGCCGATCCGGCCGGATCGGCCTCCGGATTGACGAACGACATCAAGCGTTTCTGCTGATACGGTTTGAGTCCGTTCCAGAGGATGATCGCCACCACACCCATCGCGGAGTTGACCAGCCAGATCAGGACCCCCTCGGCCACGTAGGTGCGCCACAGCAGGAGCAGCACGGTCAGCAGGAGGATCCAGGCCCCCCACCATCGGGTGTCGACCGCCAGGAGCAGGCTGATGATCGGCGAAGCCAGCAACAGTAGCAGAGACGGCTTGACCCCGGTCCAAAACAGCATCGCAAACAGGATCACGATGAAGACGATGGCGCTGCCAAGGTCAGGCTGGAGCATGACCAAGAGGAACGGACCGAGCGCAATCACCCCGGGCCGGACCAAATCAACGAGCGTCTGCGGTGGTTGCCGAAGCCCCGAGAGGTGGCGGGCCAACAGGAGAATCGCGCCAATCTTGGCGAGCTCCACGGGCTGACCGATCCGGACTCCACCAATGGCCAACCAGCTCTTTGTTCCGGCGGCGGTGCCTGCCCCGGTGCCGACCACGAGCGTCACAACCAGCAGGGCCAGCCCGAGCCCATAGAGCACCGGCGCCACCCACTCGAGGATTCGGAAGGAGAGCCGAAACGCCACGGCACCCATCCCGATCGCGAGCACCATCCAGACCAGCTGCCGAACCCAGGCGCGTTCGGCGGCGGTCGGGAGGTCGGTTTGGCCGGCGGAATACACCATGGCCAAGCCATAGGCGGCCAGGGCCAATAGCGTCAGGACGAGCGGACGGTCGAGGGTCGTGCGCATCAGCGGGGCGGAGGCGGGGCAGCGGAATCCGCGATCAATTCGGACACGGCGGTGGCCGAATCCTCCTGGCTCACCATCCTGAGCCTGCCCTTCGCCAGCGTGGGATCGGTCTTTTCGAGGTATCGGCGAATGACCTTGACCACATAGGGCGCCACGGTGGTGCCGTGGAGAGCAAACTCCATGATACTCCCGACCACCACGGTCGGCTTCTCGGCCGGCGCAAAGGCGATGAACCACCCGTGATCGGGCCTCGGGGGATTCTGCGCCGTCCCGGTCTTTCCCGCCACCCGAAGGTCACGTCCGCCACTGGCGGCGGCGGTGCCCCGGTCGACGACCGCAACCAGCGCGTTCCGGAGCCCGGCCAGTTGCTCCGCCGTCAGGCCTAACGATCGCCGGGGGCCGGTCGGTTTCTGGACGACATAGGGGATCGGCACCGTCCCGTCGCCGGCCAAGGCGGCATAGAATCGGGTCAAGCCCATCAAGGTCTGGGCGTTCTCTCCCTGCCCGATCGACAGGTTGAGCGTCGCCGCGTTGCTCCAGCCTCGGGCCCCGTAGAGCCGGTCATAGTAGGCGGTCGATGGCGGGAACGACGAGCTCCGCTCCGAGGCCAAGTCGATGCCCGTCGGCGACCCCAGCCCCATGGCGGTGGCCTCGGCCAGGAAATTCGGGAGCCCGATCCGCAGACCGAGTTGGTAGAAGTAGATATTACAGCTGTTGGCGATGGCCCCGGTCAAGTCGAGCGACCCATGTCCGGATCTCTTCCAGCAATGGAAGACCCGGTTCCCGAACCGGTACCCGCCGGTGCAGGTTTGCGGCATCCGGCTCGAAAAGTCGACGACCCCACGCTTCAAGGCCACCGCGGCCGTGACGAGTTTGAAGGGCGAGCCGGGCGGAAAGCTCCCGCGAATGGCGCGGTTCTGCAGCGGCTTGGCTTCGCCGTTGAGCTCGGCCCACCGCCGGGAGGAGACTCCGGTGATCAACTCGTTCGGGTCGAAGGTCGGCGCCGAATAGAGCGACAGCACCTGGCCGTCCGGGGTCATCACGACCATGGCACCTCGGACCCCGACCCGGTCGGCCGACCACAAGCTGTCGATGTAGGTCTGCAATTCGAGGTCGATCGTGGTCCGGATCATCTCGCCGGTCACGGGCTTGAGGGCCTGCGACTCGCTCTCGTCACGGACCATTCGCCCCCGGGCGTCCACCTCGATGAAACTCTCGCCCTCGAGGCCCCGAACCACGGAGTCGAACTTCGCCTCGAGTCCGTCCTTCCCGACGATGGTGCCGGGGCGGGCGCCGGGAAAGCGGCCTCGGGTAAGTTCGTCGTCGGAGACCTCGCCGGCGTACCCTACCAGATGCGCCACGGCCTGCCCCGCGCCATAGAGCCGGCGGGGCTCGGTCCGGATCACGAGCCCCGGAAGTTGGTAGCGATGCTCCTCGAGGATGGCGACCGTCTCGATACTGGCGTTGGCGAATACGAGCGCCGGCTGATAGGAGGCGAGGTCATAGCGGCGAACCACCGGCCCCTCGATTTCCTCGGCCCCGGGCACCAGGGTCGCGATCCGCTTGAGGACCGCCTTCAGCGAGTCCCGCGAACTGGCCACGAGTTTGACGGTGAAGCCCGGAGCGTTTTCGGCGATCTGCTTCCCGTTCCGATCCAGGATGAAGCCCCGGGGGGACGCCAAGATCAAGCGACGAAGCCGGTTGTTGTCGCTCTGACGCCGGAAATCAGCGGTGCCGATGACCTGGGCTCGAAAGAAAGCGGCCAGGAGAAACAGAAATAGAGCGCCAAGGACAACAATGGCGCTTCCGGCTCGCTCGCGAACCCGAAACGGCGTAAAGGCGAGACTCATTCGTCCAACCGAATCGCCAGCCAGTCGCGGAAGAACACCACGACCACCACGCCCACCAGGGCGGTAACCAGGGCCTGAATCGGCCCCCAGATCAGCAGCGTGCTGGCGAGTTCACTCGCCCCGGCGCCGCTCGCCAGCAGCACGATCAACGTCCGGAGCCAGACCCCGACGGCGAACAAGCCCGCATTCACCAGCAGGTTGTCGGGAAAGAACACCGCTCGGCCGTAGGCCGCGAGATAGCCGACTATGGTATGCGAAAGGGCTCCAGCCCCGAACCGGGCTGGCGACAGCACATCGGCGGTCAGACCGACCAAGAACCCCGCCACCGCCGCCACACCCGGACGGCTTCGAATGGCCACCAGCATCATCGCCAGCATCAACAGGTCGGGCGCAAACCGGCTCGCGACCCACGGCCGGATGTAGAAGTGCGCCGCGATCAGGATGGCGATGACCAGAACCAGCCGGCGGCGACGGGCCCGCTTGTCGAAGCTCATCGGTCAAGTCGCGTTTCGCGGATCAGGTAGATCAAGACGTGACGCACGTGTCCCGGATTGGCCGCCGGGGTCAACCGGTAGACCCGCTCCCAGCCCATCTCCTCCCGTCGGGTCCCCACCACCCGCCCCACGGGAATGCCGTTCGGGTACACGCCCGTCAGCCCCGACGTCAGCACCTGGGTGCCCGTCTGAACCGTGTCCCGATACGGAACCCCTCGAAGTTCGAGGAATGATTCACTCGCCGCGAATCCAGGAGTCGGAGCGACGATGCCCATCACGCTGCCGTCGGCCGTGGTCACCGAGACAGCAAAATCAGGATGGGCCCATGTCATCGCCACCGACGAGTGCGACTCGGCGCTGACAATCAGACCCAGCAGCCCATCGGGCGATACCACGGGATTGCCGATGTGGACGCCATCGCTCGACCCGGTCCCGAGGAGGAGCGTCCGGCCTTCAGTGGCCGTCGCTTGATGGAGGACCTCGGCGGGAACCGTGCGGTACGAAAGCTTTGATTTGAGCGCGAGCAGGCCCCGGAGTCCGGCATTTTCAGCCTGAAGACTCGCGAGCGATTGCGCGGCGAGTGAGGCCGAGTCCCGCGCGGACGAGATGACCTGGAGCTCGAGCCGGCTGGTTCGCCATTGCTCGGCGTTGTTCTGGAGCCACACCACCGGGGCCAGCGCCGTGGCCCGGACCCCGCTCGCGAAGACCAAAGCCCATGGCGTGGGCAGTAGCATGGCGACGACCGACAGCACGAGACAGCCAACCAGGAGAACGGTATCACTTCGGGAGAGCGACCGGCCCGGTCCGCGGTTCATGTCACCTCGTCAGCACACTACGATACTTTTCGTACTCGTCGAGGATCCGCCCAGTACCTCGGACCACGCACGTCAACGGATCTTCATCGACGTGAATCGGCAACCCGGTTTCCTGCGAGAGCAGCAAGTCGAGTCCCCGAATCAGCGCCCCGCCGCCGGTCATGACGATCCCGCGATCGACGATATCGCTCGCCAATTCCGGCGGGGTGATTTCGAGGGCGCGGCGAACGGCATCGACGATCTGCTGGATCGGCTCCTGCACCGCTTCGCGGATTTCGGTGGAATGCACCCGAACGGTCTTCGGAATACCCGAGACGAGGTCGCGACCCTTGACCTCCATCTCCCGCTCGTCGCCGGTCGGATACGCCGACCCGATCTTGATCTTGATCGCTTCGGCCGTCGGTTCGCCCACCAGCAGATTGTAGTTCTTGCGCATGAACTGCACGATGGCCTGATCGAGTTCGTCACCACCAGTTCGAATCGAGGTGTCGCAGACGATCCCGGACAGCGCGATGACCGCGATTTCCGTGGTCCCGCCGCCGATGTCGATGACCATGTTGCCGGTCGGTGTTTCCACCGGCAGGCCCACCCCGATCGCGGCGGCCATCGGTTCGGCCACCATGTAGACTTCCTTGGCCCCGGCGGTTTCGGCGGAATCGCGAACCGCCCGCCGCTCGACCTCCGTGATACCCGAAGGCACCGCGACGATCACCATCGGCTTGACCCGAACGAAATGCTTGTTGATGATGGTGCCGAGAAAATGGCGCAGCATCTTTTCGGTCCGCTCGAAGTCGGCGATGACGCCGTCCTTGAGCGGCCGGACCGCGATGATGCCCTCGGGCGTCCTGCCTAACATCCGCTTCGCGTCAAGACCGTAGGCTTTCGGCTCACCGGTGGCCCGGTCGATCGCCACCACCGACGGTTCATTGAGCACGATGCCCTCACCCTTGACGTAGACCAAGGTGTTGGCGGTGCCGAGATCGACCGCGATTTGATTCGCGGAACGGAAGAAATCGAATTTGAACGGAAACTTCATTGGATTGCGGGCGCCCCCCGACCGGAGCGCAAGTTAATGTTTGACAAGCACTTCGACAAGCCGCTACCGACCGGTGCTCCCGAACCCGCCGTCGCCGCGGGCTGTGGCTGGTAACGTCTCGACGGCCTCAAATCGCACGGATTCGACCCGGGCAACCACCAACTGGGCGATTCTCATCCCCCGCTCCACCTGAAATGGCTCCGAGCCCAGGTTGATCAGCCCCACCTTCAGTTCGCCCCGGTAGTCGCTATCGATGGTAGCCGGGGTGTTCGGGAGGGTCACGCCGTGTTTGACCGCCAGACCCGACCGAGGCCGGATCTGGATCTCGTAGCCGACCGGGATCGCCACCGCGAACCCGGTCGAAAAAAGCCGCCGCTCCATGGGGGCCAGGAGCCCGGCCTCCGCCGCGGCGATGTCCGCCCCGGCCGAGCCCTCGGTCTGGGGCGTCGGAACCGGGAGCCCCTCCCCGTGCGGGAGGCGCTGAATCTGAACGGAGACCATGGCCTACAGGACGCTGTCGACGCTAACCAAGGGCAGTCCGAACGCCTCGGCCACCCCGGGATAGACCACTTTGCCCTCGACCACGTTGAGCCCGAGCTTCAGGGCGCCGTCCTGCCGGCAGGCGGCCTTCCAGCCCAACTTGGCGAGTTTCTGGGCATACCCGAGCGTGGCGTTGGTCAGGGCCAAGGTCGAGGTCCGGGACACCCCCCCAGGCATGTTCGCCACGGCATAATGGAGGACGCCGTCGACGAAGTAGATCGGGTTTTCGTGGGTGGTCGGCTTGATCGTCTCGACGCAGCCACCTTGGTCGACGGCCACGTCGACGATGACCGACCCCGGCTTCATGAGCTTGAGATCCTCCCGGCGGACCAGCCGGGGAGCCTTGGCGCCCGCAATCAGGACCGCACCGATCACCAAATCGGCCCGTTGGATGGCGCCCAGGATATTGTGGCGGTTCGAGTACAGCGTCGTCACGTTCGGTGGCAGCACGTCGTCGAGGTACCGGAGCCGCTCCAGTGACAGGTCCAGGATGGTGACGTTGGCCCCCATGCCGGCCGCCATCTTGGCGGCATTGATACCGACCACGCCTCCGCCAATGATGATCACATCCGCCGGGGCCACCCCCGGGACGCCGCCGAGCAGCACGCCCCGGCCCCCGTAGACCTTCTCGAGGTACTTGGCACCCTCCTGGACCGCCATCCGGCCGGCCACCTCGGACATCGGGGTCAGCAACGGCAGCTCGCCGGTGGGCAATTGGACCGTCTCGTAGGCGATCGCGATGGCCCCGGACGCAATCACCGCCTGGGTCAGCTCCTCACCGGCGGCGAAGTGGAAGTAGGTGTAGATCACCTGACCGGCCCGCATCCGCGGGTATTCGACGGCAATCGGCTCCTTGACCTTCATGATCATCTCGGACTTGGCCCAGACCTCGTCGGCCGTGTCGAGGATCTTGCCCCCGGCCCGGACGTAATCGTCGTCGGAAAAACCACTGCCCAGCCCGCCGCCCCGCTCGACGAGGACGGTGTGCCCCTGGTCGACCAGCAATTCGCAGCCCGCCGGCACCAGCGCGACGCGGTTCTCGTTGGTCTTGATCTCCTTCGGTACGCCGATCACCATGGTATCCCCCGACTGGAAAGTGTTTCTCGGCTCATTCCCCACCCAATTCAACCACCGCCAACCGGGCCGGATCAAAGAACTCCCGGGCCAGTTGGTTGACCTCGTCGCCTTCAATCCGGTCGATGGCCGCCAGGATCTCGTCCGGCTTGCGGTAACGATCATCGTTCAAGACAAATCCCGCCAGTCGGTGGACCCGACTCCCGGGGTTCTCGAGCGCCAGCATCAGCTGACCCTTGAGCTGCTGGCGACCGCCGGCGAGCTCTTCGGGCGTCAGACCTTCGCGGGCCAGGCGGGCACACTCCGCCTGAATCGCTTCCTTGGCGGCCGCCGCCGTTCCCGGCTGGGTCGCGACGTAGATCCCCACGAGGCCGACCGACCGATACGGCTGGTGAAAGGCGGAAATCGCGTAGGCCAGGCCGAGATCCTCGCGGATCCGCTGAAACAAACGGCTTGACATGCCCCCGCCAAATACGTTCGTCAAGACCGCCATGCCGTAGCGCCGCGGATCCCGGCTTTCGAAGGTATCGGTCCCGAAGACGATGTGGGTCTGGGCCGAGTCCCTGGCCACTTGGTGGTGCCGGGACCGGACGGCGGGCGCCGGCGCCACGGGCGGTTTGGCCGCCACAAAACCACTGCCCTCGAACCAGCCCAACCGGATCAGATCCTCGATCAAATCGTCATGGTCGACATTCCCAGCCGCGGCGATGACCACGTTGCCGGGGTAGTATCCGGCGGCGTGATAGCTCCGGACGTCGGCGGCCGTCAGCCGTGCCACCGTCTCCGGGGTGCCGAGAATTGAATACCCGTAGGGATGCTCGGGCCAGAGGTGGGCGGCAAAGAGGTCGAACACCAGGTCGTCGGGGGTATCCTCGACCCCTTTGATTTCCTCCAGCACGACATTGCGTTCGAGCTCGAGATCCTCGGGCCGGATCAGCGGGGCGCGGACCAGATCAGTGAGGATATCAGCGGCGAGGGGGAGGTCTTGGTCGAGCACATGGGCTTGGTAGCTGGTGTGATCTCGGCTGGTATAGGCGTCGAGCGAGCC
>JANPEL010000369.1:0-100410 GCA_031431925.1 Gemmatimonadota bacterium | reverse complement strand
GACCGGCGGTTTGGCGACCGCGTCGACCGGAATCAAGAACCCCGGCGAATAGGCGACGATTCGGCTGAAGAGGTCGCCGTTGGCCCGACCGACTGCCAAGGTGTAGGTCCCTCCATCCGAGAACCCGCTCAGGATCACCTTCGCCGGATCGACCGTCCAACGGTCGAAGACCCACTGCAAGGCCTCGTTGATCGTCGTCACGTCGGGGCCGAACTGCCGGCGAACCGCATCCCAAGTCCCACTGGTGGCGTACGGCGCCAGCACGATCACGCCGTGGCGATCGGCCGGCTCGCGATGCCCGGCCACGAAGAAGTCGACCGTCCGAAGAGCACCGTGAAGGAACACGACAAGCGGCGCCGGGCGGGTCCGATCGACGCGGGGAGGGACGTAGACCACGGCCGTGCTCTGGCCAGTCGCGAACGTGGCCAAGCCCGCCGGCCCCGTCGTCCGCGGCGACCCGGGCCGCGCCGTCAACCGTGCCGATCCCGAAGACTCCGTTTCAGACGAAAGCAAACACCCCAGACCGGCCCAGCTCGCGGCCGCGGCACCAATGCCACTGAGAACCTGGCGACGGGTCATCGACCACAGCGGGACATGAGCCATGCTACCCGTACGCAACCCGCCGCCGAATGGTGCCGCGACCGGATCCACCGACGAGGCACCGAAAGCAAGATCGTTCAATTGGAACCACTGGTGCCACGCATAGAATCAGGATCTCGCCACCCAGGCGACAACGCCGTTCAACGAGATCGGGAGTTCGACGGAGCCAACGATGCGAGTGCGAAACCCATGGCATGCCCTGCGCCTCTCGATCGGCCTCGCCATCGCCTCCCGTGCCGCGACGACGATAGCGTCCGCACAACCGACGCGGTCCGCGAGCCCGAGAGTCGAGCGGGCCGTGGGCTACTACGACCCGGCGTTGCGGCGGGTCGTCCTCTCCGGGAACGCCGGCCCGCTCCGCGCCGGCGGTCGCGACCGGGTGTGGAGTTGGTCCGGCACTCGCTGGGAACCACTGACCGACTCCGGTCCACCCTCTCGAGGCAACGGCGCCGCCGCCTACGACGCCGAGCGCCGCCTGGCCATCGTCACCGGTGGGGCGGCTCGGGCCGCCAATGACTCGGGTTTCGAGATTCTCGGAGACAGTTGGGAAGGAACCGCCGCTGGATGGCGCCGATTGCTGGGCTCCGACCTTCCGCCCCGAGACCATCATGCGATGGTCTTCGACCGCGGTCGTCAGTCAATCGTGTTGTTCGGGGGAATTCCGGGCGACCGGTGGACACCCTGGCCCTCCGATACCTGGGAGCTTCGAGCTTCCGGCTGGAGCAGGATCGCGACTGAAGGCCCGGCCGGCCGTGGACGCACCGCACTCGTGTACGACACCAAGCGGCGCCACGTGGTGCTGTTCGGCGGCGTTGGAGGCGAGCCGGCGCCCGGCCAACCCCAACCCTTCTTCAACGACACCTGGGTCTTCGAGGGAGCCGCCTGGCGCAAAGTGGCCGACGGCGGTCCTCGGGCTCGGTATGCCCACGGCATGGTCTACGACGAGCGCGCCGGGGTCGTGCTGCTCTATAGCGGCGCCGCGGCCCACCGGGACGCACCGTTGAACGAGATGTGGCAATGGGATGGCACTCGATGGACCGAGATCCACCTGACCGGACCAACGCCGGGGCATCGCTATCAGCCCGTGATGGTCTACGACCGGGCCCGGGGCAAGACCGTGTTGTACGGCGGGAACGGCGGGTCAAATGGTGACACCTGGGAGTGGGACGGCAAGCAATGGACCGAGATCAACGATTCGAAGGAGGGGCAATGACCGATCGTCGGGAGTTTCTCAAATTCTCCGCCACCGCGGGTGGCGTGCTGGCGTTGGGTCATCGGCGGTTCACCGCCATGACGCTCGCTGACGTGCCGGCGGCTCCGAAGCCGCTCAAGTTACTGATCCTCGGCGGCACCGGCCTGACCGGCCCCCACCAAGTCCGCTACGCCCTGGCCCGCGGCCATACCGTCACCGTCTTCAACCGAGGCCGCCGTAACGAACGCCTTCCAAAAGGCGTCGAGGAACTGAAGGGCGACCGGAGCCTTCACCAACTCGATGCCCTCAAGGGCCGGGATTGGGACGTCGTCATCGACAACCCGACCACGCTGCCCTTCTGGGTCAAGGACGCGGCCAGCATTCTCAAGGGCCACGCGGGACAGTACGTCTTCATTTCGACGATCTCGGTCTACGACCCGGCCGGCCAACAGTCGATTACCGAGGACTCGCCGCTCGTCGAGCTCAAAGACCGCGATCCGCTAACCGTAACTCAAGAGGACGCCTCCAAGAACTTCGAGTTCCTCTACGGCCGCCTCAAGACCGCGTCGGAGCGGGAAGCCACCAAGTGGTTCGGCACCAAAACGACCATCATCCGGCCGGGCCTGATCGTCGGGCCCGGCGACGGCTCCTTCCGGTTCGGCTACTGGCCCTATCGGATCGAGAAGGGCGGTGAGATTCTGGCCCCCGGCGACGGCAGCGACCTGATCCAGATCGTCGACGCCCGCGACCTCGCCGAATGGACCATCCGGATGGTGGAGAATGGGACCACCGACACCTTCAACGCCACCGGGCCCAAGGCGCCGATGACGATGGCGGAGCAGCTCTACGGCATCCGGGCCGCGTTCAACGGCGACAAAGACCTGAGCTTCACCTGGGTGCCGGCTGATTTTCTCGCGGAACAGAAAGTGGCGCCGTGGGCCGAAATGCCGACCTGGCTCCCCAAATCCGACCCTGAACACGTCATCTCGAAGACCAACGTCGATCGGGCCATCGCCGCCGGTCTGACCTTCCGGCCGCTCGCGACGACCGTCGTCGACGCCCAAACTTGGTTTCAGGGACTACCCGACGCGGCCCGGGCCCAGGTGGTGAAGAACGCCGGGCTGACGGAAGAGAAGGAGAAGGCGGTCCTGGCGGCGTGGCGCCAGCGGAAAGGCGTCTAAGAAGAATCGCCTAACGAACCACCATGGGGCGGCGCACTAGCGGGGGATCACCGTGATCGGGCCGAAGTAGGCGTCCGTCTCCACATGGGCCCAGAGCGCGATTTTCCCGGAGCGATCACCATGCTTCACGTCGGTTACGATCAGGACCGGCTGGGTCGCATGGTTCACGTAGAGCCGCGCCGTAGTCCCCGAGACAACCACCTTCATCGTCGTCCAGGCGCCCGCTTCTAAGTCCACGTACGACTCATACCCGCCCGGACTCTCCTCCCGAAGGCGGTACCAGGGGAACTCCGGGTCGGAGGCGTACTGCACCGAGTAGTTTCGTCGCAGCTGGTCATCCGCGCGGCCATTGGTGGGGCGAAGGTAAAACACCTCGGACCACTCGCCGTGCGGGCCGGTCCGAAAACTGACGCCGATGAAGCCCCGAGCCCCCGCCGATGTCCCGGCACGCGGCGCCCCCGCCACGTCGAGCTCGATCGTGCCGTCCGTGAAGTCGGGTCTGTCGAGCAAGGCCATCATATTGTTGTCTTGGCCCGCCAGGGCAGGGAGGGGTACCAGTTTGATGGCGGACACGCCGCGATACGTCACCCGCTCGGTCCGCCCGTTGACCACCTCGGCGATGGTCGGCAGCCCCGAGCGAACCACCGGAGCCCCAGTCGTGACGCGGAGGTTCGAGAAGTAGGTATCCGCACTGATCCTCGTCCAGAGCGCAATCGCACCTCGACTAGCCCCGTGCTTGAGATCATTCACCACCAGGGCCGGCTCAGAGGCACCGTTCACATACAATCGCGCGGTGTGGCCGGCCACCACGATTCTGAGATTGGTCCAGGCTCCGGCCTCAATATCGACATACGACTCGTAGAGACCCGGGCTCGACTGGCGAAGGACTTGCCACGGGAAACTGGGGCTCGCCTCGTATTGGGTGGACCGGTTCCGAAAAAGCTGGCTCTCCAACCGGGCGTTCTCCGGCCGGACGTAGAACCGTTCCGCTGAGTCTCCTCGAACCCGGAAGCTCACGCCGACAAAACCTTTGTAGGCGCTCCCATCGTCGGTTGCATAACCGGGTCGGCGCGCGCCCGACACATCGACCTCGATCGTGCCGTCCCCGAAGTCGGACCCCGGGATGACCGCTGAGATCTCTTGGTCGGTGTCCCGTTCATGCCCCTCGAGCGGAGCCAACCGGAGCGCGCGACGCCCCCGGTAGTCGACCCATAGCGCCCGGCCGTTGATCAACTCGAGCCGGGTGACCGAGTCCAAGGTAACGCTCGACGTCGGGGCCTTCGACTGCCCAGCGGCCATCGACGGGATGATGGAACCCAACACCACGAGCCACATGCGGGCCGGGATCGTACCATGCCTGGGGCCTACAGTGCCGGTCCGCATCAGTATCCTCGAGACGTGGTAGATCGTTCAGGCTGTCAGCCCGCCTCCCCTAACGGGCAGCGGCCTGAATTCGGGCCACTCTGGTGGGATGAATCGCCGGTGACGCGCCATAGGCCAGCCAGACATCACCCGATCGCGGATCGATCGTCAGATGCCGCATCGTGGCCCCTCGAGTAAGCACCGGGTACTCCGAGAACGTCTTTCGGACGGGATCGAATCGGTAGACGACATCACCGGCCCCCGTCCCGATCCAGATGTCCCCGGTCTTGGGGTGGGCTCGGGCTATGTACGGAAGCGCGCTCGAAGTCGGCAACGGGTAGGTCGCGAACGTACCGGCCGCGGGGTCGTACCGGTACAGCTTGGAAGAGCTGTAGCCCGGAATCCACAGGACACCCTTATCGTCGATGTCGAATCGGCGGGGGCCGGCGTCGGCTTCCGGCAACGACACCGTCTCGAAACGTTTCGTCGATGGATCGAAGCTGATCAGCTGACCGCCGTGCAACGTCGACACCCACACTTTGCCGTTCGGAGCAATCCGAAGCTCATAGGGAATCGAGCTCGGCCCCCGTGCCCCGCCGGGGGCCGGCGGCCCTCGAAACTCCTCGGTCGTGAGTTGCCCCCCGCGATCCGAGACCTTTGCGAGACGGATCGAATCAGCCGCGAAGTGAAAGTTCGTCCAGGCATTGCCGGCCCGGTCGACGCCAATACTATGCCCATACATCGCGACGTTGGCAAAAGACCACTGCTGGGTGGCTGGATCATACCGGCCCACGGACTCCGCTTGCCCCAGCAGGACCCACCAGCGTCCCTGGGCGTCGACCTCGATCGCTCGGGGATTCGCCCGATCGATCGGAATCGGGACGTCCTTCGTGGCGCCGGTGGCCCGATCGAGCTCGAGCAATCGATGGGTGAACATCCCGGTGATGACGACTCGGCCGGCCGAGTCCACGGCGATGTCGTGGGGGAGGTCCTGACCGGGGAGGTCGTACTCCGTAACCTGGTACCGCGGGTTGCCGAGCCCGGTGGCGGCGGCCAGCGGTGGTACCCCCTTCGCGGCCGTGACATACCGATTGACCCAGGCGCCGAGCCGAGCCGGTTGTTCGTGCGAGGCAATGATGGGAAAGCCGGACTCGGGACCGAACATCGTGATCATTCTCGTCGCGTCGGCCGCCCACTCCGCCGCCGTGCGAACCTTGCCCGACCGGAGGGCCCGCGTCTCATTGAACTGGTGACAGCCGGTGCAATCCAGAATGAACCACCGCTTGGCCGGACCGTCAGGCAGGAGATCGAGCCATTCCGCCGACGTCCGAAGCAAGGCACTTGAATCCTGATGGGGAACTCGGAGCGCGAGCCGGTCGCTCGCCGCGACCGTATCGACGACCCGTTCTTTCCCGCGCTCAAGGACCGCAAGGCGAAAGCGGGCTGCGGGAGCCGCGACCAGTCGAAACCGGCCGTCTCGATCGGTCGTCGTCCCGTATCGAAGCGAGCCCCCGATCGGCGAACCGGCCACCACCGCCTGGACGAGGGGCCGACCGTCGGGGCCAACCACTCTCCCGGCCAGGATCGTCGAATCCAGAACTCCCGCCAAAGCCAAGGCTGCGGACGTCAGTATCATGCGTCACTCACCGAGCTGGTGCCATGAGGTCCCGTCCCATTCCCAGGTGTCATTCAGATCACCGTTGGGATAACCCTTCCGGCCTCCGAAGAGCACGACCCGGTCCCGGCGGCTGTCGTAGGCGAGATACCCCATTGCCCTCGGTTCCGGACCGGCGTCGGCAAGTTTCTTCCAAGCCGTACCGTCCCAGGCCCACGTGTCGCCGAGAAAGCCCTCGGCGCCAATGCCACCAAACAGGATCACCCGTCCGCGTCGGGAATCGAACGCCACCCCGGCGGCGGATCGCGGGGTGGGCCCGGACCCTCGGTGCTCCGACCAGACCCGGCCGTCATACTCCCAGGTGTCGGCCAGGGCCGCGGGACGCTGGCCCGGCTCGGCGCGCCCCCCGCCGCCGAACACGACGGTCTTCCCCCGCCGGCTGTCGAACACCATCACGTGACCCTGCCGCGCGAGCGGCCCCGTCACCGCGGCGTTCCGCCAGGTCGTTCCATCGAACTCCCAGGTGTCTCCGTGCACTCGGCCGGGCCCATCCGACCCGCCGAACGCGACGAACCGGTCCCGCCGAGTGTCGTAGACGAATCCCGGCTCGGCGGCGGGCATGGCGGTGTGGTGCGCGATCGTCTGCCACTCCGCGCCGACGAGGGCTCGAACGTCGTCCAGGGAGGCTCCCGTATACCCACCGAATGAAACCAGCCGGCCCTTGCCGGTGTCGTAGGCCAGTTGGCTCCCGGACATCTTCCGGCCGGTCTCCGCGACCTTGGTCCAGCGGGTTCCGTCGAATGACCACAGGTCGTTGAAGAACTCAAAGTTCCGGCCGCCGTCGATGGGCGTGCTCCCGCCGGTCAGGATGACCCGCTGCCTCGCCCCGTCGTAGGCCATCGAGTGGTGAGCTCGCCGCGGGGGCGCCTCGGAGTCGGTGATCCGCCCGACGACGATCGCGCAGGTTGCGGCGGCCGCTAGGAACAACGTGTAAGTCATCGAAGCCCCGCCAATACCCCCTCGATCCGGGTCCGCTGAGTCGGGTCTTGGGTCAAGGCGAGCGCCTTGGAATAGTTCGCGATCGCGAGCTTCTTCTCTCCCTTTGTGGCGTACGCCTCCGCCAAACTGTCGTAGGTATTCCACGAAGTCGGGTACCCAGCCACGTTCTTCCTGAAGATCGCGATCGCGGAGTCGACCTTGCCTAGCGCGACCAAGCCGTAGCCGTAGACGTTCACTTCGGCCTCGGTGGCAACGGCCAGCGCGCGTTGAGTGGCCGCCGCCGCTCCGGCTCGGTCACCCCGTTTGTCGAGCAGGGTCGCCTTGATTTGGAGGTTCGTGAAGGCCTCGTTCATCCGAATTGACCGGTCGACCCAGGCTATTGCTTCGTCGGCGTTGGTGTTGTTTGCGGCGCTCCAGGCGGCGGCCTGACTCCACGTTTGCCAGGAGAATCGGCCCAGCCCGCGGAGCTGCTCCCGGATGCTGTCGACCACCACGGCCTTGGTGTCCACCTGGATGGCAAGCGGCACCGCCAGTTTCTCCCACCGAAGGGTCGCGACCACCGAGGAGTCGGTCACCGATTCGAAGGTGTAGGCCAGTCGCTCTTGCATCTCACCGGCCGTTGGCGCGGCAGTGAGGCGAACGGCGTCTTCCTTCGGGTCGTAGCTGAAGCTCCCCCAGGCATTGGCTTGCCGACTGAGGATGATGGTCCACGGCCCCCTGGTGGGGATCATGTGGAGGCCGTACCGCCCGGCCCGAACCGTCTGGCCGCCGAGCCGTACCGGCGAGCTGAACTCGATGACCGTGTTCTCGTTGGCACCGGCCCGCCACACGCTATCGAAGGGCACCAACGTTCCCCAAACCGGCCGCCCATTCGTTGCCGGCCGGTCGTAGGTGATGCTCACCGCGGTAAGGCCCACCGTCTGGGTGACGGACGCACGCGGACTCGCTTTCGGCAGAATCAACGGTGGTGCCTGCGCGGCCAGCCGGGCCTGGGGAGCGGATCCAGAGATCGCGGCGATCGCAACCCCAGTCAGGAATAGTGGAAGTGTCTGTCGCATAATCCCTTACGGCATGGGTGAACGGGTGACCGCGGCCCCAACGCTACCCCGGGGTCACCATCCAGGTCTTGAATGTTCTTGCTGTACGCCCAATCGAGCGGTCCGACCCGGCTCGACCCCTTGCCATGTGAGGGAGCAGATCATAGCTTCCCCTCACATGATGAGGTTACTATGACCCGTCCGCCGCTCGACCTCCTCCAGGGCACCGTCGACGTCCTGATTCTCAAGGCGCTCTCGTGGCAGCCCCAACACGGCTTCGCCATCGCCAAGTGGATCCGGGAGCGAACCGAAGGCGTCCTCCAACTCGATGACGCCGCGCTCTATCAGGGCCTCCACCGGCTCGAACGGAAGGGCTGGCTCGCGTCCGAGTGGGGCCAATCCGACAACAACCGCCGAGCCAAGTATTACCACCTGACCGCCACCGGCCGCCGCCAGCTTCGGACCGAACTGGCGACCTGGCGGACCTACACGAGTGCCGTGTTCCGGGTTCTCGACGCCGCCGGGCTTGAGGCCTAACACGCCATGACCCCGCTCGGATTTCGATGGCCCTGGCGCCGGCGGACCGAGATTGCCCGGGCGGTCGACGAAGAACTCGAGTTTCATCTCGACACTAGAATCGCTGAACTGGCCCAAACCGGGCATGCCCCGGCCGAGGCCAGACGCCGGGCCCTGGCCGAGTTCGGCGACCTCGCCGGTACCCGGACCTACTGTGTTGCCACCGATTGGGAGGGAGAACGCGCGATGCGCCGGACCGAACGACTGACCGAACTTCGCCAAGATCTGGCCGGTACGATCCGGACCCTCCGGCAGCAGCCCGGTTTCGCCGCCACCGTCGTCCTGACCCTGGGCCTCGGCGTCGGAGCCACCACGGCGATCTTCGCCTTGATCCGATCGGTGTTGCTAGCGCCCCTGCCCTATCGGGCACCGGCCGAGCTCGTCGTGATCGAGCAATTCATGCCCGGTGACCCGAGCGCGTCGATTGGGGCGATGTCGCCCCCCAACTACCTCGACGTCCGGTCGTCCATTCCCGCCCTCGCAGGAGCCGGCGCCTACTACGACAACGAAGCAACGTTGACCGGCGCCGGCGCGCCGGCCCGGCTCATCGCACCGGCCGTGACGCCCAGTCTCTTCACCACACTGGGCATCGGAGCCGCGGTCGGGCGGACGTTCGCCGAGGGAGAAGGAGCCCCGGGCCAACCCAACGTCGTCCTCCTCTCGCATCACCTCTGGACCCAGCGCTTCGGGGCCGACGCCGGCATCGTTGGCCGGGCCATTCGGTTGGACTCCGAGCCCTACACGGTCATCGGCGTCATGCCGCCCGGATTCGGGTTCCCGGTCTCCGGCGCTGATCTCTGGTTGCCGCTGGGATGGGACGCGAGCGTCGCCTCACAACGGGGCGCCCAGTACCTTGGCGCCGTGGGACGACTCAAGTCCGCGGAAATGGCCGGCCAACTATCGGCCCAACTCGCATCGCTCTCCAGCCGGCTGATTGCCTCCTACCCCGATAGCAAAGACTACCTCGGACTCCGGGCGGAGTCCTTCACCGACACCGTCATTGGCGAAACCAGGCAACCGCTGCTGTTGGTGGGCGGAGCGGCGGTCCTGCTGATCCTGATCGGATGCGCCAACGCCACGAACCTCCTCCTCGCTCGCGTCAACGGACGCGCCACCGAACTCGCCGTCCGGGCGGCGCTCGGTGCGGGCCGCCAGCGGCTGGTCCGGCAGATCTTGACCGAGAGCGTCGCGCTCGGTGTCCTCGGCGGTTTGGTCGGCGCCGTCATCGCGGCCACCGGGCTCACGGTGTTCCTGCGCTGGTGGCCGGGACTCCTTCCCCGCCAGGAGACGCTGAGCCTGGGCCTGTCGGTGCCGATGCTCGCCCTTCTCCTTTCGATCGTCGCCGGCTTCCTGATCGGAGTCGGACCATCCCGCCAGGCCGCGCGAACCGGGTCGTTCGACCGGTTGCGAAGCGGGAAGCAGAGCCAGAGCGGCGGCGACCTTCGGCTCCGGCGAACCTTGGTGGCAGCTGAACTCGGTTTGGCTACCGTGCTGCTCACCGGCGCGGTCCTGCTGATCCACGCGGTCGGGCAGCTCCGCCGAGTCGATCCCGGTTTTCGGGCTGACCAAGTGGTGAGCTTCCGGACGCAGCTACCGTCGGCCGCCTACCCTTCCAGCGAGGCCATCGGCCGATTCTACGGGGATTTCCTCGACCGGATCGCGAGCATTCCTGGTGTCGATGGAGCGGCCGCCACCATGCGCCTGCCGCTGTCCGGGGGCGGCTTCGGTGGCACCTTCACCTCCACCGTGCCCACCGAGGCGGGCAATGAAGAAGACCGCCGGGCCCAGGTTCGGGCGGTCACGGAGGATTACTTCCGTGTCATGGGCATTCCGATCCGCCAGGGGCGTGGTTTCTCGTCCACCGACCGGCGCGGCGGTCCTCCTGTTCTGATCGCGAGCGAGGGATTCTCCAAGCGATTCTGGCCGGCCACCGGCGCGCTGGGTAAATCGGTTCGTTTCGGGGTCCGCTTCAGCGACGATCGGCCGGAGGGCGAAATCATCGGCATCGTCGGTGACGTTCGGGCGGCCGGCCTCCATCGCGATCCGAGTCACACCGTATACGCCGTCGGGTCGCAGGTGGCAAGCAACCAGATGAGCTTCGTGATCCGGACCCGGCTGCCGGCCGGTGCCCTGATTCCCTCGATTCGGACCATCATCGAGGCCCGCGACCGTGACATCGTCCTCGATCAGGTGGCGACGATGAACGACGTGATCGCGACGTCGTTAGACCGGCCCCGGTTCGTCATGCAGTTGCTCGCCCTGTTTGCCGCGGTGGCCGTGGTGTTGGCGATGGTCGGTATCTACGGCGTCGTGTCGTATGCCGTGGCGCAACGCACCCGGGAAATCGGCGTCCGCATCGCCCTCGGCGCCGACCAAGGCCGGGTCATCCGAACGGTCGTGGGTCAGGAGATTCGGTGGGCCATCGGGGGCCTGGCCGTCGGATCGCTGGCGGCCGCGGCCACCGCGCCACTGCTCGCGAGCGCGGTATTCGGGATCGACCCCGCCGCTCCGCTGTTCCAACTCCTGGCACCGGTCGGCCTCCTGGTGGTGGCGGCGATCGCGTGCTTCTTGCCGGCACGGAGAGCGGCGCGGCTGAGCCCCCTCCGGGCGATCCAGACCGAGTGAAGCCGGACTTACGGCGTCGGCGTCAACGACCAGCCTCCCGCTGACAACTCTCGTCCGTCGAGGTACCCGCGGAAGACTCCGCTGGCCTCGTTTCCCTTGACCAGTCCTCGAAACTTGAAGGCCCCGGATCCCTGCAGCGTTTCGAACCCGAGCACGAACCGAACGCTGTCGCCGACCTGAACCAGTGAGTCGACGGTCCCCGCGACCCGGTTTCCCATGAAGTCCATCTCGAAGGTCGGCCGGCCGGTCGAAGAAACGGTGAGACGGACCGGCGTGCTGCCGTGCGGCGTTTCGAAACTTCCGGCCCAGTTCCCGCGAATCGCGGGGGTCTGGGTTGCCCCGAGGGCCACCAGAAAACCTAGATATCGAATCCCGATCATTGGTTCCTCCGAAGCAAGTAGTGCTGTCTGCTCTATCTTGCCGCCGGGCCAGCGAGTCGGATAGAACGATGTTGCGGGCCCGGTGACGAGCGGTGGAACCTTGGTTCCAGCGGGTCGACCCGGGGGCCGGTAGCTTTGGCTGCACGAAGCGATCCTGACCTACTGACTGGAGTCCCGATGCGTGTCTTAGTCTGTGCCGCCGTCCTGCTGGTCCCGTCCCTGGCCAGCGCCCAGAACCACCAGCACACCCCAGGCATGGTCCATCCGACCAACCGTGCGTCGACGACGCTCCCGACGCTCGCCGGCCAAGATGCCTACGCGGCGGTGGCGGAGGTGGTTCGAATCCTCGAAACCGATAGCACCACTGACTGGTCACGAGTCAACCTCGAGGCCCTGCGACAGCACTTGATCGATATGAACGAGGTGACCCTGCATTCGGCGGCTCGCCAGACGACAATCGACGGCGGTCTTTCAATCGAGGTCACCGGCGTGGGCCGAGCCTTGGAGTCGATCCAGCGGATGATGACGGCGCATGCGCCGATGTTGGACGGGTTGCCCCACTTCGTCGCGACGAGCGCGGTCACCCCAAACGGGGCGCGGCTCACCGTCCGGGCGGAGGATCCCGCCGACCAGCAAGTCATCGCCAAGATTCGGGGTCTCGGGTTTATCGGTCTTCTGACGGTCGGCGAGCACCATGCGGCCCACCACCTCGCCCTGGCGCGAGGGGGCGCGACGCCGCACTCCCACTAGCGAGATCGTCGAGCATCGCCAAGTCGAGGATTTCCAATCGGCCGGCGCCCCGAGCGCGAGTCGCCCCCAACCGGCGCAGCGCCGCCAGTTCTCGCACCACCACTTCCCGAACCGTTCCCAATTCTTCGGCAAGGCGTTCCTGGGTCAGGCCCAACGAGACGACGGGTCCAAGGCCGGCCCGGGCCCGTTCCGCAATCCAGCCGGCGAGCCGGGCCCGAACGCTGCTGAACACCAGACGATCGAGTCGGGTGATGAGGCTTTGAACCCGAAGGGCGAGGCCGGTGAGGAGCCG
Source organism: Gemmatimonadota bacterium (assembly GCA_031431925.1). Taxonomy (GTDB): domain Bacteria; phylum Gemmatimonadota; class Gemmatimonadetes; order Gemmatimonadales; family GWC2-71-9; genus SHZU01. Next base: position 87,801 of record JANPEL010000369.1, on the reverse strand, counting down.
GACCGCCAGATCAGGATCGGCCGAGAGTGCCGTCCGGACCGCCTCGCGGGGGACGAGGAGACACCGAGTCGCCTCGGTCGCGGTGGCCGTGGCGGGATACGGGCAGCCGGTGAAGAGCGGCACCTCGCCCAACGTGCCGCCGGGCCCCTCCTCGTGAACCACCTGCCCGCGGCCAACCGTCTCGCGAACGACCCGGACCCGGCCTTCGATCACGACGAAGAGCCCCTTGGCCTCGTCGCCGGCGCGGAACAGCACCTGGCCCCTGGTATAGCGTTTGTCGAGGCCGCGGCCCGCAAGTCCGTCGAGCAGCCCACCCGCCCCGGGCTTCACGGCCGGGCCGGGGACGCCTGGCAGTACTGCCCACCGCTGCACCGATCCGGCACGTAGGTTTCGCTTTCGACCAGCCACCGGCCATCGAGCATCCGCCACTTGGCAAAGTAGATTCCCCCGATCGTGAGCGGTCCGTCGGGATCGGTCCAGGCACCGGTCCACCGCCCTTCCTCGCTGGCCATGCCCCAGGCGTCGAAAACCTTCACCTCCAACGGCGTTCGACGATACCACACCTCGGGACTGGACGCGAACTGCTCGGCAAAGCTTCGAATCATGGCATCCCGGCCTGTGAAGGTCCTTGAATTGGATGTCACAACCACCACATGGGGCGCGAGAATCGCGGCGATGCCGGCGGTATCGTGCCGGGCGATCGCGACGTTTGACTGCTCGCGGAGCGAGCGAATGACCCGGGCGTCGAGTCCACCCGTCGTATCATCGGCCGGCGACCACAGGGGACCGGGGGTGCGGTGCAACGGAACCGGTCGCTGGGGGCCCGGCGGCGCCTGGAATGAGGTATGGCGATGAACCACCACCCAGCGGCCGGCCCGCCGTTCGAACACCAGCGATTGCCGCCCTTCATCGACCGTGGTAATCCCGGACGGTTCGGTGACTTCGAGCCGGAAATTCGCCGCCAGCCAGGCCACATTGCCGCGGGCACCCACATCGAGGACGTCGGACGTCGACCGGACCGTTCCCCGGGCGGCATTGGCGAACATGTTGCGATAGAGGGTGTCGACCCGTGGCCACCCGGTCAACTGCCGCCGTTCGAAAAAGAAGGCGCCGGATGTGTCGTGGGCATAGTAGCGGCTGATGAACGCCGAGTCGCGCCGCTCCCAGGCCCGGTTGAACTCCGTGAACAGGGAGAGCACCTCCCGGACCGAGCGCTGATCGGCGGCGGACTGGGCCTGCCCCGATCCGGCCGAGGCCGCCACCATCGCGAGCAGGATCCCGGCGCGCCCCCAGGACCCCAACATTTGAATGTTCATTCGATCCCCCGATCCAAGGTCGTGACCCGAGGACCAACAATAGCAGGGCCGAAGGACTTCAGATGAAGGTTCAGGTCACCCCGCGGGCCGGCGCGCCAAATCCCTGGCGTTCCATCCGCCCCCAGCCCTGTTTGCGGCGCAACGCCGACAGCGTTCCGCCCATCCGCCAGAGGATCGCCAGTTGCCGGTACCCGAAATTCTCGACCACGCCAAGCCAGATCAGGCTGGCCAGGTCGCGGGTCTTCGGATACCGATGAAAGCTCAACTCCTCGAGGGCGACGGCCGCAACCGAGAGCACGATGCCTAACACGAACGCCAGGGTCAGGAAACCGAGCACGTAGGCACCAGACGCCCGGCCCGCCACGACCGTTACCAGGAAGGCCAGGTAGCCGGCCAGTTCAATGACGGGCCCGAGCATCTCGAGGAAGAAAAAGAACGGGTACGCCAGGAGCCCGATTCGCCCGTAACGGGGATTGAACAACATGACGCGGTGGCGGATCAGGCTCTCGATCAACCCGCGCTGCCAGCGGTCCCGCTGGCGCCGGAGCACGGCCACCCGGTTGGGACACTCCGTCCACGCCACCGGGTCCGGCACGAAGGCAATCCGGTACGGCATTTTCCGTTCGCGACAATACCGATGGAGTCGGACAACCAGTTCCATGTCTTCGCCCACCGTGTCGGTGGCATACCCGCCGGCCCCGAGCACTACATCCCGCCGAAAGACCCCGAACGCCCCCGAGATGATCAAGGTGCTGTTGATGGCCTCCCAGCCCATCCGGCCGGCCAGAAACGCCCGGAGATACTCGAGCACCTGAAGCCGGGGAAGTAACTCGGGCGGAAGCCCGATGCTGATCACGTTGCCGTCCTGAACCACGCAGCCGTTGGCGATCCGGATAATCCCGCCGGCCGCCACGGTGGTGCGGTCCTCCAAAAACGGCCGCACGATCCGGGTCAGCGCGTCGCGCTCGAGGAGGCTGTCGGCGTCGATGGCACAGAAGAGGGGCGTCCGGGTGTAATTGAGACCGGCGTTCAGCGCATCGGCCTTGCCGCCATTGGCCTTGTCGATGACCCAGAGGTTCTGGTGCGCCCGGCTCCGGTAGACCTGGACGATCGTGGCGGTTGTGAGGGTGCCGCTGGCCAGACGATTGGCCGGCTCCAAGTCGAACGCCGCCCGAAGCCGGCCGAGGGTGTCGTCTCGCGAACCATCGTTGACCACGATGACCTCGAACTCCGCGTAGGACAACATCAGCAGCGAGCGAATCGCGTCGACACAGGTGGCCTCTTCGTTGTAGGCCGGAGCCACCAGTGTGATGGGAGGCATCCCGGCACTGGCCAGCAGATCGCTCAGATCAAGAGCCCGGAGCCGCCGGGTGTACCGGCGGAGCGCCCGAAAGGCGGCCAACGACGACAGCAAATAGCCGGCATTAAGGACCAGGAAATAGCCTAACACCAACCGGTTGAGCAGGTCGACGAGAACCCAGACGGCGGCGATCACGTGGCCTCGCCAAGCTGCGCAAGCACCTCGCGGGCCCCCGCCGCCCGCAGGGTGTCCACCACCCGAATCACGACCCAGGGCGAGTCGTCTTGGAACGCTTTCCGAATCAGCGCCACGTCGTCGACCCCGCCCAATCGCGCCACGATGGCATAGGCCCTGGCTCGAAGGATCGGCTCCTTCGAGCCGACCAACGGGCGGACCTGGTCGAGGTGCTCTCGCTGGCCGACCTCCATCAATACGCCGAGAGCCGCGGCGACCAGTTCGCGGTCTTCGCTGGTCCGAAGCACCTCGGCCGCCGGGTCAGCCGCTTCCGGATCGTGAAGTTCACGAAGGGCCTCGGCGGCAATGGCCCGGACCCCGGGCTCGACCGCGGCGTCGGTTAGAGTGCGCCTGAGGACGGGAGCGACATCGAGACCGATTTGCGCCAACATCGACGCCAGGAAACTGGGGCGCCACTGCCGAAACCGCCCCAGCCGCCGGAGCACCTCCTCGGCATACTCGGGCACCCCCGGCCGCGCGAGGGACCGGGCCGCCACCATCGCAACCAGGTCGGACCGGTCATCAAGCGCCGCCACCACGACCGGACCGTAGTCCGAAAGGCCGAGGCTACTCAAGGTGTTGATGGCGCGAGCCCGGAACTCCTCGTCTCGCTGATCGAGGCGCGCCGCGATCGCGGGCAGATAGGGTGCGGCCAGCCGTTCAACCGTGGCACGCTCATCGCCCTGGAGCCGCCGGGCAAACCGGAGGAGGTAATCGACGAAATACAGCCGGTCGGGACTTCCGACGAGGGCGTGGAGCTCCGCATCGGCCAACCCGCCGCCGAGCACGCTGAGGACGGCCGGCTCCCACGCCGCTTCCCGCCGCAACCACTGCGTGCGGGTGCGATTGTTCGCCACCCGGTAGGACAGCGCGGTCCGGATCAAAGCGGCAATCAAGAGGAGCAGCAGCAGGAGGCCCACGGCGAGCAACCGAAGCGCGGGGTCCGACGCGGCCAACGCCGGGGAGGTCATCGGGCCGGGCGTGCGAGGAGCCGGTCGACTCGAGCGAGAAGTTCGGTGGGCGAAAACGGCTTCCGGACATAGTCGTCGACACCGATCTGAAACCCCCGGACGACGTCTTGGGGACCACCTAACGCCGTCAACATGAGGACCGGGGTTTTGGCGTACCGGGGCAACGCGCGGACCTGTTGGACCAAGCCGAATCCGTCGAGCCGGGGCATTTTCACGTCGATGATGAAGAGATCGTATGAGCCGCTCGTCGCCGCCTCCAACGCCTCAATCCCGTCGGGTCGATGATCGACCTGATGGCCCGCCCGTTCGAGCCGGTCCTTGACGAGCGACAACGTGAGTCGGTCATCCTCGGCAATCAGGATCCGAACCTGATGATCCGGCGTCGGGACCACGGCAATCGGGGCCGGCGGCGACGGCGGGGCGTCGGGAATGGCGGAGTCGACCGCGGCCAGCTCAACCACTAAGCGATTGACCCGCCCGCGAAGGGCCCGCCGGGTCGATTCTTCGACTCGGGCGGCCGCCGTCGACACGGCGGGAAAGCCGTAGGCACCCCCGGAGCCGCGAAGCTGGTGGGCCAGCCTGGTAATCCGCTCCTGCGCTGTGGGGTCACTCGGGAGCGCGCCAAGCCAGGTGCCGAGATCCACGATGGCGTGCCGGGCGGCCGCCTTGAACTCGAGCATCAGATCCTGATCCAGCTCTACCGACATCCCACGCTCCCCGTTGACCCGAACTCCCGGTTCCAGCCTGCTATGGTCCGCATCGGGTAGTATCGGCGGTCCGGGCGGTGACCTGAGGATGCCATCGTCTTGGTTTCGGCCCGTCGGCAAGTCCTCCCATTGGCCTCCGGAAGCTCGACTGACCAATATTCGGTCAGAAAATGTGATGAATATCGGTCGATGTGTTCAAAAGGCTCACTATAAGTGATTGAACGGCAAAGACATGTGGTACGGACGCACAGCTAGAATATGTTGGCAAAAATGGCTAGGATTATTACGCTGATGCGATATCAAGGACCAAAGCGAACCCATTCAATTCGACAGGGGCCCTCCATGAAAAATCGGGGAATTTTCGCCGCGATGAGTCTGTTCGCGGCCGGGTGTAGCAGTGAAGTGGTGGCGCCGAACCCTGAGACCCAGAACTCCGACCGGACCGCGGCGGCTCCTGCGGAGCAGGCCCAGTCGTACTTGGTGGTATATCAGGCCAACATGGTCGGCGCGAACGCGTTGACCGGTTCGCTGGAACAGCGGCACGCGATCTTTGCCGTGCGATACCGCTACGAGAATGCGATTCAGGGGTTTGCCGCCGTGTTGACCCCAGGTCAGGTTCGGGCACTCCGGGCCGATCCTCGGGTCCAATTCATCGAGCCCGACGCCGTGCTCTCGACCACGACGACCCAAACGCCGACCCCCTCATGGGGCCTTGATCGGATTGACCAGCAGAACCTTCCGCTCAGCACCTCGTACACGTTTACCCAGAACGGCGCCGGGGTGCATCTCTACGGAATCGACACCGGCATCCTCTACAGCCACCCGGATTTTGCCGGCCGGGCCACCGCCGGTTTTGATGCCGTCACGGCGGGCGGCGCGGCCATCGACTGTAACGGGCACGGAACCCATACTGCATCGACCGCCGCTGGTAGCACGTACGGCGTGGCCAAGGGAATGGCCATCGTTGGGGTCCGAGTGCTCGACTGCAATGGATCCGGCTCTACCTCCGGCGTAGTGGCCGGGATCGACTGGGTTCGGACCAACGCCGTCAAGCCGGCGGTCGCCAACATGAGCCTGGGCGGCGGCCTGTCGACTGCCCTCAATACCGCGGTCGCCAACGCGGTGGCGTCCGGCATCGTGTTCAGTGTCTCGGCCGGCAACAGCAACGCCAACGCCTGCAACGCGTCTCCGGCGTCGGCGCCGAACGCACTGACGGTCGGGTCTACGACGAGCGCCGATGCCCGGTCGAGCTTCTCCAACTTCGGGACCTGCGTCGACATCTTCGCCCCCGGTTCCTCGATTACCGCGGCGTATCGCACCGCCAGCGGCCAGCCGACCACCGCGGCCATGAGCGGCACCTCGATGTCGGCCCCCCACGTCGCCGGTGCCGCCGGCCTCTACCTGCAACTGAATCCAACGGCGACCCCCGCGGCCGTCGCCACCGCGCTGGTCAGCAACGCCACCAGCAACAAGGTCACCAATCCCGGCACTGGATCACCGAACAAGCTGCTGTACATGGGCTTTCTGACTGGTGGCGTCCCAGTCAATCAACCCCCGACGGCGGCCTTCACCTCGACCTGCACCGGCCTCTCCTGCGCCTTCAATGGCACCGGATCGACCGATGACATTGGGGTGACCTCCTATGCCTGGAACTTCGGGGATGGCTCGACGGGCACCGGTACCACGCCGAGTCATGCGTACGCGGCGGCCGGCACCTACACCGTCGGGCTGACCGTGTCCGACGCGGGCTCGCTCACCAACTCGGTGACCCGCACCGTCACCGTAAGCAGCGGCGGCGGCGGCACTAACCAAGCGCCGGTCGCCGTGCCGGTGGTAACCTGCGTTCCCGGCCGGATGTGCACGCTCGATGGCACCGGCTCGACCGACGACATCCGGGTCACGGGGTACACCTGGCGGAATCCGCTTGGCACCGTGGTTTCGACCTCGGCGGTCTTTACCAAAAACTTCGACGTGGGCACTCTTACGTGGACACTCACGGTCAGGGATGCGGCCGGGTTGACCAGTACCAAGTCGGTCACCTTCACGGTGCTGCCCTAACCCGGCGCCAGGCTCCACGTTTCACGCCGCCCGGCACCCGCCGGGCGGCTTCTTCTTGGCCGAGGACACTCCCTTGACGACGGCGGCAGACCCCGAGACCTTGGGCCATGCCCACAGTAACCACACCACCGCGACCGGCGACCATGTTCGGCCGGGCCCTCCGGCGCCGGTGCCCGGCTTGCGGAGGTGGCCCCCTCTTCAGCCGGTGGATCCGGCTATGCTTTGGGAGGGATCTGGCTCAATCTCTTCGCGGCCGAGACCGTGAATACCGCCATGTGGGTCACCGTTGCCGTCGTGACCTGGCCCGACGTGCCCTGGGGAACGCTCCAGATCGTCGGCCCGATCACCGCGATCGCGATGCCGCTGTTCTTCTATCCGTTCTCGAAAACCCTGTTTCTCGCGTTGGACCTGCACTTCCGGCCAACGCCCTGATCAGGTCTTCCCGAACCGGAGCCGGTCCATCGCGATCCGCCCGTTGCTCATGACAAACAGAACGTCCTGAAGGGTCCGCACCACCTCGAGCGGATTGTCCTCCACCACGATCAGATCGGCTTCGAGACCCGGCTCGATGGCCCCGGTTTTCTTCTCGATCCGGAACAACTCGGCTGCTGTAGACGTGGCGGATTGGAGTGCTTCGAGCGGCGTCATCCCGAGCTTGACGAAGTTGGCCACCTCGTGCGACACCCTGGTGATGCTCGCCGGGGTGTAGCTCACGTCGGCCCCGGTAACCATCTTGATGCCGAGCGCGCGGGCCCTCCGGAACGTCTCTTCCATTCGCGGCATCATGTGCATGCCCCGCGCCTTGGTGACCGGATCATCGTAGTCACCGCCCGGTTCCACCAAATCGACCAATGTCGAGTAGGTCGGCACCAGGTAGGTGCCCTTGGCTTTCATCAACGCCAGGGTCGAGTCGGACAGGTAGGTCCCGTGCTCAATGCTCCGGACCCCGGCCTTGACGGCGGCATAGGCGCCTTCATCGCCGTGGGCATGGGCCAAGATCGGAATGTTCCGAGCGGCTGCTTCATCGACGACGGCGCGGAGCTCCGCTTCGGTGTAGGTCTGCTGCCGTGGGTCGGTTTCGGGCCGGCCGGCCCGTTCGGTACCCCGGGTCTTGATCACGTCGACCCCGTGCGCCGCGTTGGCCCGGACGAGTTGGCGGAGCCGGTCAATCGTCGTTACCCCGGCGATCAAGTTGCCGAGCGAGGGGTCCGCGAGCACCGCATCATCGAGATTCGGCGTCACGAACAGACCGGCCGCCAACACGTCGGGACCCGCGATGAAGCCGGCCCGGGACATTTCACGAAGGGCAACGTCCCGAAACGACCCGACACTGGCGCTTCGAACCGTGGTGACGCCGGTCTCGAGAGCCCGTTTGGCCGCGGCCAGGTTGTCGAGATGAGTGTGGGCATCCATCAGCCCAGGCATCACATACTTGCCCCGGAGATCGACCACCGTCATTCCCGCCCCAAGCAGAGCCGCACCCACCGACACAATCCGACCCCCGCGGACCAGCACGGTCACGCCGCGCCGGATCGCCCCGCCCCGGACGTCAACGACATTGGCGTTGATCAGCGCCACGTCGGGCTGAGCCAAGCTCCCGTCCGGGTTCCGATTCTGAGCCAACAACAGGGCCGGGACGACGACCGCCAGCGCCCCCGCCATCAGCCGGCGGGTCATTCGACGCGCCGGGCCATCGACACGACCGACACCATATCCACCCGAACGGCGGTGACCTTCGCGCCGTCACGAATCATGACGTAGCGATCAGACCCTGGACCCTGGAAGGTCTCGTTTCCGAGGTAGGTCAGAGTTCGGGTCGCGTTTTGGTTTGCTTGCCGGGCCTTGAGAACCCCGCCGTCGACCGACAGCGTGAGTTCCATCGGAAACCCCCGGCCCACACCGCGATACTTGCCGGCGAGCTGAGTGAGATCGCCCGCGAAGGACTGACCCTTGAGTGCCTTACCGGGGCCTAACACAATCTGGGCGATTCCCTTGGCGCCATCCGGGGCCCCCACGGGTCCGGCGGTGTTGATCAGCACGACGACGTAGAGATCGTCATCCGGATAGTACCGGGTTTCCGAAACGAAGCCACTGATGCCGCCACCATGCGAGATCATCCGGCGGCCGTCCTCTTCACCGGCCACGATTCCCTTGGCGTACCGGACTCGATACCCGTCGTTCAGGGTTCCCGGCGTAATCATCTCCTGGTACGAGGCCCGGCTGATCACTTGGTCGGTGGTGTGGAGGGCCCTGAGCCACGTGATCAGATCGCCGGCCGTCGAGCAGAGCGACCCGGCGGCATAGGGCCAACTATGGTCCTGCTGGAACGCCTTGACCAATCCCGACCCGGCAAAGCCGTAGCCATGGACCTTGCGCTTCATCAGGGCCGACTCACTGCAGTACTTCGAGTTCGACATCCCCAACCGATCGAAGATATTGGCCTGGACATAGTCGGCGTACGAATGGCCGCTGACTTTTTCGATAATCAGGCCGGCGAGAAAGAACGCCGAGTTGTTGTAGACCAGATTCGTCCCGGGCGCAAAATCGAAGCCCTTACCGCCAAAGAGCGCGGTCAGCGAATCTTTGCTGATCGGGTTCTTCATGGCCCCGCGGGCCTCGGCAATCTCGGTATAGCTTCTGATTCCCGAGGTGTGATCGAGAATCCGGCGAATCGAGATCGCGTTGCCCCGAGACGGATAGGTCGGCAGGTATTTCGTAATGTCGTCGTCGAGCGACACCTTGCTCTGCTCCACCAACTGAAGCAACGCGGCGGTGGTGAATTGCTTGGTGACCGAACCGATTTCGTAGACCGCGTTGGCCGGGGTCGGCACCTCGAGCTCCAGATCGGCGCTGCCGTAGCCCTTGATCAGAATCGTGTCCCGGCCTTTGACCACCGCCACCGACATCCCGGCAATCTGGCCCCGCTGGATTGGGGCCAAGGCCAATGAATCGATGGCCCGGACCATCTCGGCCCGGGAGCGGGTTTGGGCCGGAAGAACCGGCGGCGTGAGCCACACACCGGCGACGAAGAGCACACCGAGAGATCGCATCGCGCCGCTACTTCCGGTTCAAAACGTTGTTGCCATAGCCCCCGTCGATCCGGACCTTGGCGATCTTGCCGCCCTCCTCGGTGAAGATCAGGTGGGTCTCCCCCATCAGGAACGTGTTGTTGCCGATGTAGGTCAGGGTGTCGGGCTTCTCGCCGAACGGCGTCTTGGCCGTCACGTTGCCGTCGGTTACCGCGATGGTCATCTCCATCGGCCGACCCCGGCCGCGCCCGGCATAAACAGCGGCGAATCGGGCCGCGTCGCCATCCATCGGCTTGGCCTGATCGGCCGGTTTGCCAAGGACCAGCTCCGCGATCTTCATGGCGTACTCATCCGGGCCCGCTCCGCTGCCGTTGAAGAGCACGACGACGCTTAAGGAATCGTCGGGGAAATAGTTGTTCGATGACAAGAATCCAGGGATCCCGCCACCGTGGTGCAGAGCCCTGTGGCCAAGCCGCGGATAGATGGCAATACCCTTGGAATATCCGAGCACTGAGCCGTCGATGAGGGTCTCGGGGGTAATGAACTCCTGGTAGGCCGCCGCACCGAGGATCGTGCCCTTCTGGTGCAGCGCCTCGTTCCACGCCACCAGATCGATGGCTGAGGAGCAAAGCGAGCCGGCCGCGTAGGGCCACTGGTGGCTGATCGGCGCCTTCTGGACCAGACCCGCGGAGTCCGCGTCGTAGCCGGTGGCCTTGCCCTTGATGATCTTGGTTTCGCTGCAATAGTGGGCGTCCTTCATGCCCGCTTTGTCAAACAGGTTCTTCTGGACGTAATCCTCGTACGACATCCCGCTGGCCTTCTCGATGATCAAACCGGCCAAGAAGAACGCTGAGTTGTTGTAGATCTGCTCTTGGCCCGGCTCGAAATCGAACGGCTTCTTGCTGAAGATCTTGACCAAGGTGTCCCGGGGGTATTTGAACGCCCCGAGAGTCCGGAACTCGGGAATCTCGGTGTAGCCTTTGATCCCTGAGGTGTGATCGAGGAGCCGTTCGACCGTGATCTTCCGGCCTTGGGCGTTGTAGTCGGGCAGATACTTCGACAGGTCATCGTCGAGGTTGATCTTGCCCTGCTCCACCAACTGCATGATCGCCGCGCCGGTAAACTGCTTGGTCACCGAGCCGATCTCGTAGGTGGCATGCGCCTTGGTGGGCACCTCGAGTTCGAGGTTGGCCCGGCCGAAGCCCTGCACCGCAATCGTGTCCCGGCCCTTGACGATCGCAATCGAAGCACCGGCTACCTTGCCGGCCGCGATGGGCTCGCTGATGATCGAATCGATCTTGGCCACCAACGCCTGCCGTTCGGCATTGCCCGACGGCGCCGTGGCCGTCTTGGCGCCGCCGCACGCCGCCATCACGAGGATTCCCGCCACTGCGATCTGATTCCGCCGCATGGTCCTTCCCTTTCCCTGTAGGATGACCGGACCGCTACCGATACGACATCGGCGGGAGCCCGAGATACTTCCGCAAATACGCCAACTGCCCAATGTGATACGACTCGTGCTGCAACAAGAATCCGATCCCGCCCAAGAGCGTCGGCGCGACCCCGGGAAACTTCTGGGTGCCCGGACCGGCCAACTGCGGCTCGCCCAGCTCCTCGAGGCGGACCGAAACCGCCTCGCTCAGCGCCTCCCACTCGGGCCGGATTTCGGAGAGTTTGGGGAGGTCCGCAAGCTGCTCGAGGCTGGCCGCATGCTCGAGCACACCGCCAAACGGCGCCTTGGTGTCGAGACCAAGATACCGGCCCATCCAGGCGCGGGTTTCGACCAAGTGGCCGCCAATAAAGGCGGCACTGTTGGTGTGCTCGTTCGGCCGCGCGGTGGCGTCGACCTCGTCAAGACCCGCCAAGGTGTTCCGAAACAACTTGGTGTTGAGCCGGAACAGATCGGCCAGGGGCGCGAGCGTGGGCTGCATCGACGATCCGCTATGGCAGCTGCCGGCCAAGGGGCGACGAACGCCCGAGCCGGTCGAAGAACTCGTGAACCAACTTCCCGATGGTCGCGATGGCCGTATCGGCCGACCGGTCGATCGGGGCGTACGTCGTCATGACCGCCACCGCATAAGGCCGCCTGGGGAGGAGGCCAAGGGCGGCATCGGTCCGAACGCCGTCGAGCCACCCCGGCTTGTTGGCCATCGGGGTGCCTTCGGGAAGCCAGGCGTTGAGGTACCCCTCTTTGTGAATGCTCAAGATCTCGAGGAACCCCGGCAGCCGCTCCGCAGGGAACGCGCGGCCGGCATGGATGGCTTCGAGGAGCCGCACCATCTCGAGCGGCGTGGCCACGTTCTCCCGGCCAGCCCGGGCGGCATCGAGATCCAGCATCCGGCGATTCAAGCGGGTGGCGGTCAGGCCCAGGGTATCGAGCAGCCGGTTGACCGCGGCCATCGAGAGCCGGTCGATCAAGACGTTGGTAGCGGAGTTGTCGCTGACCGCCACCATCAGCACGGCTACGTCTCGAAGGGTCAGCGTGGTAACGCCCGGGGTCAGCCGGGAGAGGATGTCGTCGCCGGGCAGCCCATCCTTTCGGTCGACCACATACCGCTCGTTGAGCCGGTTCTGCCGGAACAATTCCGCGAGCACCGCAATCTTGATCATGCTGGCCGTCGGCATCGGCTCGGTGGCGTTGAGGAGGTAGGTCCGGCCGTCGGTCAGGTCCTTCACCGCCACGCCCATCACGCCATCGAACCCGTTCTCGACCTTGGCAATGTCCGCCCCGAGTTTCCGCCAATAGAGGTCGAGCTTGGCGCCCGACTGCGCCACGACGAAATCGCCCTGGGTCAGGGCAATCCAACAAATCAGACCAAGCAAGCGGGTCATTTCAGGGCGGTATCCAAGTTGGTATACACTGGAGAGTAGCGCGAGTCCCGGCTCTCTGCAAACACCGGTCAGGTTCGGGTCTGCTGCTCCAGCCTGGTCCGAATTCGTTCTTCGAGGACCCCGCGGGAAAAGCACCAGATTCGACTGCCTGCAGTACCCGAGGATTCCAGGCCGACGCCGAGCAAGAAGGTGAAGATCTTCGTCGTCGTCGGAGACGTCGGAACCACCGTGACGAGAACGGTGAGCGCCACGTCGTACCGATCGGCGTTCGGGAGGCCGCGACTGTCGCCGCAGTCGACGAACGTGGACAACGCTTCCGTCCCGAGCCGGACCCGGGTTTTCTGGTAGCAGCTACCGATCCGTTTGATGGTGGGCTCCCGAAAGTTGATCTCCAAGCCAAGATCCGTGAGCACCGCCGGCAACACCTCCCATACCCGACCGGCCGGGGACGGGACGAAGGCTTCGACCCCCAAGGTGTCGACCCGCTGCCGATAGTTGTGGTTCCGATAGGTCGGGATCTGTTGGTCCATCGGAGTACCGCCACATCCCATTGCGAGAGCAAGAGCCAACACCAGATCGGTCACCATACCAACACACTCGGTTCCACGGGGTGCCGGATACTAGAGATGCCCGGCGGGCAGCGCTAGACTTCCGAACCTCAACCACCAGACCACGGGCCTATGTCGCCGTCGATCCGCCTTGCCGTCCTTGCCATGCTCTCGCTCGCGTCGGTCGCCGCGGAGGCCCAACCCGACCCGATCGTCACCCGCTATCAGGCCGTCGCCGACCGGCTGACCTCGGCCGCCCTCGCCGATAGCGCCGCCTGGAACAAGATCGCCGAGCTGGCCGACCGGTTCGGGCACCGGATCTCCGGCTCGGCGGCCCTGGAACAGGCCCACGACTGGATCCTCGAGCGGATGAAGGCGGATGGACTCGAAAATGTCCGGGGCGAACCGGTCATGGTGCCCCGCTGGGTCCGAGGCCGGGAAAGCGCCGCCATGCTGCAGCCCCGCTTCGGCCAGCTCCCGATGCTCGGGCTCGGCGGGAGCATCGGCACGCCGTCCGGCGGGATCACGGCGGAGGTCATGGTCGTCACCAGTTTCGACGACCTGAAAGCCCGGGCCGCCGAGGCCCGGGGAAAGATCGTGCTGTTCGATGTGCCGTTCACCAATTACGGCGCCACCGTGCAGTACCGCGGCGCCGGCGCGGTCGAGGCGGCCAAGGTCGGCGCCGTGGCCAGCATGATTCGCTCGGTGGGACCGTTCGGGATGCGGACGCCCCACACCGGCGGCATGCGGTACGACGCCGCGGTCACCAAGATCCCGCACTTCGCCATCACGGCGGAAGACGCGTCGATGATTCACCGGATCAGGAACCGGGGCGAGAAGGTCGTGGTCAAAGTGGAGATGGCCGCCGCCACCCTGCCGGATTCACCATCCAAGAACGTGATCGGCGAAATTCGCGGGTCCGAAAAGCCCGACGAAATCGTCGTGATGGGCGGCCACACCGACTCCTGGGACGTCGGAACCGGGGCCATGGATGACATCGGCGGGGTGGTCATCGCCTGGGAAGCCATCCGGCTCATGAAACAGCTCGGACTTCGGCCCCGGCGGACGATCCGGGTCGTGGGCTGGACCAATGAAGAAAATGGGGGCCGCGGGGGCGCCGGGTACCGGGATGCCCACCAGAGCGAGTTGGCCAAACACATTCTGGCCATCGAGTCGGACGGCGGGGTGTTCCGACCCACCGGGTTCGGGTTTACCGGGTCGGAGGCGGCCCGGGCCATCCTCAAGCGGATGTCGCCCCTGCTGAAGCGAGTCGGCGCCGATTCGATCGGACCCGCCGGCGGCGGGGCCGACATCGGCCCGATCATGGCGTTAGGTGTTCCCGGTATGGGCCACAATGTCGACGGCACCAAGTACTTCTGGTATCACCACACCGAAGCCGACAACGTCGACAAACTCGACCCCCGCGAGGTGGCCATGAACGTCGCCGCCATGGCCGTCATGGCCTTCGTCGTGGCCGACCTCGAGGAGCGCCTGCCCCGGTAGGCTACCTGGCTTCGATCGCCTTGAGGCGGCTGGCGATCTCGGCCTGGTCGAGCCACCGGCCCCGGACCATGACCCCGCTCTGGCGGCCGACATTGGCAATGTCCTGGAGCGGATTCCCGTCGAGCAGGACCAGGTCCGCTCGTTTCCCGGCCGCGATCGTACCGGTCGCCGCCTCGATTCCGAAGTAGACGGCCACGTTCCGGGTGCCGGACTCGAGCGCCTGGAACGGCGTCAGACCGGCATCGACCAGATAGCGGAGCTCTCGGCGCAACGAGAAGCCGGGCACATTCCACACCTGCGGTGCGTCGGACCCGAGCAGGAAACCGACGCCGGCCCGGTGGAATTCCTTGATCAACCGGTTTCGGAACCCGAGGTAGCGGGCTTTGGATGCGGCCGACACCGTCGTGTCGCCACGCATGGCGGCCGTGGTCCGAACCCAGCCTGCCACTTCACCGGCCGTCATGTACTTGAGTTCCGGCCATCCCCGCATCTCATCGACTGAGTAGTTGCCGACGATGTGCCGCATCAGGGTTTCGGTCGGCACGACCCACACGCCGGCCGCCTTGGCTTTGGCGGCCAAGACCGGAATTCGTCGTTCGTCGGCCCGGTCGATCAAGCCCAGCCCAAAGAAACCATCCTCCGCCGCGGTAAAAGGCCGGGTAGCCGGCACCAGCCCTTCCATCACGCCGTCGAAGTGATCCACCGACCAGTAGCCGGCTTCGATCGCCCGCTCGATCCCGACGTCGAGGGGGACATGGCCGGCGAACCGAATCCCCACCCGTTTGGCCGTGGCCGCGATCGTGTCGAAGACCTCCCGGGAGAGCCCCGGGTGAATCTTGAGGAAATCGTAGCCCGCCCGCCGGTAGGTCGTCACGGAGTCGGCGGCCGCAGCCGGGGTCCGCATCGTGTTGCCGTTGACCGACGGACTCGACGAGTAGATCGTCGGGCTCAGCAACTCGCCCCGGGCCGCCCGATCGCGAAGCGGCAGATGGCGCGGGTCGCCTAGCATGCCGCGGACGGTGGTGACACCGTTCAGCGCAAACAACGCCAGTACCCGCTCGATCGTCGAGTCGGCCACCTGTCGACCAGGGGGAATGTGCGCATGCATTTCCGCGAGGCCCGGAATCAGGAACTTGCCCCGGCCCTCGATCCGGACCGCATCGGCGGGAACGGCCACCGAGCCGGTCGCGCCAACCGCCGTAATCCGGTCGCCCTCGACGATGACGGTCTGCCCGGACAAGACCCGGTCCCGGTCCATCGGTACGACCGAAACATTGATGAACGCGTACCGGCGCGGGGGCTGCGGCAGTACGGCCATCGGACTCGGACCAGTGAATAGCGCAAGGACGGCGGTGAGCAACATGGCAGCCTCAATGAGTGGGCCAGAACGGCAACAGGGTTACGCGGGCCGGGCAACCCGGAGCGTCAACGGAAAGCGAATCGGCCGGATTCGGGCGGGATCGCCCCAGGCCGCCAGCAAATCGGCCTCAATCAAGCCGACCGGGTCGGGGCCCTTCGCTTGGCGATACCGGGTCACGGCGGACCAGGTCCGAAGGTAGCCGACCACGTGCTCGAACGACCATTGCTCCGCCATCTCGAAACCCGGCGGTTCGAACTCCGCGAACGGCATCACGATGCTTCGATAGTCTTGGTCGATCAGGACCCGGTCGCCAGGCCAAAATGGGCCGACGACATCAGTATAGAGGTGGGCCACCACCCGGTCGACCGCCTCGCTCACCGCCATGACGTTGTACATCCAGCACGCCAGCAAGCCGCCCGGGCGAAGGACCCGTCCCACTTCCGCGAAGAATCGGGGGCGTTCGAACCAATGGAGCGCCTGGGCCACACTCACGAGATCGACGCTCCGGTCGTCGAGGCCTGACGACTCGGCCGGCGCCACTCGATACTCGACGTTTGGTGCCGCCTTGGCATGCTCGAGTTGCGAGGCACTCGCGTCGGTGGCCACGATCCGGTCAAAGTAGGGAGCCAAGCCCAGGGCGGCCTGCCCGCTGCCCGTGCCACAGTCCCAGGCCACCGACCGAGCGGGGCACGCGTCGGCCAACCACCGGAACAGCGCCGCCGGGTACGACGGCCGAAACAGGGCGTACCCTTCAGCGCGGGCCGAGAAATGGTCTTGAAAGGCGTTACCGGTCACCCCAGGTCCAACGAATAGTGGTAGAACGAGGTTTCGCGGACCCAACCCAGTTTTTCATACAATCGCCGAGCTGCCGCATTGGTGGTCTCGGTCGACAGCTCGAGATAGCGGGCGCCGGTATCCCGGCCATACTCGGCGGCCCGTTCCAAGAGATGGCGGCCCAGGCCGAACCCCCGGGCCACCGGACTGACGAAGAGGTCGTTCAGGACGAAGGCCCGGCCAATCGAAAGCGAGGCGAACAGCGGATAGAGTTGGGTGAATCCGACGAGGGCTCCGCCTGGTTCGGCCTGGACCACGAAGATGATCGAGTCGCCGTTCTGGAGCCGGCTCCCAATGAACGCGCGGGCCGCGGCCAGATCGGAGGTTCGGCGGTAGAACTGCCGGTACTGGTCGAACAGGTGCGCCACCGGCTCGAGATCATCGGGCGTGGCCTGGCGGACTATGGCTGATGCGCTCATCACTGACCCTGCTTCAAATGAGGATAGCCCAAATACCAAGCAGGGACGCGAGCGCGAGGCCAATCGCCAGCCCGATGCCCTGCCAACGAGCCCGCTGTCGAATGGCCTCCCGGAGCGCACTGAGCGACGCCATCAGCAGCACCAAGAGTCCCCCGACCAACACCAGGTATAGGACCATGACGATCACGTCGTCACCACCCCTACTCCCGGCTGCTCCATCGAGCCGCGCCCCGCTGCAGGTACTCGGCGAAGCGGGTGGCGTCGATATTCGCGCCACAGATCAGCAGGCCGGTTCGCTTCCCGCGAAGGCGCTCCCGGAGCGGACCCAGGGCGGCGGCCGTCGTGGCGGCGCCGGCCGGCTCCACCGCGAGTTTCATGCGTTCAAACAGCAGGTACATGGCTTCCGTCAGATCGTCGTCGCTCACCAACACGATGTCGTCGACAAACCGCTGCACCAGGCTCAGACTATACGGCAACGCGAACGGCGGGCTCAGGCTGTCGGCAATGGTATTCGGGTTCGGGCTGGTTTCTGGAACGCCTGAGGCCACGCTTCGTTTGATCACATCATTGCCGGACGGTTCGACCCCGTACACGAGGCAGTCAGGCCGGATTTGTTTGATGGCGGCGGCCATGCCCCCGATCAATCCGCCGCCGCCGATCGGAATCACGATCGCCTCGAGATCATCGGCCTGCCGGAGGAACTCGAGTCCGACCGTGGCGGTACCGGTGGCGGTGGTCGGTCCCTCGAAGGGGTGGACGAAGGTCCGGCCCTCCGCTGATTCGACCTCCTTGACCAGCGCAAACGCCTCATGAACGTCGGCGGCCAGCACGATTTCGGCACCGAGCCGGCGGCAGATCGCCATCCGGGCGGGGCTCGCGGTCTTCGGCATCACGACCTTCGCGGTGGTACCCAGCGTGTGGGCCGCATAGGCCACCGCGGCGGCATGATTCCCCGCGCTGACCGCCGTCACCCCGCGCCGCCGCTGGTCGTCCGTGAGGGACAACACGTTGTTGATCGCGCCCCGGGCCTTGAAGGTTCCCGAATGCTGGAACAACTCGAGTTTGAGCGTCGCCGACACCAGGTCGTCCTGCCAATCCCACACCGGGGTTTCCCGGATGTACGGCGCCATCCGGGCCGCGGCCGCGGCGATCGCTTGCAGAGTCGGGGGTACTTCAGTCACCATTCACCTCGTGAAAAGAACGCCGATCAGGGGAGCGGGCCCGATCCGGTGTCGGTAGGGTGCGCACTACGGTTGGGTCGGAGACGCGAAGGACATGGGAGGCCGTATGAACATGACGTTATCGCTGGCGCTGGTCGCCATCACCACCCTCGGAACAGCAGGGTGCAACCGCAACCGGGTTGAAACCGACATTGATCCCAACACGCCGACGCTCCTCGTCGTGGACAACCAGTCGTTCCCCGATATGACAATCTACGCGCTCGAAGGCGGGCGACGGGTCCGGCTCGGTTTGGCCGGCGGCAACAGCCAGACCAAGTTCACGCTGCCGAAGTACCTCGTCCGGAGCATGACGTCGATTCGGTTTCAAGCCGACCCGATCGGGAGCGCCCGGGCCCCGGTGTCCGATGAGATCATGGTGAGCCCCGGCGACCAAGTGACGCTCCGGATTCCTCCGGCGTGACCGCCCGGCACCACACCTCAGCACCAATGTTACCGCCGCAGAGGACCACGGCGACATCTCGACCGGCCACTCGGTCGGGATGTCGTCGCACGGTAGCCACCGCCACGGCCGCCGCCCCCTCCACCACCAGACGCTCCTCTTCGAACAAGAGCCGGAGGGCTGCCACGATGTCCGATTCCTCGGGCAGATCGTACTGATCCACCAAGTCACGGCAGAGGTCAAACGTCAAGGCGCCGGCCTCGACGCCTCCCGCGGTTCCGTCCGATAAGGTCGGGAGCGAGGGCAAGTCGAGAATCTCGCCTCGAGCCACCGACTCGGCCATGACGCATGAGTTCTTCGGCGATGAGCCGAGGACCAAGAATTCGGGACGATGGGCTTTGAGCCACGTCGCGATACCACCGATCAACCCACCACCCCCGACCGACACGACCACCGCGCTGAGTGAGGGGCACTGCCGGAGCAACTCGATGCCGATGGTGCCCTGCCCCGCCACCACATCCCAATCATTGTAGGGTGACAGGTAGACCTGACCGGTTCGTTCACTGACCCGCCGGGCCTCGACCTCCGACAACCCGGAGTCATTGCCGAAGATCTCGATCCGGGCGCCCAACTTCAGAATCTTGGCCACCTTGGACGGCGCCGCGTTGTCCGCCAGGTATACCGTGGGTACCACGCCCGCCAACTTCCCGGCATACGCGACCGCCACGCCGTGGTTGCCGCTCGACGCCGTGACCACACCCCGGGCCCGCTCGTCAGCCGAGAGCGACAACATCTTGTTGAGCGCACCGCGGACTTTGAACGAACCAGTCAGCTGCTGATTCTCGAGTTTCAGGAATACCCGACCACCGGTCTCCGCCGAGAGACTCGGACAGAGCACCAGCGGCGTTTCCCGAACCTGAGCCCGGATTCGCTGCTCCGCGGCCTCGATCCGGTCGAGGAGGTTCATTGAGCCTGGCGCTTGAGCATGCGTCCGGCCCGGCTCGCCACCGTCTTGCCGTCCTGCCAGACCGGAAGGCCGTTGACCCAGACTCGGGCGATGCCGGTCGACACCAGGTGCGGCTCGGCGGGTGTGGCCCGGTCGCCGACCGTGGCCGGGTCGAACAGAACCAAGTCGGCAAACTGGCCGGGCGCGATCGTTCCCCGGCGTGTGAGCCCAACATGCGCCGCCGCCAGACTGGTCATCTTCTTGACCGCCACTTCGAGCGGCATGACCTTCTGCTCCCGAACGTACTTGCCTAATACCCGCGGAAAGGCGCCGAATCCCCGCGGATGGGCGCCGTCGAGCGCGCCATCGGAACACACATTGGTATGGTCCCACGCCAAAAGCTTGCCGATGTCGCCTTCATCCATGCTGGTGGCCACGACGCTCTCGCCGCCTTGACCCGGGTGGGCCTTTTCCCACACCATGGCTTCCCGAATCAGGCCCATCAACGTGCTCGCCGGATCTTCGTTCCGGAGTTTCGAGATCTCGGCCACCGTCTTGCCTTTGTAGGCCGGATTGGCCTCGAAGTCGCCGATCAAGAGCCCCTCGGGCGTCGAGATTTCCTTGAGAATCTTGTTGGCCTCGGCCCGGTTCGCGAAATCCCGCTTCGGAAAGAGAACCTGCAGGGTGGACTGCCAATAGGTGTACGGATACACGTCGGCGGTAATGTCGATGCCGCTGGCCCGCGCGGCGTCCAAGAGCCCGAACAAGCTGTCGGTTTTTCCCCAGAGTGGGACCATGGCCAGCTTCATATGGCTGATTTGCACCGGGAGTTTGGCATCCCGGCCGATCGTGATGATCTCATCGATGGCGTCCCAGAACCACCGATCCTCGCTCCGGATATGGCTGATGTATCGTCCGCCTGCTTTGGCGGCAACCTTGGCAAGCGCCAGCACCTCGGCCCGGTCCGAGTTGATGCCGGGGTCGTACTCGAGGCCGCTCGACAGGCCGAGGGCGCCGGCGTCGAGTTCCTGCCCGAGGAGCACCGCCATTGAATCGACTTCCGTGGAGCTGGCGTGACGCTTGAAGTTCTCCCCCATGACCGCGGAGCGAATGCTGCCATGCCCGGCGTAGAACGCCACGTTGATCGAGGAACCAGCCTTGGCCAGGGTGTCGAAGGTTGCGGCGAGGGGCATTGGATGGCTCCCGTCGTTACCGGCCACAATGGTCGTGATACCTTGGCTCACCGCCCCGAGAGCATCGGGTGTCTTGAGCAGACCCCAATCATGATGACTGTGGGTATCGATGAACCCGGGTGCGAGCACCATGCCTTGGCCATCGATAACCGAATCGCCCGGGGCCGGCGTGACCGCGCCAACCGCCACGATTGTGTCGCCCACGATCCGGACCGCACCGGACGCGGCGGGAGACCCCGTTCCGTCGACAATCCGCACGTTGATGATCATCGTGCCGCTCGGCCCTGAGGCCGTTTGACACCCAGACAACAGGACAACCGCCGCGAAGGCGGCACGGCATGAACCCATGGTTCGACCCGGATTGGGAGAGGAGGCGGCAATGTTGCCGTGAAAGCAGCCTGGGGGCAAGGGAGCCTCAGCCCGGTTGGCCATAGGACCGGAACCGGTCGATCACGGCCCGCATCTGCTCGGGATCGAGCCGGGCCGGCTCGCCGAGTGGCAGAAGCCGGAGGTATAGGTCGGCCAGGAACTCGACCTCTGCCGCCACCGCCATCGCGTGGTCGAGGGTCGTTCCCGCGGCCAACAATCCGTGATGGGCCAGCAGGCAGGCCCATCGATCCCGCATCGCCGCAGCGGCCAAGTCCGCCAAGGCCTCGGTGCCGAAGAGGGCGTAGCCGGTACCCGGCACCGAGTCACCGCCCGCGATCGCGATCATGTAGTGGAACGACGGCAGCCCGCGGCCAAGGCAGGCAACGGCCGAGGCCGCTGGAGAGTGCCCGTGGACCACCGCCCCGGCGTCGGGCCGGGCCTGGTAGAGACGGGCATGGATCCGCCACTCGCTCGACGGACGACGGCGCCCGCCGGGGGCGATCGTACCGTCGAGCGCCATGGCGACCACATCAGCGGGCTCGAGGCTGTCGTAGGAGATGCCGGACGGAGTGATCAACATCCCATCGGGGGTGCGGCAACTCACATTCCCGGAGGTGCCGTGCGTCAGGCCAAGCGTGACGGTCCGACGGGCCGCCGCGATCACCAGGTTGCGTTCAGCTTCATCGGTCATCGGCTGCCCTCCGGAAAAAGTCGGGCCAGGCCTTCGAGCGATGGTTCGGCAAGGCCGCGTTCGGTCAGCAGCCTGGTGACCAAACGCGCCGGCGTCACGTCGAAGGCTGGATTGGCTACCGGAACGCCGGGCCCATGG
Source organism: Gemmatimonadota bacterium (assembly GCA_031431925.1). Taxonomy (GTDB): domain Bacteria; phylum Gemmatimonadota; class Gemmatimonadetes; order Gemmatimonadales; family GWC2-71-9; genus SHZU01. Next base: position 65,733 of record JANPEL010000369.1, on the reverse strand, counting down.
CCAAGCTCCGCTCCGGATCGTTCCTCGATCGGAATGTCGCTGCCCTTGGTCAACGTCCAGTCGATGCTCGAGGACGGGGCCGCGACGTAGAAAGGAGTCCCGGTGTCGGCGGCGGCCAGCGCTTTGAGGTAGGTCCCGATCTTGTTGGCCACATCGCCCTGACGGGTGGTCCGGTCGGTCCCGACCAGGCAGCAGTCGACTTGGCCGGTTCGCATCAGGTGGCCGCCCGCGTTGTCGGCAATGACCGTGCAGGGCACCCCGTGACCGGCCAGTTCCCAGGCCGTCAGGAGGCCCTGGTTTCGGGGCCGGGTCTCGTCGACCCAGACATGGAGCGGGACGCCTCGATCATGGGCCAGGTAGATCGGCGCCAGCGCGGTGCCCCAATCCACCGTCGCGAGCCACCCGGCGTTGCAGTGGGTCAAGACATTGACCGGTCGAGTCCGGCCGTTCTGCTCAAAGAGGGCGCGAAGCAACGGCTCGCCGTGCTCACCAATCGCCCGGCAGGTGGCCGCGTCGTCATCGGCCAAGCGAGCGGCGTAGTCGGAGCCGGCCTGCGGCCGGTCAGCGGGCGACAACAACTCCAAATGGCCGACCACCCGGTCGAGCGCCCACTGGAGGTTGATCGCGGTCGGCCGAGTTTTGCCTAACGTTGCGACGGCCCGCGACAGCCCGGCGTCACTGGGGTCGGTTCGCAGGGCCAAGGCAACGCCGTAGGCGGCGGCCACCCCGATCAGCGGCGCGCCACGGACCCGCATCCGGCAAATCGCATCGGCCACGTCGTCGAGCGACTGCAGCCGCGCAATGACCAGTGTTCCGGGCAAGGCGGTCTGATCGATGACCGCCACCGTCCAACCATCATCCTCGACCCAGATCGTTCGGTACCAGCGGTCGCCGACCCGCATCAGTGGCCCTCGAACTCCATCACGCAGTAGGTCTTGCAGCCGACCGCTTCGAGCCGCCGGCGCCCGCCCAGTTCCGGAAGATCGATCGCAAAGCAGGCCTCGACCACCGTCGCGCCGACCTGCCCGAGCAGCGACAGGCCCGCGAGCGCGGTGCCGCCGGTCGCGATCAGATCGTCGATCAGAATGACCCGCTGCCCCGTCCCGACCGCATCACGGTGGATTTCAACCCGGTCCGTCCCGTACTCGAGCTGGTAGTCGCGGCCAATGGTGGCCGAAGGCAACTTCCCCTGCTTTCGGATCGGCACGAACCCGGCGCCCAATCGCTCGGCCACCGCGCCACCCAGGATGAACCCGCGGGCCTCGATCCCCGCCACTCGGTCGATCCGCTCGTTGCGATACCGGGAGGTGAACCGGTCCACGAGCTCGCGGAAGGCCGGTCCGTCAGCCATCAGGGTGGTGATATCCCGAAAGAGAATCCCGGGTTTGGGATAGTCGGGAATCGAGCGGACCAACGCCTTGAGATCTTTCACAGTACCCGCCCCACGATGCCGCGAAGTTGCTCGACCAGTCTAGTATCCCGCGCACCGGGTGCCGTCATCACCGCCGAGTCGAGGGCCCGATCGCAACCGCACGGACAGGGGGTTGGCCGGTCGGTCAGCCGGGGCACCACCGTCCGAATCAGCTGCTGGGCGGCCGCGGCATTTCGAAGCACCACCCCGACCACCTGATCGACCGTGACGTGGGCGTGGTCGGGATGCCAGCAATCGTAGTCGGTGACCATTGCGATCGTTGCATAACAAAGCTCGGCCTCGCGGGCGAGCTTGGCCTCCGGCATGTTGGTCATCCCGATGACGCTCATGCCCCAGGACCGATAGAGGGCGGATTCCGCTTTGGTAGAAAACTGGGGCCCTTCCATCACGAGGTAGGTCCCGCCCCGGACCGTGGGCAGGTTCAGGTGCTGGGCGGCGTCGGCGATCAGATCGCCGAGTCGGCGACAGACGGGATCGGCCACCGACACGTGGGCCACCAGCCCGGGGCCAAAGAAACTCTTGGCGCGGGCAAAGGTCCGGTCGACGAATTGGTCGACCACCACGAACGTTCCGGGCGGCAGGTCCTCACGCAGCGACCCGACCGCCGAGAGGCTCAGCACATCGGAAACGCCCAGTTGTTTCAGCGCGGCGATGTTCGCGCGAAAATTAAGATCTGAAGGCGGAATTCGATGGCCCCGGCCGTGACGAGGCAGAAACGCCGCGGCTTGGCCGCCCAGGGTTCCCACCAGCAGCTCATCGGAGGGATCACCCCACGGGGTGGTGACCCGTTGCCAGGCGGCCCCCTCCCACCCGTCCATCTGATACAGCCCGCTGCCCCCGATGATTCCGATCACCCGGATCTACTGGGTCGGTTGAGCGTTTGGCCGAGTACGCATCAATTGTAACCTCGGCACTCGGCACTCGGCGCTCGGCACTCGGCGCACAACGGGGGGGATGGTATGCGGTGGATTGGGGTGGCGGGGTTGGTGGTGGTTGGGGGGGCGGGGGTGGGGGGGGCTCAGGGGCTTCGACCTTTTACGCCGGAGATTGCGCTTGGTGTGGTGGGGTATGCGGTGCAGGATGTCTCGGAGGATGGTCGCTGGGTGGCGGCAACGGCTTCGAGCCGGCGGGATCAGTTGGGCGTCGATCACCACCGCGATGGCGACCCATCGTACCTCCGGCCAACGAGCGCGGAGCTCTGGATCATCAATAGCGACAATGGGTCGAAAACCCGGGTCTTTTCCGGACCCCGGAACGTGAGGACGGCGGCGTGGTCGCCGGACGGACGCCGACTCGCCATCCTCGTGGTCGAAGGTGATCAGGTCGTGCCGGTGGTCTGGGACCGGGACGGCGCCCGGTTGACTCCCGTGAGACTTCCCGCCGGCCGATTCGTGGCGGAAAACAGCGAACTCCGCTGGGACCGCGCCGGGACCAGGCTCCTGGTCGCGCTTCGAAGCCAGGGTTGGCGAAAACGGACGGCAGACCGCTTTCGGGAGATGACCGCGGGGCCGGTGTTCGTGCAGTCGAGCGACGAGCCGTTCTTGGCCTGGGATGACCTCCGTCGCCAGGGGTTCGTGCGGATCGTGGCGGCCATCGACATTAAAACCGGGCGCACCCAGGAACTCACCCCCGAAAACGGGATCATCTCGTGGCACCTGGCTGACGATGACTCGAGTCTGGTCTATCAAGAGGACATTACCCCGAAGACCGACTACGACGTCATCTTCGGCACCGAGGGTCGGCTGGTTTCACAGCGCGACGGCGCCCGGTCAACCGTCCTCGGCTCAACCAAGGGCCTCACCCTGGTCTGGTCCCGGGACGGGCGGCGGTTTGCCTATGCCAAGGACGGCCGGCTGCTGCTCGGGTCGATCGGTGATACCGCGGCCCGCCAGATCGCGGGAGCCAAGGAGACCACGCCTGCGATCGATACCACCAAGGTGGCCCGCGACCACCGAGAGAAGGAGCGCTTCAGCCCGATTCGGTTGAGTCCCGACGGTCAGGAGTTGATTGCCGGCAACACCGAGGGGATGTGGTTCGTCGAAACAACCGGGGGCGCCCGAACCATGTTTCTGGCCACGCCGGATTCCGCCACCATGGCCCCGCGATACGCGGTGGTCGGCTGGAGCGATGACCGGCAATCCGTGCTGCTCTCCGTGGCGTCACGCAAAACCTGGGAGCGAGGGTTCGCGCGGTTTGACCGGCGGACCGGGCGGCTCGAGCCCACCATCACGGACGGCCGGAGCTACGGAACCCCTCGCTTCTCTCGCGACGGAAGCCGGGGCGTCTTCACTGTGGCCGACGGAAGCCGACCGCCGGATCTCTTCGTAGCCAGCGGGGATCTCCGAAACGCCACCCGGTTGGTCGAGACCAACCCGGATCTTCGAACGGTGAGCTTTGGGCGAAACGAGCTCATCGAGTACCTCGACGTTGACGGAAAACGCCAGTTCGGCGTGGTCTACTACCCTCCCGGGTTCGAGGCCGGAAAGCCGTATCCGACCGTCTTCTATGTCTACGAGTCGTTCTTCGACGATCGGTACGAGTCCATCATCAACACGCTGACCGGGGCGGGCTACGTGGTGGTGCAGCCGTCGGTGAGCCTGGAGACCGGGTACCCGGGCGAGGGGTGGCTCAAGGGGGTAACCGCCGCGGCCAATCGGCTGATTGAACGGGGCATCGCCGACTCGGCGCGGCTCGGCGTCCAAGGCATCAGCTACGGCGGTTATGCCACGAACTTGCTGGTCACCCAGACCAAGCGATTCAAGGCCGCCATCAACATTTCCGGCAAGGTCGATCTCATTAGTTTCTACACCGACTCACCCCGGCTCGGTGTCCGGAACGTCCACGCGGCGGAAAAGAGCCAGGACCGCATCGGCGCCACGCTCTGGCAGCAGCCGCAAAAGTACCTCGATCAATCGGCGATCATGTTCGCGGATCGGATTGCGACGCCCTTGCTCCTGATGACCGGTGCGCTCGACGCCAATGTGCCGGCGGACAACACCCGCGAGATGTACTATGCCTTGCGACGGCTGGGGAAACCGGTGGCGTGGGCAAACTACATGAACGGCGGACACGGGACCCCGGCCACGACGGCGGCGGATTTTGTCGACTTCCACCGCCGAATCGTGGCGTGGTACGACAAGTATCTCGCGGCCAATCCCTAACGGCTGTGGAGAAACAGTTGGAGCAACAGGTAGAGGGCCAACAACGGGGTGATGGCTTGGGCAATGGGGCTGGAACGACGACGGGAGTACCGCACGGCGAGAACGTATCGCCCGGGGCGCCCACTGGCAAGGAGCCGACGATCGTGTTCATTCACGGAGCCGGCATTTCGAGTTGGATGTGGCGGCAGCAGCTGGCGTCACTGGTCGGATTCAAGGGCCTGGCCGTCGAGCTTCCCGGCCACGGGGCCTCACGAGCGCCCTGGGTTTCCGTGCCCGACGCGGCCGACGCCGTGGCCAGGGTCATCAAGAACGAGGTGCCCGGAGGCAAAGCCCACGTCGTCGGCCTGAGCCTCGGCGGCGTCGTGGCTCTCCAGTTGTTGGCCCAGGACCCCGACACCGTTGACCAGATGCTGGTCAGCGGCACCTTGGCCACTGGAATCGCCGGAGCTCGGGCCCTCGCCGGGCTGACGGCTCTAACGCTCCCCATTGGCAAGTTCGGACCGCTGGTTCGTCTGACGGCGAGGATGATGGCCGTGCCGTCGGCGGACTATCCGAGCCTGCAGGCGGACGTCCGGCGCTTGGAGGCCGGACCACTCCACCAGATGATCCTCGATGTCACGACGTTCCGGCCCCCTCCAGTCCTGGCCGAGCGCCGCCAGGCGGTCCTCGTGGTGGCGGGCAGCAAGGAGCACCGGAAGATCCGAGAGAGTGTGGGCCGATTAGTTGCCCTGATGCCGAATGCCAGGGGTGGGTTCATTCCGGGGGCGGGCCACACGTGGAACTGGCAATGGCCCGACCGGTTCAATGCCCTTGTCGACCGTTGGTTTCGGGATGAGCGGATGAGTGACTTTGTGGTAAAAAGTACTTGACAAAAATCAGGTGAACCGATAGACTGGGTACAACCGTCCGTCGGAGTAAACCCGAGTGTCCCCGTTAGTCCGTCTGCTCTATCCGCTAGCCGCCCGGTCCCGGACGCCTGTGGCGGTGATTGGTTGGTGGGAACGCCGGCGGGTGACCTTCAATCTCGTGGTCGGGACGAGCGGGCTCTTTTCGCTCGGGCTGGTCAACATGATCTTGGGACTGCCGCCCCTCTCGGGCCCGGTCCCGGGCATCCCGATCCTCCCCGCACTGGCGTACGGCATCCTCGCCAACGTCTTGTATTCGGCCGGCTGGGGGACCGAACTCCTCTTCAATGCCTGGTGGCGGAAGGACCCGCCGGAGATTGGGCCGGTCCTCTTCCGCCAAGGACTGATCTTCTCGGTGGGATTGACCCTGCTGCCTGTGGCGATGGCGGGCCTCGCGTGGGCGGCCGGGTTCGCCCGATGGGTCCTCGGCTGGTAGGGCCAGTCGGCCTAACGTTCGATCCGGCCGCCCATCCCGACCCAGGCGCTGAAGCCGCCGATCAGGTTCGTGACCCGCTCGTAGCCCCGAGACCGGAGCACACTCGCGGCAATTGCCGACCGGCTGCCGGTCTGACAGTGGAAGAGGATATCAGCGCCCTTCGGAATCTCGTCCAATCGTTCCAGCAGTTCCGGCAAAGGGATCAGGGTCGCATGTCCCATGTGCCCTGCCGTCCACTCCGATCGATTCCGGACGTCGATCACCAATCGGTCGACCGGCGGGCCGTCCGCCAGTTGCTCCACGGTCATCTCGGCCGCGGTTCCGAGCGTGTTGCCGCGGCCCTTCCACGCGTCGACCACCGTCGCCTCGATGATGCCGCCGATCCGGTCGAACCCGATGGCCCGGAGATTCCGCGCCACGGCCTCGCCGACCGTAGCATCGACGAGCACCACGCAGATTTCCTGGTCGTAGGGCAACACCGACCCGGCATAGGTCGTGAAGTTCTTCGACAACGGAATATTGATGGTGCCCGGAACATGACCGGCGGCAAATTCCTCACTCGGCCGGGTATCGACCACCATCGCACCGGCGGTCAGATGGCGCTTGAACGCTGCCGAGTTGAGCGAGGGAACCGGCGGGAGCGGGCCGAGCACCGCGGCGCCGGCCCGATTGACCTGCTTCATCCGGCCGAAGTACCGGGGCGGTTCCGGTTGCCCCGCCAGCACCTGCCGGACGAACTCGTCCTCAGACTCGACGCCGAAGGCCCAGTTGAACCGGCGTTCGTATCCGACCGTGGACTGGGGAATCGCGCCGAGTCCCTTGCCGCACGCCGACCCGGCCCCATGTCCGGGCCAGACCTGGACGTAGTCCGGGAGGGTCTTGAACCAGGCCAGGCTCCGATAGAGATCCCGGGCCCCGGCCTCCGCGGTGTTGGCAATCTTCGCCGCCCTCTCCAGCAGGTCGGGCCGGCCGACGTCGCCGACGAACACGAAGTCGCCGGTGATGACCCCGATCGGTTCCTCGGCCACCGCGCCATCCGTCACCAGGAACGACAGGTGCTCGGGTGTATGACCGGGCGTGTGCACCGCGGTGATCGTGATGTTGCCGATCTTGATGACGCTCCGATCGCCCAGGACCGTCACATTCGACGCCTCCCGAAACTCGTACTGCCAGTCGGCGGGACCACAACCGCTGACATACGTCCGGGCATTGGTCGCCACGGCCAATTCCCGAATACCCGACACGAAATCGGCGTGAATATGGGTTTCAGTCAGCGCGACGATCGTGAATCCTTCCACCGCCGCGACCTCGAGGTACGGTTGAATACTCCGCGAGGGATCGATCACGATTGCGGTCCCGTTGGCCTGGCAGCCGATCAAGTAGCTGGCCTGGGCGAGCTGCTCATCATAGAAACGACGAAAGTACATGACTCTCCTGATCCATCACCTGGGTTTGAACAACACCAGCAATCCCATGAAAACCAACAACACCGCAAACCCCCGGCGGAGCGCCGTCTGGGGGACCATGCCCGTCAGCCGGCTCCCGATCGCCACCCCGACGATCGCCAGGCCGGTAAACAGGCCGGTGGCGCTCCAGTCGAGCTGGACCGTACCGAGGTAGCTGACAAACCCGGCCAGGCAACTGATGATGATCAGAATCAGGCTGGTCCCGACCGCGTCCTTCATTGCCAGCCCGCCCAGCAGGACCAAGGCCGGCACGTACAGGAATCCGCCACCGACCCCCACCAGGCCCGTCAACATCCCCACCCCTAAACCTAACGCCGCTATGATCGGAAAAGGACGCCTGACCTGGGTTTCAGCCGGCCCGTCCGGTTTCTGCCAGATCCCGGGACCGAGGAACATCGAGACCGCGGCCGCCAGCATCAGGCAGGCAAAGATCACGAGCTGAACCCGGTTCGACACCAAATGGGCCAACCGGGCCCCGATGAAGGCCCCCAGGATCGCGGTCGGGCCGAAGCTCAGGGCCGCCTCCCATCGGACGTTGCCCCGCCGATGATGGCTGACCGCGCCAACCACGCTCGTCACCCCAACCACGATCAAGCTCATCGGCACCGCCTGCTTCATCGGGACACCCAGGGCATACACCAAGACCGGAATGGTCATGATCGAACCGCCGCCGCCCAGCAGGCCAAGGAGGACGCCGACAACGACCGCCAAGCCGAACCCCGCCAGGGCCATCACAATTCCGACCCGCCCCGAAACCGCTCAACCATCTGGACCAACACCCGGATATCGAATGGCTTCTGCAAGTGAGGGGTCTTGAGCCGGGCCAGAAACGCCGCCACCGCCGGTGACGCCGTATCGCCCGTGATGACGACGGTTCGGTCGGCCAACTCGGGATGGGTGGCTCGCAAGCGATCGACCAGTTCGATGCCGGAGAGACCCGGCATCCGGAGATCGGTGACGACGACATGATAGGGCCCCGGCCGGCCGCCGACGTCCAGTCGAAGCCAACCTTCCTGGCCGTCCGCGGCTTCGTCCACCTGCCAGCCGTGGCGTTCGAGGCTCCGGCGCACCGCGGCCCGAATCGCGGCTTCGTCATCGACGACCAACGCCCGGCCAACCGGGGCGGGATCCCCATGGCGGGCCGGGCCGGGCCCCAGGCCATCGGCCGGCATCGGAGGGTCGATCCGGCGCTCGACGAACGGTAGCGCCACCGTGAATCGAGCGCCCCGTCCCGGCAGATTCTCGGCCCCGATTTCGCCGCCATGCTGGTTGATGATCGCATGCGAAACCGACAGCCCGAGCCCCGTGCCTTCGCCCAGTCCCTTGGTCGTGAAGAACGGTTCGAAGAGCCGCGGCATCGCGTCAGGAGCAACCCCGGGCCCGTCGTCGTCGATTTGGAACACCAAACGATTGTCCCGGACCATGACGTCGAGCGTGACCCCTCCCCCAGGAGCCACCGCCTGAAAGGCGTTGGTAAGCAAGTTGGTCAAGACCTGTTCAATACCCGGCCCATCGGCCTCGAGCGGCGGCAAATCGGGCGCCAGATTCACCGAGAACGAGACGTTGTGGTGGGCCGAGTCGCGCTCGAACACCCGGACCACCCGACCCACCAACTCGTCCGCGGTCGTCCGGCGCCGTTCTTCCCGGCGGCTCCGAGCGAAAATGAGCAGATCACCGACGATGACCCGGCAACGTTCCGCCTGCTGCACGATGACCGCCAAGGCTTCGCGATCCTCCTCGCTACGGGCCGACCCGAGCAGGTCCTGCCCGAAACCCATGATGGCCGTGAGCGGGTTGTTGAGTTCATGGGCAACCCCCGACACCATCCGGCCCACCGCTTCGAGCCGCGCCGTCTGGGCCAGTTGGGCCCGCAGTTGGTCTTGCTCGCCGCGGGACCGGATCTGATCCGTCAGATCGCGAAGAACCAGCACGAACCCGCGGGCGGGGCCGTCCCCGAACGACGACACCGACAGCTCGAGCGGGAACTCGTCGCCATTCGCCCGGAGGCCGATGACGTCCCGGCGAAGGGCAACCGGCGGATTCGCCTCGGATCGCCGAGTGGTGGCTGCCAGCGCTGCCCACAACGGCTCGCGCTGATCCGGACGAAGGAACCGGTCGAACAGTTCGCCGCGGCAATCCTCGACCAGACCCAACGTTGTCTCGGCCGCCCGGTTGACGAGTCCGATCCGCCGGTCGCCGCTCAGGGTTACGATCCCCTCGTGGGCCGCCCGCAGCACTTCCGCCAACCGAGCCTCGGCAGTCGTGGCCGCCACGATCCGGATCTGCTGGGCCCGCGCGGCCTCGCGGTGGTCGTCCTCGACCAAGGTCAGGGCCATGCCGACACCCAAGACGACCACTTGTCCGGCATCGAGATACGAATTGTACGCGGCCATCCACCGGAGCAACTGCTGCCAAGCCGTCATCACCGGTTGCCCGGCACCCGCAAAGGCCAGGGTATACAAGCTCCACTGCACCGCCAAGATGACCATCGCGAACCGAAGAATCTGAATCCCAAGCCGCCGGGTCGACGGTTGGGGACGGACCCACCACGCCGAGACCGCGAACAACGGCGCCGCAACCGCGGCCTGAAGCACCACCAGGGCGTTGAGATCGACCGTCACCAGAACCGGAATGGAGCCGAGCAGAACCGCCACGGCGGCGACCACGAACCGGGCCCGCCGGATCTCGAAGCCCCGGCCCAGGTAGGCCAACACTCCGAGCAAAAGAAACCCAAGGAAGAAGAACTTGGCCGATTGGTAGATCGCGTAAAACGGGGCCAGGAGGACGCCGGCACCTGGCTCCACCATCGTGGGAGCCACCACCGGAATGAAGCCGTACCGGACCGCCATCGCCGCCAACGCAACGGACAGGGCCACCCAGGCCCATGACCAGTGAATGAAGTAAGGCCGAGGCGTTGTTTCACGGCGGAGCCCGAGGACCAGCGTGGTGAACAGCAAGCACGCTCCCAATTCGACCACAATGCCGATGAGCGAAATCGTCTGGGCCGCGGTGGGTTCAGGCATTGAGCCTGAAATGTGCCCTGGCCGACCCCTCTTCGGGAGCGCCGACGTCCGGTTAGTATCCACGTCCGCTCCACCCAAGGACCGAAGCATGGCGTCTCGGCAGGAACAGCTGGCCACCCTCTGGACCCGCTGTAGCGGTCTCCCAGCCGGCCGGTGGATCTTCTCACGTCTCTTCGGTTGGTTCGTTCCGTATAGCGGGTCGATCGGGGCCACGGTCCAAGAACTCGAGCCCGGCCACTGCCGCGTCACGATCAAGGACCGGCGCGCCCTCCGGAACCACCTTCGGTCGGTGCATGCGGTGGCGTTGGTCAACGCCGGCGAGATGACCAGCGGACTCGCCATGACCTTGGCCCTCCCTCCGGACATCCGGGGTATCGTCACGAGTATTGCCGCGGACTACCTCAAGAAAGCCCGCGGCCCACTGGTCGCCACCGCCCGCGTGACGGTGCCCCCGGTTGGGAACCTCCCGGTCGACCACCGCGTGGAGACCACCATTACCGACCAGAGCGGAGATGTCGTCTGCCGGGTCACCACCGTGTGGCGCCTGGCCCGCGCCTAGAAACCCGCAAACCGCCAACTGGGCTCGAAATCTCCCCGCGGCGGTTGCTTCCTCAACCCGGCTCGGACCAACTCGACCGGCAGGTTCCCGATTGCAGGATGGCGTCGTGAAAGGCCTTGGTGGTCACCTTGCCGCTGTCCACCAACTCTCGCCGCAAGGCCCGAAACTGCAGCCCTCCCATCATGTAGGCGATTTGATACAGCGGCGAATAGGTTCCGTTGAACGACCGCCGGACTTCAGCCGCCGCGGCCCGGAGGGAATCGCGCCGCAACTCGGCCAGATCACGGGTGAGGAGATTCCGGAGCAACAGGTGATCGATGCGCCCATCGAGTCCGAGCGGGTCGAACCCGATGCCCGTGATTTTGCTTGAGCCACGCGCGATCAAAGCGGGCCATGGCGCTCCGTCGCACGGCCGAGGCTTCGAGGTCGTACCGGCGGCCGAGGGCCCGGCGATCGGACGAGTAGCGGGCCACCACATCCCGGAGTTCGCTCGCCGGCCGGCCCATCAGGTTGGTCAACGAGGGCACCCAGGCATCGGCCGGGTCGGTCTGGGCGGCCACCGGCGCCGCCGCCACCATCAGACACCACAGCCGTTTCATGGAGTTCTCGTCTTGGCTGGAGGGGTCCCGCCAAATCTACTACCTTGAAGGCATGTCAAAACCTCCTAAGAAACCGGCGGATGATCCGAACGTTGCGGCGTTTCGGGCGATTCTCGAAAAGAAGAAAGCGGCCCGGGCCGCGGCGCTGCCCACCAGCGCCGCGAGCATCGCCGCCAAGGCCCAGAAGCCTCGGGCCAAGCAGCAGCTTCGCCGCCGGCCGTAGCGTCAGCGGGCCGGTAACTCGACCCCGAGCCGGGCCGCGAGCGCGGTAAACCGGGGCTGCCCTCGAAGTTCGGCCCACCATGGCGCGGTGAGCGACGACGCCAACAAAAATGGGTCTCGCCGGGCGAATCCTCGCTCGAGGACCCCGAGCGCCGTCGCCCGATCGCCGCGGGCCAACGCCACCAGTGCGGCGCTGGTTGGTGACGCGACCGGATCGACCGGCAACGTGCAGGCCCGGGCGGCATCCGGACTCCCAGCCCGGGTCAAGGCATGACACCTGAGCCCGACGCTCGCCAGGAAACCGGGCGACAACAAGCCGGCGCGATCAAAGGCCCGGACCGCGTCGGCAAACCGGCCGCCGCTCAGATGGACGGAGCCGGCAAAGAAGTAGACCGCGCCCAGGTTCGGCGCCAACCCGATGGCCCGTTCCACCGCACGCACCGCCTCCCCATCGCGACCCGCCAACCCAAGGGCGTGGCCGAGTTGGGCGGCAACTAACGGTGAAGCGGAATCGGCCCGCGCCGCCCGTTCGAAGGCGCTGATCGCCTGGGGTATCCGCCCGGTGAGATACCCCACTTCACCCCGCCATTGCAGTCCGTTCACATCAGTCGAGTCGAGTTGAATGGCCCGGTCGAGCGCCTGCGCCGCGGCCGGCCAGTCGCCCTCGCTCTTGGCGAGGTTGCCCAGGGTGGCATATGCGGCCGCCAAACCCGGATCGAGTTTGATCGCGCGTTCCGCCGCGGACCGGGCGGGCCCGGCGACCGAATCGAGCGAGGTACCGCCATAGAGCGGCAGGAGACCGAGCGCGTCGCCCAGCCCGGCCCAGGCCCGGGCAAAGGCTGAATCCTTCGTCAGCGCCTCCTGGAACAAGCCGATGGCCTCCCGAAGCGCCGGTTCACCCCGTTGCCGCCATCGGTGCCGGGCCCGGAGGTAGAGGTCGTAGGCCGCGAGATCGGCGGTGCCCCGACCCGTCGGCACCGCGCCGGTCAGTTTGACCTGCAAGGCCCCGGCAATGGCGCGGGCCAGTTCGTCTTGAACTTGAAAGAGGTCCGCATCAGCCCGCTGATAGGTTTCGGACCAGAGCGCCAGTCCGTCGGCGGCGCTGGTCAATTGGGCATTGAGCCGAAGCTGCCCGCCGGCCCGGCGGATCGACCCCTCCAGCACCGCCCCGACGTCGAGCCGTCGGGCAATCTGTTTGATGTCGAGTCCCTCGGATCGTTTGATAGCAAAGACCGACGTACGAGAAGCCACCCGAAGCCCGGCAACCCGGCCCAAAGCCGCAATGAGCTCCTCGGTCATCCCGTCGGCAAAATAGGCCTCGGCCTCGCCGCCCGAGACGAGGGGAAGGACGGCCAGCGCCGTGATCGGGCCGGTGCTCGGGCCGCCGGGCCGCCCCGCCCGGAGTGACCACCACCCGAGGGCGGCTAACCCGCCAAGGACGCCTAACGCGACGGGCCACCACCGGCGCCGGGGGCCGGACGAGCGATCGTCCGTCTGCTCCAGCGCATCGACCAGTACTTGGGCGGTGGCCGGACGCCGGGTCGGGTCTTTCTCGAGGCATTGCATCACCAACGCCACCAGCCGGGCCGGGGCATCGGGGCACCGCGGCCCGAGTGCCGGAGCCGGTTCGGCAAGGTGCGCCACGATCTGCTGCTGGGCACTCCGGCCCGCAAACGGCGGCGACCCCGCCAACACCTCGAACGCCACACAGCCCCAGGCGTAGAGATCGGCGCGGTGATCGACATCCCCGTCGCCGGCCGCCTGCTCGGGGGCGATGTACGACGGAGTCCCGAGCGACATCCCGATCCCGGTCAGGGAAGGACCGGCCTCCCGGGCGGATGACAGCGCCTTCGCCACCCCGAAATCAGTGACCATCGCCGCATCGCCGGCCATCAGGACATTGTCGGGTTTGATGTCGCGGTGGACGATCCCGTTGGCATGGGCAAAGGCCAACGCCCGAGCGATGTCCCGGAGGACGATCCGCGCCCGGGCGGGCGCCATGGGCCCCTCCTGGTCGAGCAGCGCCCGAAGTGACTCGCCTTCGACGAATGGCATGATGAAGTAGAGCAGGCCGTCGGATTCGCCGGCCGAAAGGACGGGCACCAGATTCGGGTGCTGGAGTTGCGCCGCGACCTGGATCTCGCGGCGGAACCGCTCGCCGCCTTGGCCCCGGCTTTCGAACGGATGGACCTTGACGACCACCAGGCGATCAAGGGTCACGTCACGGGCCAGGAAGACCCGCGACATCCCCCCGCCGCCGAGCTCCCGCTCGACCCGGAAGTCCGGCCCTAAAGCCAGAGCGAGTTGTTCATCGAGCGTCCCCATGTTCCTCTATCAGCATACCCGCCGGACATACCCCGGGCAATTGTTCTGGGACGAGCGGTCGGGTTTGAGGGGTCAACGGCGCTAAATTGCCGGTTCCATGCGCCTCGAGACTTCGCTCACCGCTCACGCCCGCATTGCCCTCCCGATCATCGGCGGCGCCATGTACCCCTGCAGCAACCCCGAACTGGTCGCGGCGGTGTCCGAGGCCGGCGGCATCGGGATCGTCCAACCGATCGCGCTGACCTACGTCCATGGCCACGAGTTTCGTACCGGCCTCCAACTCATCAAGCGACTCACCTCGAAACCGATCGGGATGAACGCGCTGATCGAGACCAGTTCCAAGACCTATCACGACCGGATGATGCGATGGGTCGACATCGCCCTCGAGGAAGGCATTCGATTCTTCGTGACCTCACTCGGCAATCCCCGCTGGGTCGTCGACACCGTCACCCGCCAAGGCGGCATCGTCTACCACGATGTGACCGAGCGGAAGTGGGCCGAGAAGGCCCGCGATGGCGGGGTCCACGGCCTGATTGCCGTCAACGCCCGGGCCGGGGGACATTCCGGAAACCGGAATCCCGAGCAACTTCTCGCGGAACTCAGCGACCTCGGACTGCCGGTGGTCTCTGCCGGCGGGATCGGCAGCGAAGCGGAATTCGTAACGGCGCTCACCCTGGGCTACGCCGGCGTCCAACTCGGCACCCGCTTCATCGCGACCCCGGAATGCACCGCGAGCGAGGCCTACAAGCAGGCCATCGTCGCGGCAACGGAAGCCGACATCACCCACACCGAGCGATTGAGCGGGGTACCGGTCGCGGTCATCAAGACGCCCTACATCGCCCGAATCGGCACCAAGGTCGGTCCGGTGGCCCGATGGCTCTTCACAGGCCGCCGCACCAAGAAATGGATCCGGGCCTGGTTCGGGCTCCGGGCCATTCGGGATCTCAAACGCACCTCGATCCGGGGCCAAGGGCGGGCCGACGATGCCGCGACGGCCATCTGGCAAGCCGGGATGAGCGTCGGCACGATTCACCGCATCGAACCGGTGGCCGTCATCATGGCCCGATTCGAGGCCGCGGCCCGGTCTGCCTAACGCTAGAAGTCTTTCCTCCCGAACCACCGGAACCCGGCCACCAGCGGAACCGCGGCACAAGCCAGGAGCACGACAAACGCCGCGACGATCCCCAATCCGCTCCCAAACAGTTCGGCAAACAGGGTGCCCGTATACCCCATCAGGATCGCGACATCGAAGGTGAGGAGCAGTACCACCCGGGCCAGGTCGACCGGGTTCAAGAACGTGAGGATCAGCACCGGCGTCTCGAGCGGGTAGTCGCGGAACAGCGTGACCACGAGCAGGATGATCCCATCGTAGATCACCGTACACCCGAGCCAAACCAGGAGAGCGACCCCAAATCCTCGGGACCGCTCTTCAACTAACACCGCCACGCAGAGCGCAAAGGCGGTGAAAACCAGAGTGAGACAGACGCCCACGGAGAGCAGCATCACCAAGGGCCGGACCATCGCCGGCTCCCGGAGGGCCTGGATCATCAGCGGTCCGCCGACCCCCACCAACAAAGTGGCCGCCTGCGGGATGGCGAGCCCGCCGAAGATCCCGAGGTAGACGGCGCCCCGCTTGACCGGCTGAGCCAGCAGCAATTCGATGAACTCGCGGGCGTTGTAGACGTACAGCGTCCCGAACACCACACTGACCAACGGCACCAGCAGCAACACCAAGTTGACCAGACTCAACAGCGCCCTCGCGCCGCTTCCGCCGAACCGGAGCAACAACATGGTCACGCCGAGCAGGAGGATCGTGTGCCCAACCATCCACCGGCTCCGGATCACATTGCGAAGCTGGGACGAAAGCACCCGCCGAAACGGCGTCATCGGCCCCGCTCCATCAGCGTGGCCACGGCGCGCTCAAGACGGGTGGCCCCGGCCTGTTCGAGGAGCGAGGGAATCGGGCCTTCGAACACCACCCGCCCGTCGATCAAGAAGACGATGTCCTCCGCCAATTCCTCGATCTCGCTCAGGATATGTGAGGTAAGCAGCACGGTCGTCCCCGCGGCAGGCGCGCCTTGGACCTTGTTCTTGAAGATCCCGCTCGCAATCGGATCGAGACCCGCCGTCGGTTCGTCCAGGATGACCAAGGACGGCCGGAACAGGAACGCCACCGCCGCATTGAGTTTCTGGCGGCTGCCGCCGGACAGGGTGCGAATCGGCTGATCGAGCATCGGTTCGAGTTGAAACCGCTCCACGAGTTCCAAGTCGACCGGGGTACCAGGCGCCCGAAGCCCCCGGACCAGCGCCAGCACTTCGCGGGCATTCAGCTGGTCGGGAAACCGGGCCGCCTGGGGCATGTACCCGATCCGCTCCCGATATCCCACGTCACCATTGATCGGCGCGCCGTCGAGAAGCACCCGGCCGTCGCCCGGCCGGATCTTCACCAAACCGATGATCGCCTTGATCAGAGTACTCTTGCCGGCCGCGTTCGGCCCGACGAGCGCCGTGACCCGGCCGGCTCGGACCGTGAAGTCCACGCCACGGAGCACCTCGACTCGGCCGAACCGTTTCCGGAGGCCCTCAACCCGGACCTCGGCCGGACCAGCTAAACCGGTCACGGCGGCGGCTCCATGAGCGGGGTCAGGTCCACGAGCGTTTCGGGCGTGAGGATCGGCAACACCCGCTCGGCCTGGTCGAGGAGGTCGACGAACAAGCTTCGGAGCAGGATCAACGCGGGGTCGTTCTGCTCGACGACGAGGGAAAAGAGCCGAACCGGGCGATGGGGCACATCGCCCTTCCCGTCGCGATTCCGATCGAACCCCCGGTAATGATCCCAATAATTTCCGGCAAAGGTGCTCGAGGCGGTTCGGCTGTTCGTCGCCACGTCAAAGGCATTCCCGAAGAACCCGTTGGCTTCGAACCGGTTGTCGATCGAGTTGGCCAGCAACCGGACCGCCCATCCGTTGCCCTCGAAGCGGTTCCCCGAAATCATCAGGCGATTGGCGCCCTCGAGATAGAGGCCCGTGCTGTTGCTCCGGAACCGATTCCCGCGGATGTCGCTATCGGTAATGTCTTTGAGCAAGAGCCCATAGGCCGCGGGCCCCCGATTGTCGAGGAAGTCGTTGGCCTCCATGACCACCCGCTTCGTGTACATCACCGCCACCCCGGCCCCGTTCGCGATGAACCGGTTTCGCCGATAGGTGCAGCCGTGGGACGACATGAAATGAAGGCCATACCGCCGGTTGTTTCGGCTCTCGTTGTCCGCCAGCAAGCTTTCGGTGACGAACTCGAGATAGATCCCGTCCCGATGCCCGGTTACGGTGTTGCCTTGGATGGTGATCCGGTTCGAATTCCAGAACTGGATCGCGTTACCGCTGGCTTGCTCCGAGTGGCGTGGACCGGTGACGCGGTTGCCGACGATCCGGCAGTCCTCGACTTTGGCGCCATAAATCCCAAAGTACGTGTCGCGAATGGCATTGTCCTCGATCCGGCAACCGGTGGCACCTTCGAGCCGGATCCCGGCCCGGTCTTCGGTGCTGATCGGATCGACGTGTTCGATCGCGAGCCCGGTAATCGTCACCCCGGCGGAGGCAACCAGGAGTACCGTGTGGTCGCCGCGCCCCACGATCACCGGACGGCCCCGGCCAAGAATCGTCACCGGCCGGTCGATCCGGATCGAACCCTGTTCCTGGTACCGGCCGGCGGTCACGAGCACCGTATCGCCGGCCCGCGCCAGCGCCACCCCCGCCGACAGCAGGCGGACCGGACCAGCCGGCGACACCGTGATCACGCCGATCACCGCCAGCAGACCGATCACCGGGCCCCCGAATTCCGGGCCCAGACCATCACGTCGCGCCAGGCGAGCCGGACGCCGCCTACCACCCGGGCCAAACTGTCCGCGCCCGGCCCGGGACGGACCGCCACGATCCCATAGTTCATCGGCGTCCGAATGGAATCGGTCCGAAGGAAGACCATCCGTTCGACCGATACGATCGAGTCGGGTTCGAGAAAATCGGCCACCCAGAGCGAAGCAATCCGGCTCGAGTCGGCCGCGAGGACACCCATGGCCAGGCAACCAACATCATCGAACGGCGTCACTTTGCCGGTGGTCGACACCAGTTCAGCGGCGAAACGCCGCTCCACCATGGTCATGTGACAATGATCGCAGACCTCCCGGCCCTCCACCAGCGGCCGCGGGGCGGGGTGACCACACCCCGCCCCGCTGATCCCCGCCGAGACGGCAAGGAGGATGGCGCCAAGCCGGCTCAGACCGGCACCCGCCGCGCTCGGCGCCATTCGAGTACCGAGAGGACCACGGCAACCGTCAGCCCGCCGACGGCAAACCACCCGGCCGTCGCGGGCCACGACGTCGCTTGGAAGTTGAGGAGCTGTTTGGGCCCGATCAACGGCGGTTGATAGCTCATCCCGGGAATCCTGATCGCCGCCTCTGGATTGAGGTTGTGCCCATAGTCATAGCCCCAGCGCCAGAAGTCCGCCAGGCCGACCAGTGAGCCGGCCAGAAAAAGTCCGGTCCAGGCGTACAGCCCGCTCCGGCGCCCCCACGCCGCCGCGATCAGGCCAAGCACCACGAGGCCGGCCACGATCTGCGGCATCAGCCGGAGCTCGGGGATGGCCTCGGGGTGGATTTCCTTCATCCCGATGTAGTGGTTGAGCCCGTTGATACTCCGGAGCTCGCCCGTAATTTTGCTCGACCAGATGTACATGCCGAGCCCCTCGGGGTACTGGGGCGCCTTCAAGGCAATGTGCCAGAGCGGCGCCACATAGCTCGTCACCAGACCCAAAGCGGCGACCGCCAACAGGATTCTGGCCCATCTGGTCATCATTGGATCACTGCCCCGTGTTGAACGACACTTTAGTGCCGGAGCCCTTCGGCGAGACCCGGATGTACCCCTGCATTTCCTGGTGCAACGCCGAGCAGAAGTCGGTGCAGTAGAACGGGAAGACGCCGGGCCTAGTCGGCTTCCAGGTGATCGTCTGGGTCTGGCCCGGCATCACCAAGAGTTCCGACGTATTCGCGCCCATGACCGCAAAGCCGTGCGGCACGTCCCAGTCCTGTTCCAGGTTGGTGAGGTGGAAGAAGACTTCGTCGCCCACGTGCACCCCTTCGATGTTGTCCGGCATGAAGTGGCTCCGGATCGCCGTCATGTAGATGTGGACCGTAGTCCCCTCGCGAACGACCTTGACGTCCTTCTCGGCCTTGACCGCGGCATGATGGTGGTTGGCTTCCAACGCGAACGTCCTGAGCTGCTTGTCTTTGATCTTGGAGGCCAGGATCGCCTGGGCGTAGTGCGGTTCGCCGGTGGTCGGGAAGTCGAGCAACAACTTCATCTTGTCGCCGGTGATGTCATAGAGCTGGGCCGACTGGGTCAGCTCAGGCCCGGTCGGCAGATACCGGTCTTTGGTGATCTTGTTGAGCGCGACGACGTACTTCCCATCGGGCTTCCGGGTGTCGCCGCCGGGAACCATCAAATGTCCGATTGAGTAGAACGTCGGAGTGCGATCGACCACGACACACTTCTTGAGGTCCCACTTGATGATCTCCGACGACAGAAACACCGACGTATAGGCGAAGCCCTTGTCGTCGAACTCAGTGTGCAAGGGGCCCAAGCCCGGATTCTGCACTTCGCAAGCGTTGACCGCTTCGTACCGGATCACCGGCACGCCGTCGATTTCGGTCTCGAACGCCTTGTCGGCGATCGCTTTGATCATCTTCGAGAACGAGTGCACCGGCAGAATCGTCGCCAACTTACCGCCACCGACGATGAACTCGCCGCTCGGATCGACATCCGCACCGTGGGGCGACTTCGGGGTCGGCAGGAAATAGACGATGCCGGGACAGTCGGCCGGCTCGAGCACCGTGGCGGAGGTCAGCATTTCCGTGGTCGCGACGCCATCCGCACTGCGGATGTTGTGGGCGTACTTGGCGGGCCACTGCTTGGCCTTGCCGTCGGCGACGCACTGTTCCGCTTGTTTCCAGTTGACCGCGGCAATGAAGTCCTTGTCCTTCTGCGAGGCGTTCTTTTCGAGCAGGGTCTTCGCCTCTTCGGAGTTGTAGGAACTGAAGAACGACCAGCCATGCGAGGGACCCTTGCCGGCCCGCGACAGATCGTAGTGAAACCCCGGCATATGGATCTGGAAGGCCAACGCCATGTGGCCGCTCGTCGGATCGACTTTCACGAACGACAACAGACCCCCGAACTTCGATCCCGCGATCGGCACGTCCGCCTGGGGCGTCGGCACCGAGAACCGAGTGGCACTGACGACGTATTCCGTGTTCTCCGTCAGAAACGGCGAAGCATGCCCGCCGCCCGAGTTCGGAATCTCGAGGATCTCTTCGGTTTCGAACTTGGTGAGGTCGAGCCGGGCGATCCGGGGCGTGTTGTTGCCGTTGATGAAGAGCCACCGGCCGTCGTGCTCGCCATTGGTCGTCGAGAGCTGCGGATGATGGGCGTCGTCCCACGGCACCGACCCGAAGCTGGTGGCCAGCATCGGCTTGGACTCCTCCGAGTAGCCGTAGCCCTTTTCCGGATACTGGGAGAACACCGGGATTTGCTGGAGCAGCCGGCCGGAGGGAAGCCCGTAGACCGTCACCTGCCCGCTGAATCCGCCGGACATGAACGCATAAAATTCGTCGTACTGGCCCGGCGCCACGTACACCTTGGAGGCAGCGTCGCCACTGCCCCCGATCGGGCTTCCGCCTTGGCCGGCACATCCCGCCAGCACCAGTAACCCCAACGTCGCGACCCGCATGGTTCGATTCCTCCGTGTCATTGTGTTTTCACCGTTCCGGTGGCTT
Source organism: Gemmatimonadota bacterium (assembly GCA_031431925.1). Classification (GTDB taxonomy): domain Bacteria; phylum Gemmatimonadota; class Gemmatimonadetes; order Gemmatimonadales; family GWC2-71-9; genus SHZU01. Next base: position 44,785 of record JANPEL010000369.1, on the reverse strand, counting down.
GGGTGCGGAGATACTCCACGACGGCCCGCGCCTCGCCGGTCGTCAACCCCTGATTCGCCATCATCGTCATCGCCTCGGCCAACATCTGCTTGGCCACCGGGTGACGTTCGACCATTTCATTCGGATTGAGGATCATGTTCATCGCGAACGTCGGCGACCGGCGGGTCAGTACCTCGCCTAACGCCGGGCCCACATACTTCTCGGCCATCTTGTGGCACGCGGTGCACTTGGCGCCAAACACCGTCTGACCGGAATCCGCGAGGCCCTGATCGAGCGCCCCAAGGGTCAGGACCTCGGTGATCGGCCCGATCCCGTGCTCGAGCTGAAACGGCGTCAGGTCGCTCGCCGGGGCGCCGGCCGCCGGAGGGGCCGAACCGGCACTGTCCTTCCCGCCGCAACCCGCCGCCATCACCGTCACCGCGACCACCGCCAGAAAACCGCGCATACCCCCCCGCTCGTGAGTGTCATTGGAGACTGCTTGCTCACGATGATCCTATCGCGGTTCCAGGCGAGAATTCATTAATTGAACGTGAGGGGCTCTTCAGGGTCTATGGAAATCAAGGACTTGCACGCCGTAAATGTCATATTATCATGACGTTAGAGGAGTCTAAATGGCCATTCTCTCGCAAACATCCGAGTATGCCCTCCGGGCCGCCACGGTCTTGGCCCAACACGAGGCCCACGGCCCGGTCCATGTCGCCGTCCTGGCTGACGCCCTCGACGTGCCGAGGAATTACCTCTCCAAAACCCTCTCCCAGTTGGCGCGGGTCGGGGTTTTGGACTCGGTCCGAGGCAAACACGGCGGCTTCCTGCTGGCCCGACCCCGGAACCAGATCACCCTGTACGAGATCGTCGAGCCGTTCGAACGGTTCGACTCGGTTCGCCGGTGTCTGCTAGGCCAGCCCGAGTGCACCGCGAAGGCCGCCTGTCCGGCCCACGCGGCCTGGAGCGCCCTCGGCGACCGGGTGGTTCGGTTCCTCCGCCACACCACCCTGGCTGACCTGGCCAAAGGCCACACCCGGTGGCCCAACCAAGCAGCCCTCGAGGCCGCCACCGACTGATTGGCGGACCCGGCCGGCCGATGCGATATTGAACCATGCGAACAGCGTGGATCGTCCTCGCGGCTCTGGCGGTTGGGGGAAGCACCCCCAGTGGGAAAACCACCCTCGAATGGACCGGCCCGCCGGGCAGCAGCAAACCGTTTTTGAGTCGCACCTCCAAGGGCGACTTGATGCTCAGCTGGTTCGAACCCCGGGCGGATCGTCGCTACGCGCTCCGAGCGGCCAGCCGATCAGCCGGGGCCTGGTCTCCCCCCGTCACGATCGCGGAAAGCGACAAGTTCTTCGTCAACTGGGCTGACTTCCCCTCGATCACTGAAACCACGACCGGTACCTGGGTCGTCCATTGGTTGGAGAAGACCGCGACGAAGGCTTACGCATATCATGTGAAGCTCGCCGCCTCCAGAGACCGGGGCCGGACCTGGTCGGCACCGGTCACCGTCCATTCCGATACCTCCGCCACCGAGCACGGCTTCGTCGCCATGGTCCCCCTCAGCTCGGGTTCGGTGGCCGTGGCCTGGCTCGACGGCCGCCAAATGACCGACTCCGCCGGCGCAATGTCCGTCCGGACTGCCCTCTGGAACCCCGATGGAACCGTCTCGGCCGAGGCCGCGCTCGACACCCGAACCTGCGAGTGCTGCCAAGTCTCGATGACTGCGGGGCGAGGTGGGCTGGTGGTGGCCTACCGGGATCGGTCGGAACAGGAGATCCGGGACATCGCTGTCGTCCGTCAGGACGGAGCCGGGTGGTCGGAACCAGTGAAGGTGGCAAACGACGGGTGGGTTTCGCGACAATGTCCCGTGAACGGTCCGTCCATCGCCGCCTCGGGCAACGACGTGGGCGTGGCGTGGTTTACCGCGGCCAACGGCGTCCCGAAGGTCAATGCCGCCTTCTCGACCGACGGGGGTCGGACGTTCGGAAAGCCGATCCGGATTGACGAGGGTAACCCATTGGGGCGGGTACACTTCCAGATGACCAGCCCAGGTCGAGGCGTCGTGACTTGGCTCGAGGCCGACGGCAATCAGGCCTTCTGGCGGGTCCGCTCGGTTGGCGGGGGGGGTGCCGATCGAGAGATCCTGACAGTCGCGACGACCAGCCGGTCCCGGGACGGTGGATTCCCCCGGACAGCCCTGGTGGGATCGGATCTCTACGTGGCCTACGCCGAACCGGCCCCAAGCGGCAGCGAACCGGGACGCGTCCGGGTCACGAAAGTCAGTCTGGTCAAATAGCGGTTCGCCCTTGCCTACCCTCGGTTCGGGATGCACCTTCTTCGGCCCAAACCGGAACCCCGTTCCGGCGCGGGTTTACGTTCACCCCCACGGTTGAGACGGAATCATGCGTTTGCTTCGTTCGGCGGGCGTGCTGGCGGCCGCCCTCGCGTTCCTTGCGGCACCCACGGTCATGGCCCAGAGCACCGGCACAGTTACCGGCAAAGTCACCCGAGCGGATGATGGCGCCCCGCTGGCCGGCGTGGTAGTTGGGGTCCGCGGCCCCGGCACCAGCGCCGTCACCAACACCCAAGGCCGTTACGTGCTCGAGCGGGTACCCGCCGGCACCTACACGTTGGTGTTTCGCTGGCTCGGCTACAAGCCGACCGAGGTGTCGGTCACGGTAACCGCCGGTGGCAGCGCCACGGCCGACGCCAAAATGGAAGCCCATCCGATCGCCTTGAATGACTTGATCGTCACCACCGCCTCGAAAGCTCCGGAGCGGGCCACCCAAGCACCGGCGGCCGTGTCGGTCATCGACGCCCGGACCCTCCAGACCACCTCGATTACCGGACAGGCGCCGCTCGCCCTAGCCGCGGTCCCCGGGGTGGACTTGGCCCAAAATGGGGTCAACGACTTCAACGTCAACACCCGCGGATTCAACTCGTCGTTGAACCGCCGGGTGCTGGTGCTGATCGATGGTCGCGATGTGGCCACCGGCTTCCTCGGCAACCAAGAGTGGAACGCGCTCTCGGTCCCGACCGAAGATATCGGTTCGATGGAATTGGTCCGCGGCCCCGGTTCGGCGCTCTACGGAGCCAACGCCTACGCGGGTGTCCTCAACATCAAGACCCCCGCGGCGCGCGAAGTCGTCGGCACCAAACTGAGCGTCGGCGGCGGCGGGCTTTCCACCGCCAAGGCGGATCTCCGACACGCGGGATTGCTGTACGACGGCCGGTTCGGGTACCGAGTCAACGTTGGCTACTACCGCAGCGACACCTGGTCCCGCTCCCGGACCCTGGCCGACGGCAGCGCCCTCAAGACCGAATACCGGCCCGCCACCGACTCCCTGACCTTCCGGGGCTTTTGCTCGTCGTGTTCCCGGCGGGAGCTCAGGGCCTTGAACGGCCAGACCGCCGACCTGGCCACCGGCGCACTGACCGGCGACCGGGACCCCGTCAAGAGCACCTACGGGTCAGCTCGGCTCGACTACTACACCGCCAACGGCGACATCGCCACCGGTGAGTTCGGGATGGCGATGGCCGAAAATGAAACCGCCGTCACCGGCATCGGCCGCGTGCAAATCACCAAATCGATCCGGCCTTACACCCGCTTCAACTACGCCGCGAAGGCCTTCGACGTGATGGCCTATTGGAATGGCCGCAATACCGAAGAGCCGCAGTATTCGCTCGCGTCCGGTGCGGGCCTCGAGGAACGGTCCGACATCTTCCACGTCGAGGGCCAGCAGAAGAACACCTTCGCGGACGGCAAGGGTCGGTTCGTGCTCGGCGGTTCCTTCCGCAAGTACAGCCTCAACACCCAGCGGACCCTGATCAATCGTCCCGATGACGACCGGACCGACAATTACTACGCGCTCTTCAGCCAGTTCGAATACAAGCTCAGCGACGTCACCAAACTGGTGGCGGCCGGCCGGTACGATCTCGGCGGCCTGATCGACGCCCAATTCTCGCCCAAGGCGGCCATCGTCTACTCGCCGAGCGACCGGCATTCGATCCGGTTCACGTTCAACAAGGCATTCCAGACCCCGAATTACTCGGAGTTCTTCCTCAATGCCGCCGCCGGCGCGCCGGCCAATTTCTCGGCCCTCGAAGCCGGTCTCCGGGCCAACCCGCAGTTAGGCCCCCTCCTCGCCGGCGTGCCGGCCGGACAGCTGTTCGACAACACCGCCGCCGTCCCGGTCCGGGCCCGGGGCAATAACAAGCTCCAAGTCGAAAAGAACACCGGCATCGAGATCGGCTACCGCGGCGACCTGACCGATCGGTTCTACTTTTCGGTCGACGCCTATTTGAACGTGCTGAAAGACTTCGTCACCGATCTGCTGCCCGGCGTCAACCCGGCCTTTGGTGCCTGGACCGCTCCGACCGCCGTACCCGCCGCCGCCCGGGCCGCCCTCCAAGGCGCGGTCCGAAGCGCCTTGCTCGCCAATCCGGCCACCGCCACCGCCGGCCGGGGCCTGACCCGGCAGGAAGATGGCAAGACCGCCATCGTCGTGTCGTATGCCAACGCCGGTAAAGCCACGCAGTACGGCTTCGAGTTCGCCGCGGGCCTCCAGTTGGCGGACGAGTTCCGGGTCGATGCGAACCTGACGATCTTCCGGTTCGACATCAACGAGCAATTGGCGGGCGATCAACTGCTTCCCAACACGCCCAGTTCGAAAGGCAACATCGCGGTGACGTACGCCGGCCGGAGTGGCCTCGATCTGGGGGTGAACTTCCGGGCGGTGAAGGGGTATGACTGGGCCGCCGGGGTGTTCGCCGGCTGGATCGAACCCCAGGGCACGATCGACGCCAACGCGGGATTTGCCGTCAACAACAACCTCCGAGTTTATGTGGCGGCCACCAATCTGTTCGACCAGCAGCGCTACTCGATCTTCGGCGGCTCGGTCAACGGGCGCCGCCTCCTCGGTGGTTTGACCACCCGATTCTAGCTCGTCGAAACACCACCAAGTAAAAGCGGGGCGGGCTCGATGCCCGCCCCTCTTTTTTCCTCGCACCAGGATCGCGTTATTGGCCAAACAGCGCGAAGCGGACGCCGACCGTTACCCGAATGTCATTCTGGGTCAACGATTGAGTCCGTTGCAGCGCCCCTCCCGGCCCGGTCACCTCAAAGCTCGCGTTGTAGACATAGTCCTCGGCGCTAATCATGAGGGCCGTCCGCGCCGTCATCCGAAACCCAATCGTCGCCCCGAGCACCGCCCCCAGGTTTGATCGATTTTTGACCGAACTCGGCCCGCCGGACTTCTCGGTAAACCGACGGCTCACCGAGGCGAGCCCGGCGTGAAGGGTGACGGACGATGGCTCCGTGGTCGGCTTGGTTCGATACACCAGGCGGCCGCTGATTGTCGTGACCTTCGCGTTGGTTCCCGACGGCGCACTGAGCTTCGAAACTTGGAGCCCGCTCTTGCCAAAACCGACGTCGGCCTCGACGCCGAGCTTCTCCGATAGGCCAACCGTGAGCCGGCCGCCCGCGACCCCAAACAGGGCTTGGGATTCCGGGTCACGCAGCGGGTCGAGCCCGGGCCGAAGCAACAACTCCCGACCCGGGCTCACCAATCCGAAGTAGGGCGTGAGGGCAATGCTGGTTTGGCTCGACCGCTGGGCTTCGGCCGCCGTTGCCACGGCGACCAATGCCACCCCAACCATGGTTCGAATTGGACCCATCGGCGCACGCCTCAAGTAGGGAGATGACACGAGTTTAACCGCTTTGGGGGCCCTACGGCTATTTTCCATCCCGGTTTCCTTCCATGACGCCCATTTCCCCGCCGGTTGATCCGGCCTGGCAGCCGTATCCCGGCGCCCTCGATCCGAGCATCCGCCTCTTGGTGCGTCGACGAGTCTTGAGCCCCCAGCTCAGGAACTATCGCGACGTCATGATCGCCTTGCCACCTTCGTACAACACCACGACGGACCGGTACCCCGTTGTGTACATGCACGACGGTCAGAATCTGTTCGATCCAGCCACCGCGTTTGCCGGCCATTGGCAGCTCACCGCGGTCTTGGCCGAACTGGCCGCGCAGGGGACCGAGGCCATCGTCGTCGGGATCGCCAACCACGGCCGGAACCGGCTCTACGAATACAGCCCGTTTCCCGATCCGCTTCGCGGCGGCGGCGGCGGCGACCGCTACCTCGCTTTCCTGGCCGAGACCCTGAAGCCGATCGTCGATCGAGATTTTCGAACCAACCCCGCTCGGTCCTCGACGGCGATCGCGGGGTCCTCGATGGGGGGCCTGATCAGCCTGTACGGGCTCTATCGGTTTGCCGATGTGTTTGGCGCGGCGGGGGTCATGAGCCCGTCGCTCTGGTATGCGGGCCGGTCGATCCTCGACTACGTCGACACCTGGTCCGCCCTGGCCGTCGGGCGGCTCTATCTCGACATCGGACTGCAAGAGCCGAGAGGAGCCGTGACCGACGCCCGGGCCCTCCGCGATCTGCTGGCCAAGCTCGGGCCCGGTGCGGCGCCGACGATCGAGTACGTGGAAGACGTCGGGGGCATCCACGACGAAGCCACCTGGGGCCGCCGATTCAGCCGGTGCTTGCCCTTCTTGACGGCCCGTTCCAACCCCTGAGCGGCGACGGCTTCCCGCCGCTCTCCAACCACCGTACATTCGCAGAGCAACTGGGGACCGGGTGGACGCCCGAGCCCCTTTCCGACCCAATCCGCAGGGACGTATCCGCCATGCCGTCAGATCAAAAGAAGATCGGCCTCATCGTCGGCCGCGAGTGGAGTTGGCCGCCAGCGTTTATCGAAGAAGTTGCCAGCCGCGATCAGGGCGTTATTGCCGAATACGTGACCCTCGGTGCACCCCGGATGGACGCGGCCCCGGAGTATCGCGTCATCATCGACCGGATCTCCCATGAGGTGCCGTTCTACCGCACCTTTTTGAAACATGCGGCCCTCCAGGGCACCACCGTCGTGAACAACCCCTTCATGTGGACCGCCGACGACAAGTTCTTCGGTGCCACCTTGGCGACCTCACTCGGATTGGCGCATCCAAAGACCATGGTGCTGCCGAACAAGGAGTACGTTCCCGGGATCGTCCACTCGGAAAGTCTCCGCAATCTTCAATTCCCGCTCGACTGGCAGGCAATCGTCGATCACGTTGGGTTGCCCTGCATTCTGAAAGATGCCCACGGCGGCGGCTGGAAAGAGGTCTATGTCTGCAAGAGCCTCGAAGAGCTGATCTACAACTACGATCGGTCCGGCCTGTTGACCATGATCGTCCAGGAGTTCATCGAGTGGGACGAGTTCGTTCGCTGCCTCTGCATCGGGCAGGAAGTCATCTATCCGATCAAGTACGACCCCAAGGCCCGGAAATACCACCCCGAACTCGATTTCCTGCCGCCCGCCTTGAATCAGCGGATCGTCGCCGATTCGCTGACCTTGGTCCGGGCGTTAGGCTACGACATGAATTCGATCGAATGGGCCGTCAAAGACGGGATTCCCTACGCCATCGACTTCATGAATCCGGCCCCCGACATGGATATCTACTCGCTGACGCCTGCGCATTTTGAGTGTGTCGTCAAGGCCATGGCCGATATGGCCATTCGTCTGGCCAAGGCGCCGCCGGCCACGCTCCGGCCGAGTTGGGAGAATTTCCTGAAGGGACGATCGGTTCGGCCATGACCCGGGCCGCCATCGAGGCCTGGCACGACAGCGCCACCCAGGCCATCGGAGCCGAATCGGGCGAGTGGCTCAATGCCGAACTGGCCAAACGCGGATTGATGTTCGGCGAGCGGCCCCTCTGCACGGTCATCCGCCCCCGGTTTCTGTCCCGGCCCGACTACGATCTGATGCGTGAGCGGATCGCCGTGCTCCTCGGGGCGTTCAACACCGCCCTTGAGGCCGCGCTGGCCAATCCGGCCGTGCTCGACCAATTCCGTCTCGAAGACTGGGAACGGACGTTGGTACTGGAGGACCCAGGGACCGACGCCTCACCGGTGTCCCGGCTCGACGCCTTTTTCTCGCCCGATGACGGGCAGCTTCGGTTTACCGAGTACAACGCGGAGACCCCGGCCGGCTCGGCGTACAACGATGCCCTGACCGATCTCTTTCTGGCGCTTCCCCTGATGCGGGAGTTCCGGCGCCGGTTTGCGGTGAGCCCGATCCCGGCCCGGCACAACGTGCTCCATTCACTGCTCAAAGCCTACCAAAGATTTTCAGGCGGGCGAACCAAGCCGACCATCGGGATTCTCGACTGGAAGGAAGTCCCGACGATGAGCGAGTTCGTGCTCTATCGGGACTATTTTCAGTCAGTCGGCATCCACTGCGTCATCGGTGACCCGCGCGAGGTCGAATACCTGGGCGGCGCCCTCTACTCGGGTGGCGTCAAGATCGACCTGATCTACAAGCGGGTCCTGATCAATGAACTCGTCGCCGATGGGGGCCTCGACCACCCGATGGTGCGCGCAGTCCGGGACAGGGCCGTCTGCATGACGAACCCGTTTCGCTGTAAAATTCTCCACAAGAAGGCCAGCCTGGCCGTGCTCTCCGACGAACGAAACGCCGCGCTGTTCTCGGCGGCCGAACGGGAGGTCATTGCGGCCCATGTCCCGTGGACCCGGGTGGTCGAGGAGCGGAACACCGTGATCGACGGCCGTCCGATTGACCTGCTGCCCTTCGTTGCCGCCAACCAAGACCGGCTCGTCCTCAAGCCGAATGACGACTACGGCGGCGCCGGCGTGGTGCTCGGCTGGGAGGTCGATCCGGCGACATGGCAAGCCGAGGTAGCCAAGGCCATTGAGCACCCCTCCATTGTTCAGCAGCGAATCGGCCTGCCCTCGGAGCTGTTCCCGAGCCTGGTCGACGGCAAGGTGGTCTTGGCCGGCCGGATCGTCGACACGGCACCGTTCTGTTTTGATGGATCGTTTGCCGAAGGATGCTTGACCCGCGTCTCGACCGCCACGCTCGTGAACGTCACCGCCGGCGGCGGATCGACGGTCCCGACCCTGCTGGTCGAGCCCCGAGCTCCCTAGCCCCAAACCCGTGAGTTCATGAAACCGCCAAGCCTAACAATCGGGATCGAGGAAGAGTACCAGATCATCGATCCCAAGACCCGGGAATTGCGTTCGTACATCACCGAAATCCTGAAAGAGGACTCGGTAGTGCTTGGCGAGGTCAAGCCCGAGCTCCATCAATCGATGGTCGAAGTCGGCACCAAGGTGTGCCGGACCCCGGCGGAAGCCCGAGCGGAGCTGGTCCGGCTTCGGAGGCTGGTGATGGACTTGGCGGCCAAGAACGGACTCAAGGTGGCGGCCGCCGGCAGCCATCCGTTCTCGAGCTGGATGGAGCAGGAGATTACCCCGCTCGACCGGTATCTCGGCGTCAAAGAGGACCTTCAGGAATTGGCCCAGCGGCTGCTGATCTTCGGCACCCACGTCCATATCGGCATCGAAGATCGCGAGTTCTTGATCGAGGCCATGAATGCGGCCAGTTACTTCATGCCGCACCTGCTCTGCCTCTCGACTAGCTCGCCGTTTTGGCTCGGCCGAAAAACCGGCCTCAAGTCCTACCGGAGCATCGTGTTTCGAAGCTTTCCCCGAACCGGGATTCCCCGGGAACTGCATTCCTGGGGTGAGTTCGAGGATATCGTCAATACTCTGGTCGAAACCAAGAGCATCCCCAACGCCTCGAAAATTTGGTGGGACATCCGGCCCAGCTGGAGCTACCCGACGCTCGAGATGCGGATTTGCGATGTCTGCACCCGGGTCGACGAAGCGGTGTGTATCGGCGCCCTCTTTCAAGCCATTATCGCCAAGGTGTACAAGCTCCGGCGTGACAACTTGAACTGGCGGAAGTATTCGGCCGCCTTCATCGAAGAGAACAAGTGGCGGGCCTGCCGGTACGGACTCGATGGTAAGTTGATCGATTTCGGCAAGGGGATCGAACTCCCGGCCCGGAGCCTGATCCGCGAGATGATCGAGTGGTTCGTCGATGACGTCGTCGATGAGCTTGGCAGTCGGAAGGAAATCGAGTACGCCTTTCACATCCTTGAAAACGGGACCAGCGCCGACCGGCAGTTGGCCACCTACGAACGAACCGGCGGCGACCTCCATGCCGTGGTCGACCAACTGATTGCCGAGACCGAAGAGGGGATTCGCTAGTGCTGGCCCGTCCCTTGCTGCCAGATTGGATCAAGCCACTATGAAAAAACTCAACCGGCGCCCCATCATCGGGGTCACGACCCAGACGCTCCACTCGATTGACGGCATTCCCGAGGGACTGCCCCAGTCGGTCGTTATGAACCAACGGTACTACGTCGCGGTCGCCCTGGTCGGGGCCGCGCCGATCCTGATCCCGCTGCTCGACGACGAACCCGAGGCCCTCCGCGCGGTGTACGAGGCCTGTGACGGCATCATGATTCCGGGCGGCGTGGACATGGACCCCGAACGCTTCGGCGAAGAACCCCACGCCAAGCTCGGCCGCATCGATCCCGCCCGTGACCGAGTTGAACTTCAGTTGACTGAGTGGGCCGTGGAGGACAAGCGTCCGCTCCTCGGCCTTTGCCGGGGTCTCCAAGTCATCAACGTCGCGCTCGGCGGGACCCTCTATCAGGATCTCGACGACCAGTATCCGAACGCCATCAAACACGACTACTTCCCGACCTACGGTTTCGAGCGCGACCACCTCGCCCATGACGTGGCGTTGACCCGCGGCTCCCGACTCCGGCATTTGTACGAAAAAGACCGAATCGCCGTCAACAGCATGCACCACCAAGGCATCAAGACCTTGGCCCCGAGCCTCGTGGCGAGCGCCGTGGCACCAGACGGTTTGATCGAAGCCGCCGAGTCGACCAACGATCATTTCCTGGTCGGGGTCCAGTGGCACCCCGAGGTCTTCGAGCTAACCGATCCCAACACCCGGCACGTGTTCCGAGAGTTTATCAACGCGGCCGCTGCCTTCCACAATACCTAACGGACCGGCCCCCGACCCTGGCACCTCTCTTGCCCCCCTTGGGTCGGCAATGCCTACATTCTTGTTGCGTCTTGCATTCGTGGCAGTCTTCGGCCTAACGGCCCTGGGCCGGATCACCGTGGTCGCCGCGCAGAGTTCTGCATCCCTGGCGATGGCAACGGTGAGCCAACCGCTCGTCGAGTACCTCCCGAACGAAAGCGGCGGCCGGGTCAAGATCTCCATGCCGGCCGCCGATTCCGTTGGCATCGAAGCTGTTAGGCGGGAGTTGCTGGAAAGCGCCGCGGCCATCCGCCGGGGCGACTTTCAGAGCATCAGGATCCTCCGAAACGACCTGCCCGCCGTGCAGATTCTTGCTCGGCTCCGTGCCGTCATTCGATGCACGGTCCGGATTCAATCACGGGGGGGCGAGCTGGTTCTGTTGAGCGACGACAACGGCGCCGTCGCCGCCATCCATCAGTTGCTGGCCGCCGAGCCGCCCGGGCCGGTCCGACTCTGAGGCGAAAGGCCCCAGGTTGGGGCGATGCTCCGCCGCTGGGTGGTCTCCGAAGTCCGGGCGTTCCTGACGAATCGAATGCCGCGGGGCCTGGTCCGGGGCCCAGAGCACACAACGGTCCGATCGGCCGAATTTTCGACCGGCACGTCGCTCGAGGTCTACAGTCGAGTGTGGCACCACGATAGTTCGGTTCGGCCCGATCGGGCCTTCGGTCTCCGGATGCTCATCCCAAGTTGTTGCGGCCGAGCGAGTTGCTTGCCTGAAGCCCGATCCGAATCAGGCGGCATGCCGATTGCTCAACAGAGTGTCGGCAACGGGCCGACGGTCCGGAGCCTCCCCCAGACGAAACGTCGGATCCCCCCGGTCCGGCGTTTCGTCGCGTTACGGAACCAACACGATCTTACCGTAAGCCCGGCCGCCCATGATGACTTCGTGGGCCCGAGCCGCCTCGGCCAACGGCAGCTCTTGCCCAATGACCGGGACGAGCGCCCGTTGCTCGAGACCGGCGCTGATGTCGGCGTAAACCGTCGCGAGCTGCTCCGGACCGACACCCCACAGGAACACTCCGGTCACGGTCAGATCCTTCGCCATGATCTTCCGGGGATCGATCTCGATCCGCCCGCGGTTTCCGATCACGACGATCCTGCCCCGGGGGGCCACCAGGTCGAAATCATGATCCAAGTTTTCGTTGGCCAGCATTTCGAGAACGACATCCGGGCCCCGGCCGTTGTTGGCGGCCGCCTTGATCTGGTCGAGATACAACGCTTCCCGATGCCCCACGGCAAAGTGCGCTCCGTTGGCCCGCACCAACTCAAGCCCGTCCGGACTTCCCGCTGTACCGATCACCTTGAGACCCTTCCAGCGGGCCAGCTGCAGGGCCGCGGTGCCGACACCGCCGCTCGCGCCGTGGACCAGGACGATTTCACCCGGCTTGGCCGCCGCCTTCAAGAACAGTCCGACGTAGGCGGTCGCATAGGGAACGCCTAACGCCGCGCCCTCGGAAAACCCGACATGGGCCGGCAATCGGTACACTTGACTGGCCTCGCACACGGCCATTTCCGCGTAGGACCCGCCCGTTTGGCCCACCGCCGTTCCGTGGAAGAAGACCCGATCGCCGGCCTTCCACGGATGGGGTCCGTCGCCCACTCCGACGATCACGCCGGCGCCGTCCGAACCCGGGGTGTACGGCAACGTGGGCAGGGCGCCGTACCGGCCGCTTCGGATGTAGGTCTCCACCGGATTGACGCCCGCGGCGTGGACTTTGACCTGGACTTGCCCGGGCCCGGGGACCGGGACGGGAACCTCTTCCACCACCATGACCGATGGATCGCCAAACCCGTGAACTCTGATCGCGCGCATGGGAGCCGCCTCCTATCGGTTGCCCTGCCGTAGATAGTGATCGTGTCCGGAGGCCCAATCCTCGCGCCGGGGACCGAAGAGATCCGTGGCCTCGGTCTCTTCGATCGCTTCTGCCATATGCGGGGCTTGGGATGGGATCCGAATCACCGACCCGGCCGTGACCTCGAAGGGTTGGTCGGCCACCGTCAGGCGAAGGTGACCCCGACGAACCCATGTCAGTTGCTCGCTCTCGTGCTGATGGACCGGCACGAGGGCGCCCTGGCGAAGGAGGAAGTTGCAAACCGTGGCCCGCTCGCCGGACACGAACGACCGGTCGATCATGGAAGTCAGGGGTTCGGTCGGGACCTCCGCCCATTGCACCAGTCGCGCCGGGTTGTCCCCGGTGGCCGGGTTCTCGAACCCCGGTGGCTGGGAGGGTTGGTTCGTGAAGTACGAGTCCGACCGGTTCAGCCAGTCGTGCCGGATCGGGCTGAAAACATCCATTTCGTAGGTGTCCTCCAGCGCCACGGCCTCGTGGGCAACCCACGACGGGATCACCAACATCTGGCCGGGACCCACGACGATCGACTGGCCGTTGATGATGAACTTGAGGGCGCCGGAGAATACCAGCGAATGCTGTTCGGCCTCATGTTTATGGTAGGGAACGACGCAGCCCTTCTTGAGCCGGATGTGACCCGCCATCACCTTTTCGCCGGTAATGACTTGACGGGAAATCATGTCCGTAACGGCTTCGGTCGGAATGTCGGTCCAGCGGAATAACCGGGCAGTGCCGAGATCCATGGTCGGGGCTCACGGGTCGAGGTGTCGGGGAGTAGGACGCCAGGGATAGTAGGCCCCGCACACCTTGGGAGCAAATGCTCGGGACCGGCGTCGGCCTCACGGCGCCCCGAGTTCAACCCGCTGGGGGCCCTTGACCCTCAAAACGGCGCCGCCGTCCTCCAGATACCCCACAATCAGGCGTTGGCCCCGAATCGGCACCTGGTCAAGGAGCTGGGAAAGGGCGCGGATTTCCACCACCCGTGCGGAACGGATGAACCACTTGTCCACCACCCACCATCCCTCCGGAAGTCGGGCGAACTCCACCCGACCCCGCACGCCGCCGTCCGACAGGTCTTGCGGCAAATTGACATAGCGAAACTCGGCGTAGCGCAGCTGGCTGGTCCTCGCATCGACCCAGAGCGTCCCGGAAATCTCGGGAACCGTCCGCCGGGGGGTCGGCTCGAACCGGAGGCCGACCAACCGCTGGCCCCGCTCCTCCTTGGTGGCCAGTCCGAAGCAGTGCGTCGCCAGGAACCCGTCCGAAAGCAACACATCCTCGTCGGGCCCGAAGACGCTCCACGTCCGGCCCTCACCTTGGATCAAGTATCCCCTCTCCAGCAGGAACGAAGCCGCGATGGCATGGAATGGACGGGGCACCGTCGTCTGCAGCGTATCGCTTTCCTCGGATCGGATCGCCATCGTCGAGTCGAGGTCCCGTTTCCACACCGTCATCGTGAAGGTCAACCCCGAACGTTTCGAAATTGCCGTCGCGTCGAGCGCCTTGCGAATCTCGCCCCAGAGCGCCGCCGTTGCGGGAGCCCGGCCCGGATCGGTCGAGCATGTGGTCGTTCCGGTTACTGAAATCTCGGGCAGCACGACCGCCTGATCGGGCATGACGAGTTCCAGGCCGACACTCCCGGTATCCGGAACCACCATCGACCCCGACTGAAGGCCGCGATAACCGATCCGGTCTACCCGGATCCGGTACTCGCCCCCGCGGGGCGCTTTGAGTAGAACCCGTCCCCCCTCGTTGCTGAGACCGCGTTGAACGATGCTGTCGTTCCGATCGAGCAGCCGCACGATGGCCCCGAGCACCGGTCCCCCGGATTCGGCGGTCACCCGAACCCGCACCGCCTGAGCCGCCGCGATCGGGGCGGCCACCAGGGCAGTCCCAAGAGCCGCCAGTAGAACCTTGATCATCGGCTTCGCCCCTTTCGCAGTCTAAGAGAACCGGTCGGCTGGCCCAGCCCGGCTTCGGCCGCTATCATCTGACCCATGTTGACACTCACGCTCGACGATTTTCGGCAGGCCCGCGCCCGGATCGCCCCCCATATCCACCACACGCCGTTGCTCCGAAGCCGACAGCTGTCGGAGCTGACCGGATTCGACATCCGGCTCAAGGCCGAGATGTTCCAGCGGGTCGGCTCGTACAAGTTCCGCGGACCCTTGAACCGGTTCACGTTCCTGACCGAGGAGGAGAAGCGCCGCGGCGTGGTGTGCTCATCGGCGGGCAATCATGCCCAAGGCGTTGCCCTGGCCGCCAGGATTCACGGCATCCGCGCCGTCGTCTGCATGGCCGAGAACGCCACCCCCGCCAAGATAGCCGCCACCCGGGGGTACGGCGCCGAGGTCGTGCTCCACGGCCGGATCTGGGACGAGGCCAACGAGCGCGCCAAAGAGTTGGTGCGAACCGAAGGCTTGGTTTATATCAGCCCGTTCGATGATCCGAACCTGATCGCCGGCCAGGGTACCTTGGGCCTCGAGATCGTCGAGGACTGGCCCGAGGTAGACGCTGTCATCGTTCCGATCGGAGGCGGCGGGCTCATCTCCGGTGTGTCCATGGCGGTCAAGAGCCACAATCCAGCCGCCCGGATCATCGGCGTCGAGTCGTCCGACGGGCCGGCCATGAAGGAAAGCATCGCGGCGGGCCGGGTCACCACCATCGATTGCCGGACCGTCATCGACGGCCTCCGAGTCAAAACCGTCGGTCATCTCACCTTCTCGGTCTGCCAGCGCTTCGTCGATGAGATCGTGGCCCTGCCAGACCGCGAGATCTTCGAGGCCGTCATCTGGATCATGGAGCGGTGCAAACTCGTGCCGGAGGCCGCAGCTGCCGCGCCGGTGGCGGCCCTCCTCCACAACCTGGTTCACCTTGCCCCCGGCTCCAAGGTCGTCTGCGTCCTGAGCGGTGGGAACCTCAACCTCGATCAACTGCGGGGATTGTCATGGAACTGAAGTTCGCCACCGCGCTCGCCGCCCTCGTCTCAGCCGCCCCGCTGGCGCGGGCTCAGACCTACGATGTCGTCATTCACGGCGGACGGATCGTCGACGGCACCGGCACCCCCTGGTACCACGGCGATGTCGGCATCAAGGACGGCAAGATCATCGCGATCGGCCGGCTCAACCCGGCCGCCGCCCGCCAGGCCATCGACGCCACCGGCAAGGTGGTGACCCCGGGCTTCATCGATATGATGGGACAGACCGCAGCGCCCTTCATCAAAGACCCCGCCACCGCGTTCAATCTCCTGAGCCAGGGCATTACCACCCTGAACGCCGGTGAAGGCGGCAGCGACGCCCCGCTGGCCGGCAAGGAGGCCGCTGACCGGGGCTGGAGCACGACCCGTGAGTTCTTCACGAAGCTCGAACACGCGGGCATGCCGATGAACATGGTCCAGACCGTGGGCCATACCCAAATCCGGGAAATCGTCATCGGAGACAAAGACCGGCAAGCCACCCCCGCGGAACTCGAACGGATGCGGGGGTATGTTCGCGAGGCCATGGAAGCCGGCGCCATCGGCGTCTCGACCTCGTTGATCTATCCGCCTGCGATCTACGCCTCCGAAGAGGAGATCGCCGAATTGACCAAGGTGGCCGGGACCTATGGCGGCCGCTACTTCACTCACATGCGGAACGAGGGCGACCGGCTCCTCGAAGCCATCGACGAAGCGCTCCGGATCGGGAAGGCGGCGGGCACCCCGGTTCACATCTACCACCTGAAGACCGCCGGCCAGGGCAATTGGGGCAAAATGGACCAGGCCCTGGCCCGGATCAAAGCCGCCCGGGCCGCCGGACAGCAAGTGGCCGTCGATGTCTACCCCTACATCAACAACGGACTCGGGATTCGGGCGCTGATCCACCCCCGGCACGCCGCCGAGGGTCAGGAGGCGTTGCTCGCCAAACTCGGCAGCCCGGCCACCCGGATCGAGATGCGGCGCGAAATGGAGTCGTTAGGCGGCTGGGAAAACTGGTTTGCCCACGCCGGCAAAGATTGGGACCGGATCGTGGTGGCCGGACTCGCCAAGACCGCCTACGCCCAGTACAACGGCCAAACGGTTGGGGTCATTGCCAAGGCCACTGCCAAAGACCCGTGGGATCTCTTCTTCGAGATCGCCAAATTCGATGTCTTCGCGATGCCGCAGACCATGTCTGAAGCCAATAAGATAAAGGCCATGCGCGAGGAGTTCACCTCGTTCGACACCGACGCCGGCCCGGCCGCGGCGGGATATTCGGTGCACCCTCGCGGGTTCGGCGCCTTTCCCCGGGTCTTTGCCCGGTACGTCCGAGATCTCGGTGTCCTGTCGCTCGAGGCGGCCGTCCAGCGGGCCACCGCCGGAGCGGCCAACGAAATCATGGCCTACGATCGGGGCCGAATCGCCATTGGGCTGGCCGCGGACCTCGTGGTGTTCGACCCCGCCACCATCCGCGACCGGGCCACCTTTGCCGAGCCGATGGTGGCCTCGGAGGGCATCAGCCAAGTGCTGGTCAACGGGCAGGTGGTGCTGGAAAACGGGAAGTACACCGGCGCCAAGCCGGGCCGGGTCCTGCGGGGTCCGGGCTACCGGCCCTGATCGACCCCCCCGTGCTGACCTCCCGCCGGATCATGCTCGCCGCCGGAGCCGCCGCCGTCGGCCTCCCCGGCTTCCTCCGGGCCGAGGTGTTCGGCCTCCGGCGGTGGACCGCGCGACCGTATCTCGACTTGGCCCTCCGCACGGCTCGATGGATCGAAGCGAGCCGCCAGGAGACGGAGCATGGGGTTCGCTACCCCGCCGATCCCCGGAAGCCTGAATCGGTCGGGCTCGACTTCTACAACGGGATGCCGGGTGTCGTCGCATTCTACGCAGCGCTTCATCATGCCACCCAAGACCCAGCCTGGTTCGCCGCCGCGGAGGCCGGGGGCAGGTACCTCCTGCACGCCGTAGCCACCGAAGGCGACCAGCTCGATGGCGGTCTCTACACCGGCCTCGCCGGCATCAGCTACAGTCTGCATTGTCTCAGTCGGAGCAAGCCGAACACCCAGTGGGGCGACGAGGCCCGGCGCCTGATCGATCCTGTGGGAGCCCGGGCCCAGACGACCGATTCGTGGGACATCATCAGCGGCCTAGCTGGAACCGGACTCTTCTTGCTCTGGGCGGGTTCGACGGACCTCGCCACCAAGGTCGGCCACCGACTGATCGCCGCGGGCGAATCGGCTGAGGGGGGCACGATGTGGTTTCCGGCCGGCTCGCTTCGACGGAACTATCCGAATTTCTCCCACGGCACCGCGGGCATCTCGTATTTCCTGGCGTCGCTCTACCGCGAAACCAAGGAGCGGGCGTTCCTCGACGCCGCGCTCAAGGGCGCCACCTATCTCGAGGCGGTCGCCACCAGACGCGATGGCGCCACCAGAATCTTTCACCAGAGCGGCGGCGGCGAGGATCGGTACTATCTCAGCTGGTGCCACGGGCCGGTCGGGACGGCTCGGTTGTTCTACCGGCTCCATCAAATCACCGGCGAGGCGCGGTGGTCGGCCTGGGTCGACTCACTGACTCGCGGGGTGGTCGACAGCGGGGTGCCCGAGGCACGAACCACCGGGTATTGGAACAATGTCAGCCAGTGCTGCGGCAACGTCGGCATCGGACAGTACTGCATCGACCTGGCCCGGTACCGACGGTCGAATGCCAATGCGCCGTATCAGCAGCGGATCATCGACGACACCACCCGCCGGGCCACCGACGATCAGACCGGCCTCCGGTGGGTGCAAGCCGAGAACCGGACCCAACCGGAGAACGTGGTGGCGCAGACCGGATTTATGCAGGGCGCCGCCGGAATCGGCACGTTCCTTCTCCAACTCGACGCCCTCGAGCAAGGCGCCCGGTGGGCTTTTCCGCTACCGGACACCCCGTTTGTCGGCGAATCATGACCGACATCGCGGCGCCGTACCAGGAAACTTCGGCCGGCCCGCCGCGTACTTGATTCAAAGACCGACTGGCAGAGGTTTCTGAATGCTCAAGGACGTACGCTACGCCCTCCGATCGCTACGCCGCGCCCCCGGGTTCACCCTGGCGGTAGTCCTGACCTTAGGGCTCGGCATCGGCGCCAACACGGCCATTTTCTCAGTAGTCCGCGGAGTCCTGCTCAAGCCCTTACCCCACCAAGATGGCGACCGGCTGGTCTACCTTCGCCAATCCGCCAAAGGCCTCGGCAGCGAGAACGTCGCGTTCTCGGTGCCCGAGATTCACGACTTTCGGACCAGTTCCCAGAGTCTGGCCGGTATCGCCGAGTATTCGGCCCAGACCTTCACGTTGCAGGGCAATGACGACGCGGTCCGGATCAACGTCGGGCTGGTCACCGGCAACTATTTCTCGGTCATGGGGCTCACCGCCGTGCTCGGACGCCTGACGACCCCGGCCGACGACGGCACCGGCGTCCCGCCCGTCATGGTGCTGACGCACGAGTTCTGGATCAACCGTTTTGCCGGCGACAGTGGGATGGTCGGCCGGACGGTCCGGCTCAACGGCCAAGCGGTGACCGTCATCGGCGTCGTCCAACCGGCTCCCTCGTTTCCGACCCGAATGGACGCGCTGATGAACATGGTCATCAGCGAACACCATACCAGCGCCACCATGGTCCAGGGCCGGACTCACCGGATGACGGAAATGATCGCCCGGCTGGCCCCGGGCGCCACAGTGGCCCAAGCGCGCCAAGAAGTCACCGATATCCGAACCCGGGTCCAGGCGGACCACCCCGACGCGTACGATACCGCCTCGGCGTACACCGTGACCCTGACCCCGTTCCAAGACGTCTTGGGCGAGCAAGCCCGCCTCACGCTCTGGCTCCTGATGGGGGCCGCCGCCTTCGTACTGATCATTGCCTGCGCCAACGTGGCCAATCTCACCTTGATGCGCGGAGTCCGCCGCGAGCAGGAGTTAGTCGTGCGGGCCGCCCTCGGCGCTGGGCCGGGCGTCCTCCGCAGGCTGCTGCTGGCTGAGAACCTGGTGCTGACCCTGGTCGGCAGCGCGTTGGGGTTGATCGTGGCCTTTGGCGGCGTGGGAATGCTGACGTCCCTGGCGGCCCGGTATTCGCCCCGCTCCACCGAAATCAAGGTCGACGGCGTGGTGCTCGGCTTCACGTTAGGCTTGGCCGTCGTGGTGGCCGTCATCCTGTCCTACGGGCCAAAATTCGTCAAGGAAACCGCTCTGGGCGCCTGGCTGGCCGGAGCCGGCAAGTCCTCCGCCAATCGCCGCAGCCAGCGGCTCCAGCGTGGGTTGGTCGTGGCCCAGATCGCCGTCTCGGTCATCCTTCTCACCGGCGCCGGCCTCCTCACCCGCACGATGCTCCAACTCGCGCAGGTCGACACCGGCGTGAATGCCGAGGAAGTGCTCACGATGGAGGTGCCGGTGGACGACGGCGGCCGGAGCGCCGCCGATCAAGTCGCCTTGTACCAACGGATCCAGGCTGAATTGGTCGCGGTGCCCGGCGTCACCGAAGTCGGGTTCGGATCGACCGTTCCGCTGCGGAACAGCCAAGGGTTCCAGCTCGAACTCAAGGCCGATGGTCGCCCGCTGGCGCCGGGCGAAGCGATCCCGCGGGCCGACTACCGAACCGCCAGCCCCGAGTACTTCCGCGCCGCCGGGATCCCGCTGATCGCGGGTCGGGAGTTTGCGACGACGGACCGGATCGGGTCGCCCCTCGTGATGATTCTCAACCAGACCTTGGCCGAGCGGCTCTTTCCCGGCAAAGACCCCATTGGTCAGCGAGTGGCCTGGACCGGCGACGTTCTCCGGTTCATCGGCATCAGCGGCGACTGGCGCACCATCGTCGGGGTCGTCGGCGACACCCGGGACGACGGGTTAGGCGGCGGGTTTCGGTCGGTCGTGTTCCAGCCCTCCGCCCAAGATATTTTCCCCGGCGCCGGCATCGTCATTCGAGCCCGGCAGAACGCGGCCGGCATGGCGGCTACCGCCACGCAGCTGGTTCGGCGCATTGCGCCGCAGGCCCCGATTCAAAATGTCCTCACGGTCAATCAGATCAAGAACGAGAGCATCGCACCGCAACGCTTGAACGCGCTTTTGGTCACCTCGTTTGGCGCCCTCGCGGTAATCATCGCGGCGGTCGGGATCGCCGGCGTCCTCGCGTTCTCGGTGAGCGCCCGAACCAATGAAATTGGGATTCGGATGAGCTTGGGTGCGGAAGGCGGCCGGGTTCAGCGAATGATCCTGGCGGAAGGCGGGGTGCTGCTGGCAGCGGGACTCGTGCTTGGCGTGCTGGGCTCGCTGGTGGCTACCCGAATGATTCAGGGTCTGTTGTTTGGGGTGGCGCCCCACGATCCCGTGACCCTGGGCGCGGTGGCGGTGCTGATGGCGACGGTCGGCGTGGTGGCGTGTTGGATTCCCGCCGGGCGGGCCGCTCGGATCGACCCCTGGTCAGCCATCCGAGCGCAATAGGAGGCTAGAACTCGGTCCGGATCGTCACGATCACGCTTCGGCGTGATTCCGGCCGGAAGAACGAGGTGTTCGACGCCTCGGCGTACAGCGCATTGGTCAAGTTCGCTACCGCTACACCGAGCGACGGGTTCACACCACCCAACGCACCCAACCGGAACTCGCCCCGCGCGGTATGCACCGTGAAAGCCGGCAACCGGTCCCCGACCGGATTGGCGACGAGAACGAGATCCTTCCGCTCCCCCTGGTGGCGCATCTCATACCCGACGAACAGGCGCCCTTTCGGGTCCCGCCACGAGACCTGCCCCCCCACCTTGCTGCCATAGCTGTCGCCAACTGGGATATTGTTGTCGGGATTCTTCGAGGTCAGTTTCGTCGCGTGACCGAGGATCTCGAACCCGTGGGCCAACCGCAACTCGGCCAGCGCTTCAAACCCCCGATCCCGCAGCCGCTGAATGTTCTGGTTCTGGAACGCCGGGAAGTTGTTGATCCGGGTGCCAAGGGGGACGATCCGAATGCCGTCGGCGATCGTATTCGAAAAATACATCAGTTCGCCGTACCCGCGGTCGGTTCGGATCTTCACCCCAAGATCGATGTTCAAGCTGGTCTCGGGAGCCAAGTTGCGGTTGGCCGTCAGGTACCCGTTGCCCTCGGCCGTGACTCCATCGAAGTAGCGCTCGACGAGATTCGGTGCCCGGAACGCCCGGCCTGCCGTCGCGATCAGGTTGATCCGCTCGGTCACCGCGAATTGACCGCTGATCCCGCCTACCAGCGTCTGATTGCTTGCAGAAATCCCCCCGCGGCTCCGAGCGAGCCCCAGTGTCTGACGGGTTTCCGACCCAATGGCCTGGGCCCGAAGACCCAAGCCTAACGTGAAGCGGTCGTGCAGCCGAAGTTCGGCTTGGGAAAAGAGGCCGGTGCTCCAGGCGTTGGCATTCGGAATGGTCGGGGCGGTGCTCGACCGAACCCGGGGCGGGCCGAATCCATTGGTGGTCGTCGTGCCCGAGTCCGTATTCGTCGAATGGTCGAGGTACCAGTCCAGACCATAGGTCAGCGTATGGCGGCCCCCGAGCACCTTCGCGGCCTCGAGCCGCGCCCCGACGGTGTTGATGTCGGTGATGTTCCGGCTCCGAATGGCGAGCCCGGCGGTGGGCGGGAGCGGGGCTCCAAACGGGATGTCGATCTGTTGGTCGAAGATCCGGTGGTTGGCGGTTCGGTAGATCGTGGCGGAGAATCGGTCTGCCAAGGGAGAGCCTAACGCCAGGGCGCGGTAGCCGGCGGTTACCCGCGTCACATCTTGGTCGGGATACAGCAACCGAACCTTCACCCCGGACGTGTCACCGAGCACTGGGCCATCGACGTAGCCGAATCCGGCGTCGCGGGCGTCGTACCGGGAAACCCGTAGGGTGACTTGGTGCTGCTCGGACACGTCGTAGCTCGCGCTGGCCGAGTAGGTCTGATCGGTGACGCCGGTGTCGTTGACCTTGGCGTCCTGCTGCAGGCTGAGGCGGCCGAATCGACCGGCTGGTGCCAGGTAGGAGTCGGCACTTCGGTAGCCGGCGCCGGCCACAAACCCAAGCTTCCCGGTCCGGCCGCTCGCGAGCGCGTGGATCATGTTCTGCCCGTCGGCCGAGCTCCGGCGGTACAGGACCGAACCCCGAACCCCGGCCTGACCCGCGCCAGGTGGCCGCAAGGTTATTTGATTGACAATGCCCCCGATCGCGTCGGTGCCGTACAAAACCGAAGCCGGACCACGGACGATCTCGACCTGGCTGATCCCGTTGATGTCCGTGAACGCCGGGAGTTCCCCGAAATCCTGCTGCCGGCGGGAATTGTTCAGTCGAATGCCGTCTTCGGCCAGCAAGATTCGCTGCCCGCGTTGACCCCGGATGGCCAAGCGCGTCTGGTTCGGCCCGACGCCGGTCACGTCGACACCGGGCAGGTTTCGGAACAGGTCGCTGACGCCGTTGGGAGCCTCTCGGCGCACCACTCCAGAGTCGATCACCAACACCGGGTTTGCCGTCATGAACACCGGCCGCGGCTGCCGGGTGGCGGTCACCGTGATCGGAGCGAGTTTGGTCATTCCCCGAACCGGGGTTGGCTTGGCGGCGGAAGAATCGGATTGTTGGGCCATCAACCTGGCCGGGCTTACCAAGGCAACGAGGGCCGTTGCGGTCGCGAGGAAACGAAAAGTAGACATGACCCCAATTTGCGCCGGCGGCTCGGGATCCGGACACCGAAAGGCTACGGTGAGGACCGCTCCGTATTTCTACGGGTCATCCGCCGAGCAGCCGGGCCTCGATGGCGAACCGGGCCAGGCCGGCGGCACTGGAGATCCCGAGTTTTCGAATCAGACTCTCGCGATAGGATTCCACGGTCCGGACCCCAACGCCGAGATCGGTCGCAATCTCCTTGTTGGTTTTCCCGCTGGCCACGCCGATCAGGACGTCCCGCTCTCGCCGAGTCAACAAATCGAGTCGTTGAGCCCCGGCGGCGGCGAGAATTGGTGCCGCGACCTCAATTGAATCGGCCGTAACCCGCTCAAAGCGGCTCTCCCCTCGGGCCACCGCCGCGACAGCGTCCCGCAATTCCGCCGGTAACGAGTCCTTGGGGAGATAGCCGTGGGCGCCGGCTCGGACACTTTCGAGAACGTACTCCGCGTGGCGATGGACGCTGAGCATCAGAATCTTGGCGGTCGGAACCCGGTGACGAAGGACGCTCGCCACGTCGATGCCATTCTGCCCCGGAAGGTTAATGTCGAGCACGACGACATCCGGTTGGTGCTGGACCGCGAGGTCGATGCCCGCCCCGCCACTCCCGGCCTCGCCGATCACCTCGAACGCGGGTGGGCCGAGCACCTGCCGAAGGCCCTCACGGACCAACGGGTGGTCGTCGACCAGCAACACTCGAATGGCGGGGCCGGTCATGACACCTCCGGCAGTTCGATGGCAAGCGACAGCCCCGATGGGACCCGAAGCGAAAGCATGACTCTACCGCCCAGCGTCTCGATCCGCTCCTGCATCCCGAAAAGGCCGGAGCGACCGGGGCGGCCGCCGGGTCGGTTGAGTTCGGTCGGAGGCATCCCGATGCCGTCGTCGTCGATCGTCAGGCTAATCCGGCCGTCGTGGCGGGCCAACCCGACTCGGACCGTGGCCGCCTGGGCATGCCGGGCCACATTGGCCAAGCCCTCTTGGACGGCCCGGAACATCGCGAGCTCGGCCGCCGGACCGACCCGCGGCGGATGTCCGTCCTGGATCGTGAAGGCTACCGGAACACCGCTCCACTCTTGAAAGTCCGCGACCAGGGCCCGCAAGGCCGGGACGAGACCAAGGTCATCGAGCAGCGCCGGGCGAAGGTCTTCCGCGACGTTCCGGATGGTTCGGCTTCCGACATCGACCAGTTCGAGAAGCCGGTCGAACCGGGGCGCGAGCGGGTCGGGGGCCACTTCCCGCAGCGTACCGAGTTGGAGTTTGAGAGCCGAGAACACCTGCGCCGTTTCGTCGTGAAGCTCCCGGCCAATCCGGCGCCGTTGGTCCTCGTGTTGTTGAATCATCCGAACCGACAGCCGTTCGAGCTCGACGCTCCGCTGCTCCAACGTCCGGCTCAATTCGGCCTTGTGGAGGGCCGCCCCGATCTGCGCTCCCACGGCGGCCAAGATGCTCTGGTCGAGCACGGCAAATGCGGCCGCCACGTCACCGGCCACCACGAGAGCCATCGGCGAGCCCCCGACCCGGCCTAACGGGATGCCGGCCAGGAACGCGGGCGCCGCCGGATCGGCCGAGCGCCCGCCTTCGAGCACCGACGCTCCGCCGCGAAACACCGCCGCCGCCACCGCGGCCACCCGGGGAGGAAGCTGACCGGCCCACGACTCGGCTACCCCGGAACCGCGAACCAATTCGGGCCCCGAACGGCCGGAACGCAGGACCCCAGCCCCCCGGACGCCCCGAAGTCCAAGTGGCCGCTTGAGGAGAGTGCCGATGCTCTCAGAACCCCCCGGGCCCAGATCGGCTGAGAGCGCCGTCAGGGTCCGGAGTCCCTCCTGAAACTCCTCGAGCACGAGCATCAGCACCCCGATGCCGGTGGCCAACACGAACAGGGCATCGACAAAATAGCCCCAGGGGTTCCAGGCGCCCCGGGCCCGGAGAAACGGATAGTCGAGATGGTGGAGGGCCCAAAGGCTCAGGGTGATGGCCAAGAAACGGGCGGACGACGACCCGGTTTGGGTCCGATACCGCCAGAAGACCCTGCCAGTCCATACCGTCGTCACGCTCAGGAACAGGACCGTCGTGCCTGCCGCCAACGCAAAGTTGTCGAGCCCGAAGATCGCGACATACGCCCAGACCACCGGGAAGACCAGCAGCCAGAGGTACCGGGGCCGCCACGGGAGCTGGCGTTCGAAGACCAACGCCGCATAGAGCAGCGCCAGCGCCGTCCAGCCCGTGACCACCTGATGGACATAGAGAAAAGCCCAAGCGTCCGTGAGCAGGAACGAGACGATGGCTCCAAGCCCCAGGCCGTACAGGCCAAACGCGACGGCCCACCACAGAAAGTGAGCCTTATGGTACCGGCGGAACAGGAACCCGAACAACCCGGCCAAGCCGAACGTGATCGTGGCCTGGAACAGCGCCGCGGCGGCTTCGGCGGTTGAGAATACCTGCATGGTGGATTCTAAACCGTTGGCAACGAAAAACCCCAGGATGCCGGGGAGGCATCCTGGGGTATCGCAACAAAGAATTTCGTTCGAGAGGTGCTGCGGGTTATGGGAGGAGGACGGCGTCGATCACGTGGATCACGCCGTTGGAGGCCTTGATATCGGTCGTGATCACGTTCGCATTCCCAACCATCACCTTGCCGTTCATGACCATGATCGCGACGTCCTTGCCGTTCACCGTCTTGGCCGACTTGAGCTTGACGACTTGATCCGATCCGACCGCACCGCTCACCACGTGGTAGGTCAAGATCGCGGCCAGCTTCGCCTTGTCTTTGAGCAGCGCCTCGACGGTGCCCGGCGGCAACTTCGCAAACGCTTCGTCCGTCGGGGCAAACACCGTGAACGGACCGGCACCCTTCAGGGTCTCGACCAAGCCAGCCGCCTGCACCGCGGCAACCAGCGTCTTGAACTTTCCCGCCGCGACCGCCACGTCGACGATCGTGTTGGCCGGGGCATGGGAGCCCTGAGCCACCGCCACGGACATCGGAAGCACCGCCGCACTGAACCCAACCATCAATCGACCGATCACACGAACCCCCTGGAGAATTGTACTGTTATTGTCCTGTACCTTATCAGTACAATACCACATCCAGTCCTTTCTGTCAAGGTATTTCAAAATGATAGATTGACAGAAGCCGTACAGAAGCTAGTTTTCAGTATGACGCTAAGCCTGAATGTCCCCGTATACCCCGTTCGAATCGTCCTCCGGCGAACCGGCCTGACCGCCGAATTGCTCCGGGCTTGGGAGCGACGGTATGCGGTCGTTCACCCCGGCCGAACCCAGGGTGGCCAACGGCTCTATTCAGAAGCGGACGTTGACCGCCTCCTGCTGCTCAAACGGGCCACCGTCTACGGCCATTCGATTGGGCGAGTCGCCCAGCTCACCAACGAGGAAGTTGCCGGGCTCTTGGAGACGGCACCCCAGCTCGCGGTAACCAAACCGACCGACGTGGCGTCCGACTACTCCGCGTCGATCCGCCAGCGCGGGTTGGAGGCGCTCGGTTGGATGGACGGGGGAACGCTGGACGCCTTGCTACGCCAAGCCGCCGTCCGGATGGGCCCGGTCGCGTTTGCGGAACAACTCGTGGTTCCCTTCGTTCGGGAAATCGGCGATCTCTGGCATCAGGGAAAACTCCGAATCGTTCAGGAGCACCTGGCCACTGCCACGATTCGGCATGTCATGAGCAACCTGCTCGCCTTCACGGCGACCACGCCCACCGCCCCGGTGTTCATCGCGGCCACCACCTCGGGCCAGCACCATGAAATCGGCGCCCTGCTTGCCGCCGCTATCGCGGCAGGCGAAGGTTGGCGGGCCGTCTATCTCGGAGCTGATCTTCCCGGCGAGGAAATCGCCATCGCGGCCGAACGGCTTCGAGCCCGCGCAGTCGGCATCAGTATCGTCTACCCGGCCGAGGATCCCGCGATCGAACCGGACCTCCGGGCGTTAAGCCAGGCCTTGGGAACCCGGACCCCGGTGTTCGTCGGGGGCGAAGCCGCCCGGCTCCACCGCACCCTCATCGACCAACTGCACCTCCGGCCAATCGACAGTCTCGACGGGCTGCGGGTCGAGCTCGGTCGGGTGTCCGGGGGCTGACCACCAAACGCCGGGTGACCCGCCGATTCCTCCCGGCCCACTCTAGGGAATGACGTTATCGCCCCCTTGCTTGGTGCCGGTCCAGGACACCTGGTACCCGCACGCCGGACCGCTCCCGGGTGCTGCCTGCACCGTGATGGCGGCGGTGAATCCCCGAGTGACGAACTGCCCAGTCATCGAGATGACATAAGTGACACCCCCAACGACCAGAGTTTTCGGGCCGGCCGAAAACTGCCCACTCGTCTGGACCAGGCCATCGTACTGGGTCCCGGCATGACTCAGGGCAATCGTACTGCCGCCTGCCGTATGGATGACAGTGGTGGGATTGTCCTGGACCGTGACGCCCGTACAGGTATTCTGTCCGGCCACCAGCGCCACCACGGTCGGATAGGTTCCGCCCACCGAAAGGAGGCCCGAGGGTCCACTCCCGCTTGAACACCCCATGACCGCGGCAACCAGGGCCACCGCGCCGAGCGTTGGAAGAACAGTCGTCATTTGGAACTCCAGGAAGGGTCACGAGGGTATCGAAGGGCCGGCCTGAATACTCGCGAGACCAAGCTGCCTGGATGTCCGAAGGCTGTCAGAAATCGCCGCCGACCGGTTCGCGCATTGCGCCAGGCGCCCTCTCCGGGATTGGTTTGATCGAACGGCACTCACCTCGGGCAAAGGGCGGACCGCGCATGGGTTGGATGGCAGCGCCGATGAGTCGCTGGCCCCGTCACCGGGACCGCTGGGAGTGGGCCATCCTCGGCGGCACCGCGTTCGCCGTCGCCGCCACCTGCTTGGTGGCCGTCAGCGCCATTCGGGGCCGCCAACAGGCCCACCGGGCCGCCTTGGCCAGCCTGACGAACTATTTGGCCGTCGCCTTGGACCGATACGCGAATGGCACTGAGACCCTGATTCGGCAAAACATCTTTCCGATCATGCCGCCGCCGGATTACCTGAGCACCCCGGCCCAGCGCGATCCGTTGCCGATCGCGGACATGGTTGGGATGATCGAACGGCTCCAACGCGACCCCTGCCAATGCCAGGTGGCTCCCGGCCAAACCAGCTTCTTTCGCCTGGGTCTGACCACGGGCGAGGACGCCGCCGCCGACAGCATCGGTCACCCGCTCGGCACCGTCGACCCGATGATCGCCGGGGCAATTCGATCCCAGGCCGATAGCCTCCGAACCATCGGGTACCGCTACGGCTTCATCGCGGCAGCTACGGGTCAGGGTGAGCAGTTCCTGTTTTTTTCGCAGCGGACGGATTCCCTTACCGGACACCGCTTTGCCTATGGTATGGCGGTGCCCGTCGACCGGATTGGCCAGTGGGTCTTTGGCCAGGCCTTCGCCACTGTGCGGCTGGTCCCCCGTTACCTCCTCGACTCGGTGCCGAGCAACACCGACTTCCTGTCGCTGGAGGCCGTCACCCGATCCGGACGCGTCCTCTACGCGAGCGGCCCGGCGTACGAGGAGGGCCCGAGCGACGCTCTCGTCCTTCCCAGCCTCCGCGGGGGCGTCGTGATTCGCGCCCGTTTGAATCCACGGCTCAAGAATTTGCTGATTCCCGGCGGGGTCCCCTCGAAGCTCCCGATTCGTGAACTTGGCCTGATGACGCTCTCGCTGACCCTCTGGGGCATGATCGCCGTCCTCGCCCTCCGGGCCGCCGATCTGGCCCGGCTCCGGACCGATTTCGCGTCCAGCGTCACCCACGAACTCCGGACGCCGCTCACCCAGATTCGTCTGGCCGCCGAGACGATTCTGTTGGGGCGAACCCGTGACCGGGAGAGCGAGCGACGGGCCCTGACCAGCGTGGTCGATGAAACCGGACGCCTTCAGCAGCTGATCGACAACGTCCTGCATTGGAGCCGCGCCGAGCGCCGGTTGACGAAAGTGGTCACCCA
The DNA here is from genome assembly GCA_031431925.1 of Gemmatimonadota bacterium. Taxonomy (GTDB): domain Bacteria; phylum Gemmatimonadota; class Gemmatimonadetes; order Gemmatimonadales; family GWC2-71-9; genus SHZU01. Next base: position 15,363 of record JANPEL010000369.1, on the reverse strand, counting down.
GCGGCTCGAACTCCGGCCGCTGGTCGCCGGGATTGGGGAGACGTTTGCTCCCTTGATTGCCGACCGCCGAATGACGATCCGGCCCAACGTTCCGGATGGTCTCTTCGTGCAGGCGGACCCCGACCTGTTCCGCCAGATCTTGCTGAACCTGCTCGACAATGCCGCTCGCTATGGCCCGGACGACCAAACGATCACCATCAGTGCCCGGGTCGTCGGCCCGAACATCGAAATCGCCGTCGAGGATGAAGGGCCGGGCATTGCCCCCGCCGACCGGCAGCGAGTCTGGCGACCCTTCGTTCGGCTCGACCAACCGGGCGGCCCGGTCACGGGAACCGGATTGGGTCTCGCCGTGGCCCGCGAGTTGGTCGAGGCCCAAAAAGGGAGGTGCCGAATTGAGGGCCGCATGGGTCCCGGGGCGAGGGTGATCGTGTCATTGCCGATCGGAGCATCCCCGTGATCCGGGTGTTACTCGTCGAGGACCACCACGCCATTGCGGCCGGCCTCAAGGACAATCTCGAAATCGAGGGCTACGAGGTCCGGATTGCGTCCGATGGCGTGGCCGGAATCCAGCTGGCGGAGGGATGGAACCCACATCTCGTCGTTCTCGATCTGATGTTGCCAAAACGGGACGGATTCGAAGTGCTGGCCGCCATCCGGGCGCGGGGGGCCGAGATGCCCGTAATGGTGCTCTCGGCCCGAGGAAGCGAGACCGAGAAAGTCAGGGCGCTGAAAGCGGGGGCCGATGACTATGTCGTCAAGCCGTTCGGATTGCTCGAAGTCCTGGCCCGGGTCCAGGCCTTGCTCCGCCGGCCCGCGGGGAGCCTTCCCGGCGACGGGCGGCCGGAGCAGTACCAATTCGACGGCATCACGGTCGAGGTCGCCACCCGCAGGGTCCTTCGAGCCGGGGCCGTCGTTGCCCTCCGTCCCAAAGAAATCGACTTGCTCATCGCCCTGTGCCGGGCCCGCGGCGCCGTGGTGTCCCGCGGCGATCTACTCAACCGGGTCTGGGGCTACGACCCGGCGGTCGTTACGCGGACGGTCGATACCCACGTCGCCGCCCTCCGGCAGCGACTGGAGTCTGATCCCGATAACCCGAGGCTGATCCTGACGGTCTGGAAGGCCGGGTATCGGGTTCCGAGCCAGCCACCCAAATGAGAGGTTTCGCCATGTCGATCGGAACCCGAATGGGCCTCGCCGCCGTCGTGGCGTGCAGCCAGTTCGACGCCGTTCAATCGGGTCCGGAACCGGTTCGGTTCCTAAGCGGTGGGGTTTCCCTGGCCGGTGAGATCGCCTTCCCCCCTGGCACCGGTCCGTTTCCCGCGGTGGTCCTGGTTCACGGGTCGGGTCCCGTCACCCGCGAGGGAAACCGGCCTTTGGTCGCTCCGTTCTTGACCCAGGGTATTGCCGTTCTTGCCTACGACAAGCGAGGCAACGGCGAGTCGGGCGGACTCTATCGCGGGGTCGGGCCGCTCAACAGCGACAGCATGATTCGACTGCTGGCGGGTGATGCGGTGGCCGCCCTCGAGCTCTTGGCCAGGCACGAACGAATCGACAAGAACAGACTCGGCTTGGCCGGCGGCAGCCAGGCTGGATGGATCATTCCGAACGCCGCCGCCCGGTTTCCGATCCGATTTGCCGTGATGCTTTCCGGCCCGCTCGTGTCCGTCGGGGAGGAGATCCACTATAGCCGGGCCTTTGAGAACAGCACGCTGGCCCTCGACAAGGCCGACAGCGTGTTGGCGGCGTTCGCCGGACCAAGAGGCTACAGCCCACTCGCCGATGTCGTCGCGATGAAGGGTGAGGCGTACTGGGTGCTCGGGGGGCTCGATCGGAGTATTCCCGCGGTCCGATCCGCCCAGCTGGCTGATAGCCTGATTCGGGCGCTGGGACGGACCCGGTGGCGGTCACTCCTGCTGCCGAGCGGCGATCACTCGCTCTTTGCCCCGGACGGCCGGCCGCTCGACGTGTTTCCTCCGATGCAGGCCTGGCTGGATCTGGTTCTTCGTTAGGCGGCGGCTGCCGCCTGTTCGACCACCAGGCCCGGCTCGGCCACCGCGTTGACCAAGCCGGCCGCGAGATCGCGTCGCCCCGCTAGGGTACCATCGGCTTGACATACTTTTCCCACCAACCCAAGAACCGATTCATGATCTCGATCCGCTGGCTCGGCGCGCTCGGCCCGTGGAACATCCCGGGAAACACCACCAGTTTCGTGTCGATCCCGTTGGTCTTGAGGGCCTGATACATCTGCTCCGACCCAATGATCGGGACATTGAAGTCTTTCTCGCCCCCCATGAACATCGTCGGCGTCTTGATCCGGTCAGCTTTGAAGAAGGGATACGACACCTTCATCCACGCCTCGGGGTTCTTCCACGGCGCGCCAAGTTCCTGCTCATACTGGTAGATGTATTGATCGCTGCCGTACATCGAGAGTTGGAGCGCGCTCCCCGCTCCGCTCACGCCGGCTTTGAAGCGGGTGTCCGAGGCAATCGTGTAGTCGGTGAGGATACCGCCGTAGCTCCAGCCGCCGAGCACCAGGCGTTCGGGATCCGCAATTCCCCGGGCAATGACGTCGTCGACCGCGCCAAGGAGATCCATGACTTCCTTGTTACCCCAATCAGCAAAGATCGCCCGGCTGAAGGCTTCGCCCCGACCGGAACTGCCCCGGTAGTTGGGCGCGAGGACGGCGTAACCCTTGGCCGCGAACACTCGGCGCATCAGATCGAAGTCATAGCCGTCCTGGCCGAAGGGACCGCCGTGAATGTGGAGCGCGAGTGGAAGCTTCTGCCCGGACCGGTAGTCCGGCGGCAGATACAGCATGCTGCCGACCACCGTACCATCCTTGCTCTTCGATTCGATCCCCCGAGCTTCGCCGAGATCGATCGTAGTCATCAAGGAATCGTTGTGTTTGGAAAGCCGGCGGAACGCCCCGTTCTCGAAGGCGGACACCTCGTCGGGCTCCGTAGGGGTGGTGTAAGTCACCGCCACCTTCCCCCCGACCACAGAGAGTGAACCCACGCTATTGGCACCCTTGCTGAGCCGCTCGATCGCCCCGGTCGCGACGTTGATGCGGGCCAAGGGCCCCGTGCGGTCGTCATCGTAGGTGAAGTAGATGAACCGGCCATCCGCCGACCACGCCGGGCTGCTGGCGTTTCGATCGAGCGTTTCGGTCAGCACGCGCGCCTCGCCGCCGCCGGCCGGAATGACCGCCACCCGGGGATTTCCGTAGGCCCAGTACTTCGGATCACCGCCCCGGAGATAGACAATCCATTTGCCATCCGGGCTGTAGCTCCCTCCGCCTCGGCTGCCGTCGTTACCGATGTAGGTGGTCAACTGCTTCGGTTCGGCCCCGATCCGCGCCTCGATGGCGTAGAGGTCCGAGTTGTCGTTCCGGTCGCTTCCGGTCGCTCGCTTGCTCGAAAAGACGATCTCCCGGCCGTCCGGTGACCAGCCCGGCTGAGCGTCGTCAAAGTCGCCCCGGGTGAGTTGTTCAGTCTTCCGGGTGGCAAGGTCGAACAAATAGAGATGGTTGCGCCGGGGCCCGACATACCCGACATAGTCCCGTTTGAAATCCCACCGGTCGATCTCGATCGGCTTCGGGACCTTCTTCTCGGCCGATTTCGTGGTGTCCGAGTCGGGGTCTTGGATCACGAACACGAGCCGTTTCCCGTCCGGGGACCATTCGTAGTCGTCGATCCCGCTCTTCTGATCAGTCAGCTTGATCGCTTCGCCGCCGAGGCGGTCGAGGAGCCAGAGTTGAGCGCCCTTGTCGCTGTCGCCCCGGCCGCTCAAGAAACTGAGGTACCGGTTGTCCGGGCTCCACTTCGGATTCGACTCGCCGTCGGGCGACGATGTCAGTTGCACCGTGCGGGTTCCATCCCAACTGACCATGTACACATCGGCATTGCGTTTGTCCTTGGCCGAGTCGGCGGTCGTGACCGAATAGGCCACCCACTGGCCGTCTGGTGATACCACCGGGCCGCCAACGTCCTTGATTCGGTAGAGATCGCCCTGAACCAGCCGTCGCTTGGCCGGGGTCTGGGCCGTCACGATGGCCGGCAGGATCAACCAGAGGAAAACGAGTCTCATATGCGATTGGCCTTGAGTTCGCGCAGGGAGTAGAACGTCCCCCGCCATTGAATGCCGCCGGTCGCCAGGTTGACGACCATGGTCCGCCACAAAATGTACACAAAGAGAAGCACCACGACCGGATAGATCAGAGCCACGGTGGCCCGGGTGTCGATCGAGCGAGCCAGCTTGATGAAGATGGCGAGGCTCAATGCCACCTGGGCCCCGAGCAAGATTTGGGTCATTCCGCTGGTGAAGAAGAGCGCCACCACCGGAACAACCCCCGCCGCCAACTGGACCACCCCGCCGATCAACGACAGCACGATGCTGTATTCGATCCCGGCAAACATGTTCTTCTCAAACGCCGGAATCATCTCGCGGAGCGAATGGTACCATTCGACGCTGATCAGACCTTGGCCGCTCAATGCGTCTTGCCGAAACCCGGCCCGCTTGAGAATCTTGCCCAACTTGAGGTCGTCATCAGGGCGGAGCCGGATCGGTCGATGGCCGTCCACCGCCTGATAGGCGGAGCGGCGAACCAGGTTGAACGCGCCAACCCCGACATGGAACCAACTCTTCGGATCCCGCGCCTTCCACGGCTTCGCAAACAAGAGAAACGACCAGAGGAAAAAGACCCCGAACCCCTCGAGCAAGAGACCCGGAAGAATCAGGTTCGGCGCGATGGCGAGATGATCGATGCCTCGTTCATCGGCAAACCGAATGGCCCGGCCCAACGCCGTCGGGTTGAGGTGAATGTCGGCGTCGGTGAAGAGAATCCACTCGCCCGACGACTGATCCGCCCCAACCTGAAGCGCGTGATTCTTCCCGAGCCACCCATCAGGAAGATCGGTCACATGGACCACCCGGAACCGGCGGTCCTCCGCGGCCAGCCGGTCCAGAATCGGTCCGGTCTGGTCAGTGGATCGGTCGTCGACGGCAACGATCTCGTAGTCGGGATAGTCCTGCGTCAACATCGATCGCATGGCGGCTTCGATGTTCCGCTCTTCGTCCCGGGCCGCCACCACGATCGAGACCTTGGGGGCCGGTCCGGCGTCCCGGCACGGCAGGTTGCGGAGCCGCTCGATCCGCGAGTTGCCGATCACCGCCTCGAGCGTAATCAACCCACTCAAGACCAAAATGGTCACGGCAAACCAGAACATCAGTCCTCGAAGATCTTTCCGGGGTTCATCAGCCCATCGGGGTCCAGCGCCTGTTTGATTTGGCGCATCACGACGACGCCCGCCCCCTGCTCCTTCACCAGCGAAGCCCGTTTGCCCATCCCGATCCCGTGCTCGCCGGTGCACGTGCCACCCATGGCAATGGCCCTGGCAACCATCCGGTCGTTGAGCCGGTGGGCCTCGGCCGCCTCCGCCGGATTGGCCGGGTCGATCAAGTAGCCAACATGGAAATTCCCGTCACCGACATGCCCGAGAATCGCACCCAGCATCGGCGATCCCTCGGCATCTTTCTTCGTCTCGAGGATACACTCGGCCAATCGAGAGATCGGAACGCACACGTCGGTGATCAATGGCCGGGCCCCGGGACGCATGGCCAGGCCGGCGAAGTAGGCCTCATGGCGGGCCTTCCAGAGCTTGGCGCGCGACGCCTCGTCGGTGGCCCATTGGAAATCCGAGCCCCCGTTCTGCGCCACAATCTCCCGCACGGTTTCGGCATCTTCAGCCACGTTCCGGTCCGACCCGCCGTGAAACTCGAAGAAGAGCGTCGGCACCGCCTGATACGACAGCCCGGAATACTTGTTGACCGCGGCCATGTACGCCTCGTCGAGCAGTTCGACCCGGGCCACCGGGATCCCGAGCTGAATGATCGAGATCACGCTGTTGACGGCCCCAGTCAGATCGGCAAATGGACAGACCGCGGCGGCCATGGCGGCCGGAATCCCGTGCAACCGGAGCGTCACTTCGGTGATGATCCCCAACGTCCCTTCGGCGCCCACGAAGAGCCGGGTCAGGTCGTATCCAGCCGATGACTTCCGGGCCCGTCCGCCGGTCCGAATGATTCGCCCGTCCGCCAGCACCACCGTCAAGCCGAGGACATTCTCCCGCATGGTCCCGTACCGGACGGCCGTCGTGCCGGAAGCCCGAGTCGACGCCATCCCTCCGAGCGTGGCGTCCGCGCCGGGATCGATGAAAAAGGCGAGGCCGGTCCCTTTGAGTTCTTCATTGAGCTGCTTCCGGGTCACCCCGGCCTCCACCGTCACGTCGAGATCTTCGACGGAGAGGCGGACCACCTTGTTCATCTGCGAAAGGTCGATGGTAATCCCGCCCCGCACGGCCGAGACATGCCCCTCGAGCGAGGTGCCCGCGCCCCACGGAACCATGGGGACCCGATGGCGGCTGCACGCCGCCGCGATCCGGCTCACTTCGTCCGTGGTCTCCGGAAACACGACTCCGTCCGGTGGGTAGACGCCAGGGTAGGCCTCGCCCTGTCCGTGGTGCTCCCGGATCGCCGGCGCCACGGTGAATCGGTCTTGGAGCAGCTCGCTCAGCTCGTGCAGCAATTCGGCCGGGAGGTGCATCAGGGCTGCTCCACGACCGATACTTCAATGTGGGACGGATACCGAGCCGACCGAAATACCCGCTGCGTCGCCGATTGATAGTCGCCGTCTTTCGCCTCGAAGATGTTCGGGACGAATCGCTGGGGATTCCGGTCGATCAGCGGAAACCACGTGCTCTGGACCTGGACCATGATCCGGTGACCCGCCAGAAACGTGTAGTCGGCCGCATGGAGATCGATCGGGTACTGGTTGACCTGGTTCGCCACGAGCGGCGCCGGCTTCTCGAAACTCTTCAGGAATCGGCCCCGGACCACGTCGCCGACGACCATCAACTGATACCCGCCCATCTTTGGGTTGGCGGGATACTCCTCTGGGTAAACGTCGATCAACTTGACGATCCAGTCCGCATCGGTTCCCGTGGTCGAAGCAAAGAGTTTCGCGGCGATCTTTCCGGAAATCGTGACATCCCGGTCGAGTGGTGCGGTTTCGAAACTCAGCACATCGGGCCGAAGGTGGCTGTGACGCTGGTCGTCCACCTGCCACAAGGGCCAGGTTGATGGGGGGGCGTTGCCATAGAGCGGGACAATGGGCCGGGCCCGATAGGGCACTGGCCGCGCGGGATCGGAGACATACCGGTCGACGCCGGCGGAGGTGGTGGGCCGACTCCAACTCAACGATCCGTTCGGTCCGAGGAACAACCGGCGCTTGGCCACGCCGGTCTTCGGGGGCCAGGATTCGTGGCGCTGCCAGCGGTTGGCCCCCGGTCGGAAAGTGAGGGCCTCGGGCAAATCGAGTTTGCCTTGGTCCTTGAGCCAGTACGCGAACCATGGAGCCTCGACCGAATCCCGGAAGAATGAACTGGTCTTGGACCCGAACGCGATGGGTCCGAGCGATTCGCCGTCGGTCGAGCTGCCGGCCCATCCGCCGTGGTTCCACGGACCGACCACCAGGTAGTTCAGGCCCTTGGTATCGAGCGATTCCATCTTGTCATAGATCGTCAGCGGACCAAAGAAGTCTTCCTGATCCCACCACCCGGCCACCGTGAGGGTCGGCACCGTCACCTTGGAAATGTGGCGGGTCACCTTTCGAGACTTCCAGTAGTCGTCGAAGGTGGCGTGGGCGGCAAAGTCGGACCAGGCCGGTTTGTTCCGGTGGAAGTACTTCCCGTCGACGTTCCCAAGGCCTCCCAGGCGAAGGAACCACTCGTAGGTATCGAGCCGATCGAACGCGAACGGCGTAAAACGCTGCCCGTCCACCGCCGCGACATACTCGAACCCGTAGCTCAACCGGAACGCGCCGTTGTGGCTGAAGTCGTCGCCCAAGAACATGTCGTCTGGTGAGGCCTGGGGCGACGCCGCCTTCAAAGCCGGATGCGGGTCGAGCAGGGCCATCATCGTGGTCCACCCGTCGTATGAGATCCCGTGCATCCCCACCCGCCCGTTGTTGTTCGGGAGGTGTTTGACCAGCCAATCGATCGTGTCGTAGGCGTCGGTCGTCTCGTCGATACCAGCGGTGTCACCGGGCTTCCGGGTCGGACGAATCATCACAAAGGTGCCTTCGGATCCGAATTTGCCACGAAGGTCCTGGCAGACAATCAGGTATTGGTCGCGAACCATCGTGGGATAGCCCGCTAATTCGCCGCGACAGGTCGACTCCGCGTCGTAGGGCGTCCGGACGAGCAGAATCGGAAGCGGCGTCGCCGCCACCTTAGGACGCCAGACCACTGTATTGAGCTTGACCCCGTCCCGCATCGGGATCGCCGAGACGCTCCGTTCATAGTCGGCCGGGCCGGCCTGCCCGGCCAGCAGGGCAAGAACAATCGGATAGATCATGGCGTCACCACCGACACTTCAAGATGGGATGGGTACCGCCCGGATCGGAAAATCCGCTGCGTCGCCGACATGAAATCGGCGTCCTTGGCGCGATAGATATTGGGCACGAACTTCTGCGGGTTGCGGTCGATCAGCGGAAACCACGTACTCTGGACCTGGACCATGATTCGATGGCCCTTGAGGAAGGTGTAGTCGGCGCCGTGGAGGTCAATGGTGTAGGGGGTAACTTGATTGGCCACGACGGCGGCCGGCCGCTCGTAGCTGGCCCGGAACCTGGCCCGGAACACGTCCCCGGCGATCATCAGTTGGTAGCCACCCATCTTCGGGTCGGTGGGGTAGTCGTTCGGATAGACGTCGATCAACTTGACGATCCAGTCCGCATCGGTACCCGTCGTCGAGGCGAACAACTTCGCCATCACATCCCCGCTCAACGTGACTGCTTCGGCTAACGGTTCGGTCTCAAAACTCAAGACATCGGGTCGAAGATGGCTGTGGCGCTGATCGTCCACCTGCCAGATCGGCCACGTCGAGGGCACCGGACCTCCGTACAGCGGGGTAATGGGCCGCTGCCGATAGGGTACCGGACGAGCCGGGTCGGAGACGTAGCTGTCGAAGGCGGCCGGCGCGGTGGGCTTGGTCCACGACAGGCCGCCATCAGCTTGAAAGTAGAGTTGTTTCGGCGCCACGTTCCGGCGGGGCGGCCAACTCTCGTGCCGTTGCCATTGATTGGTGCCGGGCCGGAAGGTCAACGCCTCAGGGAGGTCCAGTTTGCCTTTGTCCTTGAGCCAATAGGCGAACCAGGGCGCCTCCACGGTTTCCCGGAACCAGGCCGCCGTGTTGCTCCCGAACTGAATCGGCCCGAGACTGTTCCCATCACCGCGAGACCAGCCGCCGTGGTTCCATGGGCCGATCACCAGGTGATTGATGCCCTTGGTGTCATTGGGCTCCATGGCCCGGTAAATCGTCAAGGGTCCGTAGAAGTCTTCCTGGTCCCACCAACCGGCCACCGTGAGCGTCGGCACGGCGACCGGCTTGGCCGCGAACACCGGACGGACTTTTCGGCGCTGCCAAAATTCATCGAAGTTGGGGTGGCTCTCGAAGTCGGTCCAGGTGGGGCGTTTGCCCTGAAAATAGCGTCGGTCCACATTGGCCAGTCCACCCAACCGGAGGAACCATTCGAAGGTGTCGAACCGGTCGAACTTGAAGGGCTCACTGATCCGCCCGGCTTCCAGGTTGGCCACGTATTCGAAGCCATAACTCAACCGAAAGGCGCCGTTGTGGTGAAAGTCGTCGCCGAGGTACATGTCGTCGGGCGAGGCTTGCGGTGAGGCCGCCTTGAGCGCCGGGTGGGGCTCGACCAGGGCCATCATGGTGAGCCAACCACCGTACGAAATGCCGACCATCCCGGCTCGGCCGTTGTGCCCGGGCACATTGGCCAGAACCCAATCAATGGTGTCGTTGGTATCGGTGCCCTCGTCGACCGTCTCGCCGCGCTTCGGGTCGCGGGGCGGCCGGATCATCATGAACGTTCCCTCGGACTGGTACTTCCCCCGAATGTCCTGGAACACGAAGATGTAGCCCTCGTCGGCCAGCAACTGATAACGGTTGGCCAGCCGGGGCCCGACCTGGCGGGCATTGTACGGAGTTCGCTCGATCAGGACCGGCAGCGGGCCCGATCGGGCAGCGGGGGTGAAGATTTCCGTGTAGAGCTTGGTCCCGTCCCGCATCCGAATCATCTCCGTCCGCTGGATGTAGTCGGCGCGAGTGGACTGGGTTGGGAGTGGGGCGGTAACGAAGAGCAAGATCAAAGAGAGCAGCATGTCCCGGCGCATCGGTGCGAGGCCCTGATGAGAAGTTGGCGGAAATCTACGCTCCCGCTCGGATCGGCGTGAGGCCACCACGGGGTACCTGCGAGCCGACGCTCGCCGGATGGCTACCAACTCCATCCGGCGAGGTCGTTATGTACGGGGAACGGCGAGGCAAATACTTCTGACCTTCAAACTAGGAACCCTCTGTCACGTCCCTGCAAGAATCGGCCACGGGGAGGTAACAACCCAGGAGCACTAGAACTCTTCCCGTTCGAACCGCCAAAGGGCCACCAGCAACATCACCCCAATGAGGACGGCGGTGGCGGCCGCGGGAATCCAGAGCGGTACCCCCACCGGATTCCACAACGCAATGGCGCTCGCCGCCCGGGCCAGGCTCCACGGCATCGCCATGGTGAGCCACTCCGGCGCGAAGTTCGGAAGGATATTGCCCGCCACCCAGAACCCCAGCGCCAGCCCGCCCACCGGCCCCCGGGATGGAAACAACGTGCCTAGCATCAACGTGAGGGCGATATAGAACGTCTGGTGCAATGCCAGGATCCCGATCGCCTCGCCGAAGTGGTCGAGGCCGGGCAGCAGCCCCCAGACAACCTGACAGACGATCAGAGTGGCCACCGCCGGGACCACTAACGACAGCAGCAGGAAAGTGCCGGTAATCCCGACGAATTTCGAGAGGACGAAGGCCTTCCGCGTCGTCGGCTTCGTCAGCACCCAGGCAGCGGTCCCGTACGACCGCTCGCCGACGATGGCCCCTTGGGTCACCAAGACCGCCCCGACAAGCGAAAAGAAGCCACCAGCCTGGAAAAAGATGTTCATGACTTCGTCGAGCCCGCGGGCCGGCGTGGTGTTGCCGCGCGATTCGAGCGAAACCAGGAGGATGAGCCCGGTGATGACCCCGAGCCACAACAACAAATGGACCAGCCACCGCCGAGTCCGCCACCAGGAGCCCAACTCCTTGTCGAGGAGATTGCCGAACCCGGTCGACCATCCAGAAGCCTGCGTGGCGATCAGGCTCATCGTTCGACCCCTCCCTCGATCAGGTTCATGAATACGTCCTCGAGTTGATAGCGCCGCCGACCGAACGAGCGAACCGTCACCGATTCATCAGCCATGATCGTTCGGAGCAGGCCAGCGTCCGCCGCCGAGTCATCCGAGACCGCCACGTGCCACGACACCGCATCTTTCGCGGGGATTTCATCGATCGATATCACCCACGGAAGACCCGCAACCCGACGGCGCGCCGACTCCGCCGAGCCGGCCAACTCCACGAGATAGGTCGGGTGGCCGGTACCCGCCAACAATTCACCGATCGGCGCGATGGCAATCAACTTTCCGCCGTTCAGGATGGCGACGGTATCGCTGACCCGCTGGACGTCTTCGAGAATGTGGGTTGAGTAAAAGATCGTCGTATGGGACCGAAGCCGAGCCATGACCTCGAGCACGTCCCGCCGACCCATCGGATCGAGCGAGGCGGCCGGCTCATCGAGAATCAGCAATTCGGGCCGGCTGATCTGCGCCTGGGCGATCCCCAACCGCTGGCGTTCGCCACCCGAGAATCCTTTGATGGGCCGGTCGGCTTTGTCACCCAGCCCGACCAGCTCCAACGTGTCACGAATATGCTGCTCAAGTTCCGGAGTCGGGCCGGCAAAGAAGAACTTCGCTGTGAACCGGAGGGTTTCCCGGGCGGTCATGTAATCGTAGTACCGGGGGTCCTGGGCGAGGTAGCCGACCCGCCGCCGAACCTCGAGGGTGTCGCGCTCGCTGTCGAAGCCGAAGAGCGTGGCCGTCCCGACCGTCGGTCGGGCCAAACCAAGCAGGAGCTTGATCGTCGTGGTCTTGCCCGCTCCGTTGGGCCCGAGAAACCCGAAGATCGAATTCCGCTTCACCTCGAGGTCGAGACCCGAGAGCGCCGTCACCCCTCCGGGATACGACTTGGACAAACCGAGGGTTTTGATCACGACGTCAGTCGGACCGGACGTGGCCATGGTAGCTCCTGATGAGTTGGGCAGAGACTGGATTTGCCTCGCCTACGGGCGGATCAAACCGGCAGTTTCACCATGAAACGACCCTAAGGACGCCTTGAAACATGTCGTACGATATATCGTAAGCTCTAACGTTCGCTTGGATTCGTCGTCCAAAACCTGCGAGGCTCTGATGTCTAAGAATAATGATGACTGGGGTTTAGGAGAAATCTTTGGGTTTGCGTTCGACCCGAGCAAGTTCGATTTCAAGTTCGGAGGCGGCGCGCGTAATAAGAATTGGGGACGCGGCCGGCGCCACATGTTCGAGTCCGGAGAGGTCAAGTTCGTGATTCTCCGCCTCCTCCGCGAAAAGCCCCGCCACGGCTATGAAGTCATCAAGGCTCTCGAAGAACGCCTCGGTGGCTGCTACACCCCCTCCGCCGGCACGGTGTACCCGACCCTTCAGCTGCTCGAAGACCAAGGCTACGTGAAGGCGACCGATCAGGACGGCAAGAAGGTCTATCACATCACGCCCGAGGGCGAGCAGTTCCTCGATGAGAACCAAACCGTCCTCGACGACATTTTCGACCGGGTCAAGGACACCGTCCGTGATTTCGCCGGGGGGCACATGGCTGATCTCAACCACGCCTTCACCCGCCTGGCCAAGGTGACCTACAAGCGAGCCTGGCGTTGGGGACCCGATCACCCATCCGTACCCAAGATTGTCGCCATCCTCAAGCAGGCGGCGGATGATATCGAACGAGAATGGGAAAAGGCCTAACTCCACCACCCGCCAAGGAGCGCTGACATGGGTGTCGGGACGATATTGTTGATCGTGTTCGTGGTGGTGCCGGCCGTGCAATGGAGCCTGTGGGGCAGCCGGTCGAAACGCCGCTGGTCGCGAAAAGGGGGCGGATGGGAGGGTGGCATCGGCGATTCAGGGCTCGCCGATGAAGTGGCCGCCCTCCGGAGCGATCTTGAGGGCCGGCTCGGGGAAGTCGAGCACCTTCAAGCCCGGGTTGGGGAGCTCGAAAATCGCCTCGACTTCACCGAACGATTGCTGGCCCGGAAAGAACCCGAGACCCTCGCCAAGCCCCGGGTGCCTTAGTTACAGTTCTCGGCCCTGATGAAGCCACCAAGGTCGCGGGACGCCACGCCTGCCCTCGAGATCCGAGGGCTGATCAAGCGCTACGGTAACGTCACCGCCGTCGCCGGCCTCGACCTGTCCGTCGGCCGGGGCGAGTGCTTCGGACTCCTCGGCCCGAACGGGGCCGGCAAGACCACGACCATCGAAATCTGCGAGGGCTTGAACGAGGCCGACGAAGGCGAGGTTCGAGTCCTCGGCATGACCCACCGTGAGCACCCCGACGAGATTCGCGCATCAATCGGGATCTCGCTGCAGGAAACCCAACTAACCGAGAAACTTACGGTCGAAGAAACCGTGCAGTTGTTCCAGAGCTTCTATCCCCGCCGGCGCCCCGTCGACGAGGTCATCGCGGCCGTTCAGCTGGGTGAGAAACGGAACGCCCGGGTGGGTCAATTGTCGGGCGGGCAAAAACAGCGGCTGGCGTTGGCCTGCGCCCTCGTCGGCGACCCCGAGTTGTTCTTTCTTGACGAACCCACGACCGGTCTCGACCCCCAGTCCCGCCGCCAGCTCTGGGATCTGATTACCCGGTTCAAGGCCGAGGGTCGTACCATCGTGATCACCACCCATTACATGGACGAAGCGGAGCAATTGTGCGACCGGGTGGCCATCGTCGACCACGGCAAGATCATCGCGCTCGGCACCCCGCATGAGTTGATCGGGCTAGTCGGCAGCGAACATGTCGTCGAGTTTCGGCTCGACCATGCCGTCGCCGATCCCACCACCCTCGGCGCGCTGCCCGGGGTCACTCGCGTCAAGGCGGTCGATGATCGCTATCAACTCGATGTGTCTCGCGTTCATCAGACGATTCCCGCGCTGCTCGAGTACCTGACGAGCATCGACGCGACCTTGACCGATCTGGTCACTCATACCGCGACGCTCGAAGATGTCTTCGTCCACCTCACCGGACGGCACCTCCGCGATGCCTGACGCCCGCAGCTGGCGCGAACGAGCCATCGTCCAACTGACCCTGGCTCGGTTTCGGGAGTTCTACCGGGAGCCGGAGGCCATGTTCTGGACCTTCATCTTCCCGATCATCATGGCCGCGGGACTCGGCCTCGCCTTTCGGAACAAGCCGCCGGAGGTGCTCAAGGTTGCCGTGGTCCGAAACGACGCCGCGGCCGCGATCGTCACGGGATTGACGCGGGATCGGCAGCTCGACGTCAAGCTGCTCGACGACTCGGTCGCCATCCGCTATCTGCGAACCGGCAAGGTGGCCCTTGTCGTGGCAGCCACCACGGGCACCGCCGTCGAATACCGCTTTGACGACACCCGCCCCGAGTCGATCAGCGCCCGGCGGATCGTCGACGATGCCCTGCAGCGAGGCAACGGGCGCCAAGACCCCGTGGTCACCGCCGACGCGCTCGTTCGCGAACCAGGATCGCGTTATATCGATTTCCTGATCCCGGGTCTCCTCGGCATGAATCTCATGGCCAGCAGTATGTGGGGCATCGGATTTACCGTCGTCGACCAGCGTCGAAAGAAACTTCTCAAGCGCTTCGTCGCCACCCCGATGTCCCGGGCGGAATACTTGCTCTCGTTTCTGTTGGCCCGGCTTACGTTACTCGTGGTCGAAGTGGGTACCCTCGTCACCTTTGGCGTGCTGGTGTTCGGCGTGCCGCTCCGAGGATCGGTGGCGACGTTGTCCGTGGTTTGCCTGCTCGGCTCCCTCGCCTTTGGGGGTCTTGGGCTCCTGATTGCGGCGCGACCCAAAACCGTCGAGGCGGCATCCGGGTTGATGAACTTCGCCATGCTCCCCATGTGGGTGCTGTCGGGGGTCTTCTTTTCGTCAGCCAATTTTCCCGATGCAATGCAGCCGTTCGTCAAGGCCCTTCCGCTCACCGCGGTCAATGACGCACTTCGCGCCATCATGCTCGAAGGCGCCGGGTTCGCCGATCTCGGTCTCGAGCTATCCATTTTGATAGCCTGGCTCGTAATCTGTTTCACCGTGGCCCTCCGGATCTTTCGCTGGAGATAGCACCACCTTCTCACCGGTCTCATCTAATCTTCATCTGGCCGT
>JANPEL010000368.1:0-5639 GCA_031431925.1 Gemmatimonadota bacterium | reverse complement strand
TTCATCCACAGCGGCTACAGCCGCCTTCCGGTGTATCGCGGCACCTTGGACGAGGTGGTCGGCATGGTCCACGTCTTCGATCTGCTGAAGGTCAAAGATGCGGCGCCGGTTCCGATCCGGCCCGTTGGGGCCACCCCGGCCAGCCGGGCCTCGGGTGATGTGCTGCTCGACATGCAACGGGAACGCCGGCATTTGACGGTGGTGTTGGACGAATTCGGCGGCACGTTAGGTATCGTGACGCTCGAAGATTTGCTCGAGGCGATGGTCGGCGAGATCTTCGACGAGCACGACGAGACCGCCGAGCGGAAGGCGCCCGATCAGTTCAGCCCGTGGGAAACGACCGGAGCCGCCGAGGTGGCCGAACTCGAGGACCGCTTCGGTGTCGCCCTCCCGGCCGGTCCCTCCCAGTCGGTCGGCGGCCGGTTGGCGGAATTGCTGGGTCGGTTTCCGCGCCCGGGCGAACGGCTCCGGGTGAGCGGTCTCGAGTTCGATGTCCTCGGGGCCACCGCCACGCGGATTGAACGCCTGCTGGTTCGGCGTGCCGGGGCCGGCCCAGTGCTGCTCGATCGGGAAAGGCGATGACCGGCGACGACGCCCGCCGGCTCCTGGCCCTGGTCCGGAACGGCCAGATCGCCGACTTCCTGGCCGAGGCCGAGGAACTCGGGGCCGCCGATCTGGCCGACGTGCTGGCTGAGGCCGACGACGACGAGCGGGTTGAAATCGTCAAGCTCCTGCCGCCATCCCTCTCCGGGTCGGCGCTCTGGGAGTTGCCGGAGGAGGAGCACGCCGAAGACACGCTGGCGGCGTTGGAGCCCGGCGAAGCCGCCGAGATTCTCGAAGGGCTGCCGGACGACGATGCCGCGGATTTGCTCGAGGACCTGGAACCCGAAGAGCAACGGCGAATCCTGGCGGAAGTCGAAGATCCCGAACAGCGCGAAGAGGTCGCCGACCTGCTCCAGTACGACCGGGAGACCGCCGGCGGCCTGATGACGTCCCAGGTGGTGACGGTGATGGAGCACGAATCGGTCGGGCAGGGGCTCGACGAGATTCGGCGCCAGGCCGATGAGCTTGAGGATTTCTCCGAGGCCTACGTCGTCGACGGTGAAGGGCGTTTGAAGGGCATCATGTCGTTCAAGCGCTTGGTCCTCTCGGCCCCGGACCGGCCGTTGCGGGAGGTCATGGAAGATCCCGACGTGACCGTGCCGCCGGAGATGGACCAAGAGGAAGTGGCCCGCTTGATGGGGCGCTACAACGTGTCGGCCATTCCGGTGGTCAATCGCGATCAACGCCTGCTCGGCCGGATCACCTTCGACGACGTGATGGACGTCGGCGAGGCCGAAGCCACCGAAGACCTCCTCCGATTCGGTGGCGTCTCGGGCGACGAGGACCTCGGCGCCGGCTGGCGCGAGGCGGTGCGAAGCCGGCTGCCGTGGCTCCTCGCCAATTTGGCCACCGCATTCCTCGCCGCGATGGTGCCTCTGTTCTTCAGCGGCACCATTGAGCGGCTGGGGTTTCTGGCGGCTTTCATGGGAGTCGTGGCCGGGATGGGCGGTAATACCGGGACCCAAGCCCTCGCGGTCAACGTCAGGCGGTTGGCGCTCGGCCTGATCGACTTCCGGGAATTCTGGGAGGTCATTCGCAAGGAAATGGTGGTCGGGGGCATCAATGGCGTGGCCACCGGATTCGTGGCCGGCCTCGTTGCGACGGTCATCCAGGGCAACCCGATGTTCGGGGTGGTGGTGTTCTTCGCCATGACCGGCAACATGCTGGTGGCGGGCTTCGCCGGGGCGTTTATCCCGATGATCCTCAAGCGGTTCGGGATCGACCCGGCGCTCGCGTCCTCGGTTTTTGTCACCACCTTTACCGACACCTGCGGGTTCTTCTTTCTCCTCGGGCTCTCGACCTGGCTTCTCCTTTAGCTTGAAGCCGCCTAACCCCATTTGCGGCCGCAACTTGCGTGCGATTGCCCGGGGTGCCAGTTTTCCCCGGAATGGAACGCAACCCGTCACTTGCCACCCTGACCGTTGAACACCCCGCTGCCCTGGCGCGGGCGATTTCAATCGTGGAGAACGGCCGCCCGGGTTTCGAGGAACTGCTCTCGGCTCTGCATCCGAAGCTGGGTCGGGCCCATCGGATTGGCATCACCGGTCCGCCGGGCGCCGGAAAGTCGACCTTGACCCACGAACTCGCGGCCGCGTATCGCGCCCTGGGCCTAACGGTGGCCATCGTGGCGGTCGACCCGACCAGCCCGTTTACCGGCGGCGCCCTCCTCGGCGACCGGATTCGAATGGAAGGCGTGGCGCTCGATCCGGGGGTCTTCATTCGGTCGATGGCCACCCGCGGCTCACTCGGCGGCCTCGCCACGAGCACGCGGGAGGTCTGCGATGTTCTCGATGCTGCGGGTTTCGACCGGATTCTGATTGAGACCGTGGGCGTCGGCCAGTCGGAACTCGATGTGGCCCGAATGGCGGACTCGACGGTGCTGGTGCTGGTGCCCGAATCGGGCGATGGGATCCAGACCCTCAAGTCAGGGGTGATGGAGATTGCCGACCTCTTTGTGGTGAACAAGGCGGACCGCCCGGGGGCCGAGAAATTGCAGTCGGAAATCGAGGTGACCCTCGGGATTCGGAAGGGGAATGCCCTCCGCCGGATCAAGGGCCATCACGGGGTCTCGCTCAAAAAGTTGGGCGTCAAGGACGTCCCCCCGACGCCGGAGCCGGCCGGGTGGGAGCCGCCGGTGCTGCTGGCGTCCGCCGCGAAGAGCGAGGGCGTCGCTGCCATCGTGGCGGCGGTCACGGCCCACTATGCGGCCATCGAGGCGACGGGTGCGCTGACCGAACGCCGTCGTCGCCGGCTCGCCCTCCGGACCCGCGAAGTGGTCAGTCGGGCCGTCGAGCGGTGGGTGTGGCGGGAGGCGACCACCGAGGCCTTGATCGCCGATCGGATCGATGACATGGTCGCGGGCCGGACCAGCCCGTACGAAGTGGCCGCCCTGGTGGTGGCCGGACTGAAGGAAGGAGCGCTTTCATGAGTCACGGCAATGCGTCGGCGTCGGAATTGGCCAGCCGTCTGGCCGATCGGGAACGCGAGCTCGCGGAACTGACCCGGGAAGTCGAGGCGTGGCGGGCCGAGTTCGGCCGCCTGCCGCTTCGGTCGGACGGGAATTTCACGTCGATCTCCGGGCGGTCGGTTGAGCCGGTCTACACCCCCGCCAACTTGGTCGACACCCTGGGTGGGGACGGGATGCTCCCCGGTCGGTTCCCGTACACCCGCGGCATTCACCCGACGATGTACCGCGGGAAACTCTGGACGATGCGGCAGTTCGCCGGGTTCGGCACTGCGATCGATACCAACCAGCGGTACAAGTTCCTCCTCGAACGGGGCCAGACGGGTCTCTCCGTGGCCTTCGATTTCCCGACCCTGATGGGGTATGACTCGGATCATCCCCGATCCGAGGGCGAGGTCGGCAAATGCGGGGTCGCGATTTCGAGCCTGGCCGACATGGAGACGCTCTTCGAGGGGATTCCCCTCGATCAAGTCTCGACGTCGATGACCATCAACGGTCCCGCGGCGATTCTCTGGTGCTTCTACATCGCCGCCGCCGAAAAGCAGGGCGTTGACATCGCCAAACTCCAGGGGACCGTCCAAAACGACATGTTGAAGGAGTACCAGGCGCAGCACGCCTGGGTCTATCCGGTCGACCGGGCGATGAAGATCATCGTCGACATGTTCGAATGGGGTGCGGAGCACACGCCCCGTTGGAACACTATTTCGATTTCCGGCTACCACATCAGGGAGGCCGGCGCCACGGCCGCGCAGGAGTTGGCGTTCACGCTCGCCAATGGCTTCTCGTACATCGAACACGGAATCGCCCGTGGGTTGGCCGTCGACAGTTTTGCGCCCCGGCTTTCGTTCTTCTGGGATGTCCATAACGACTTTTTCGAGGAAATCGCCAAGCTCCGGGCGGCCCGTCGGATCTGGGCCCGTCACCTCCGCGATAAGTATGGCGCCCGGGACGATCGGAGCTGGAAGATGCGATTTCACTGCCAAACCGCCGGCGTGAGCCTAACCGCGCAACAGCCGCTCAACAACGTGGCCCGGGTGGCCTACCAGGCCCTGGCCGCGGTGCTGGGCGGTACCCAGTCGCTCCATACCAATGCCCTCGATGAAACGCTGGCCCTGCCGACGGAAGAGTCGGTGCGCGTCGCGCTCCGGACTCAGCAAATTCTCGCCTACGAAACCGGCGCCGCGAACGTCGCCGATCCGTTAGGCGGCTCCTATTATGTCGAGGCGCTCACCGACACGATGGAGCGCGAAGCGGAAGGCCTCTTTGCCGAGATCGAGGCCCACGGTGGCGTGGTCAAGGCCATCGAAAAGGGCTGGTTCCAGCGCCAAATCGCCGCGTCGGCGGCCCGGTTCCAGGATGAGGTGGATGCGGCGACCCGGGCGGTGGTCGGCGTCAACGCGTTCGTCGAAGACGAACCCGACCGTCCGCTCGAAACCCTCCGGGTCGGCGAGGAAGCCGACCGGACCCAGCGCGACCGGCTCGCGACGCTCCGGGCGGCCCGGGATGCCACCCGGGTCGGCCCCGCCCTCGCCGAACTCACCCGAGCCGCCGAAGAGGACCGGAACGTCATTCCCGCGATGCTCGACTGCGCTCGGTCGTATGCCACCTTGTTCGAAATTCGCCATGCCCTCGAACGGGTCTATGGCGCCTACAAAGAACCGGTGTTCTTCTAAACATGCCTAACACGAAACCGTTACCCCGGCCGATTCGCGTCCTGGTGGCCAAGCCCGGGCTCGATGGCCATGATCGCGGCGCCAAAGTCGTGGCGGCCGCCCTTCGTGACGCCGGAATGGAAGTCATCTACACCGGCCTTCATCAGACCCCGGAGATGATCGCGACGGCCGCCATCCAGGAAGACGCCGACGTGGTCGGGCTCTCGATTCTGTCCGGTGCCCACATGACGCTCTTCCCGCGGGTCCGGAAGCTGCTCGATGCCCAAGGACGCCCTGATATCCTGCTGACCGGCGGGGGTATCATTCCGCCGGAAGACATCGAGTGTCTGGCCAAGCAGGGTGTCGGCCGGCTGTTCGGGCCCGGCACGCCCTTGGCCGATTTGATCGACTACATCAACGCGTGGGCCGCCGATCATCTGGAGTAATCGCTCCGAAGGGACGTCCTCGTGAGAACCTGGCTCGTGACCCGGCCGCCGGGCCCTGGCGCCGGATGCCCCTGACCGCCGAATCGGCCGTCCTCTGGCTCGGGCTCGCAGGGCTGCTCGCAGGGTGCGGCCCGCCGACCCTGCGGCTCGCCCCGCCACCGTTAGGCGCCGAGGCGGTGTCCTTGCTGGGTGACACGCTCTGGTCGGTCACCCTGTCCGCCGCGGAGGGTCAGGCCCGGGTCGGCCAGTTGGCGGAGGCGAAGCGCCGGGCCGGCGCCCGGCGGGACGATCTCAATACCCAGTTGCTCCTCGGTCGCCGAACCGCGGCCATGGGTCGGCTCCGCGAAGCCATCGATATCTATACTGAGGCAATCGAAGCCGATCCGACCGACCCCCGGCTCTTCCGCCGCCGGGGCGAGTTGCTGTTGCTGGTCCGGGAACCTGATTTGGCGGCCCGCGATCTCGAGCGGGCCG
>JANPEL010000367.1:0-4482 GCA_031431925.1 Gemmatimonadota bacterium | reverse complement strand
AGCTCGACCCGAAGTTCCGGTCCATCATCAGGTACACCAAGGCCACCGTGATGACCGGGAAGGCAAGCAGCAACAGCACCTGGACGACGAAACTCATCCAGACGAACATCGGCATCCGGAGCATCTTCATGCCCGGCGCCCGGAGGTTGACGATCGTCACGAAGAAATTGAGGGCCGCGGCAATGGATGCGATGCCGAGGATTTGCAGGCCAATAACCCAGAAGTCGATGTTCATGCCCGGCGACGGCGCGGCGGCGGTGGCTTCCATGACCCGGCTGCTGGTCAGGTTGGCATAGCCGAACCACCCCCCATCGGGCGGCGCGCCCACCAGAAAGCTGACGTTGATGAAGATGCCGCCGAGCAGGAACACCCAGTAGCTGAAGGCGTTGAGCCGCGGAAACGCCACGTCCCGGGCCCCAATCTGGATCGGAATGAAGTAATTGAAGAAGGCGGCACTCAGCGGCATCACACCCAGGAAGATCATGGTGGTGCCGTGCATGGTGAAGAGCGCGTTGTAGGTATCCGGATCGACCAGCTTGCCGTTCGGCCCCATCAACTGGAGCCGCAGGATCAAGGCCTCAACGCCGCCGAGGAGAAAGAAGATGAACGCGGTGGCACCATAGAGAATGCCGATCCGTTTGTGGTCGACCGTCGTGATCCAGCTCCACAACCCAGTCTTGGGAAAATTGTGCGCCGTCGCGGGCGCGCGGTGCTCGAGTACCGAGGTAGCCATGGTCGTCGTGCCTCGCCTTACTTGTGCATGCGGAGATAGGCCACCAAGGCCGTGATCTCCGTTTCAGTCAACGGGCGCGGGAGAATCATGTGACTTCCCTGCTTCATACCTTGGGGATCCCGAAGCCACTGCGCCAAGTTGGTCGGGGTATTCTCGTACATGTTGGCGCCCAACGTGGTCCGGGCGCCAAACTGGCTCAGATTCGGGCCCCGGAGCTTCAGCGCCCCGGCGAGCGGAGTCCCGACCATCGCGTGGCAGCTGATGCAACCTCCGGCTAGGAACGCCGCCTGCCCCTTGGTATGGATCGTGTCGGTCTTCCAGGCGCTGTCGAGGCCGGGATCGACCTTGCCCCCGTTCACCAACGGCGACCCGACTCGGCTGGCGGCAACCCATAGATCAAAATCCGCTTGGCTCTTGACGATGACCCGCAGGCCCATCCGGGCATGTTGAATCCCGCAGAGCTCGGCACACTGCCCCGTGTAGTCCCCGACCGTGTCGGCCGTGAACCAGAGCGGATTGACTTTCTTGAACTTGGTCTTGGACAAGATCGGGAAGACATCGCGCTTCGACGCCAACTGCGGCGACCAGAAGCTGTGGAGCACATCCGCGCTCCACATCCGAAGCCCCACCATCTTGCCCTGGGGCACCACCAACTCATTGGCGGTCACGACGCCGAGCTTCGGATACCGGTATTCCCACCACCACTGGTGGCCGATGACCTCGACCTCGACCTCCGGGTTCGGAGCCGGCAACGAGGTCTTGAAGATGGTTCGAACGGTCGGAATCGCGATAAAGACCAAGATGATGGCCGGAATCGCGGTCCAGACGATCTCGAGGGTGGTGTTCCCGTGGCTCTGCTCCGGCTCCGGATCGTTCGGCTTGGCCCGGAACCGCCACAGGGCATACACCAACGCGCCTTCCACCAGAATGAACACCGCGAGTGCCCACCAAAACGTGGTGCGGAACACGCTGTCGATCATCCGGGTGATGTCGGATGCAGGAGCGAGTGTGGTCTGCGGGTAGTCCTTCGCGCAGGCCGCCACAAACACCAAAAGTCCGAGCCCGAGGGCCCGAGCCAGCCACGCGCGCCAGGCGCGTACGGGGCGACTATCCATGCGGTTTGCGTCCAAATTGTGGGGACAGAGCCGAGCCTGCATCGACCGAATGAGGCGCGCGGAAGGTTAGTCTACCCAACAAGTTGCGTCAAGAAGTTTCGCTCCCGTCTGGAAGTTGCTATCTTTATGCCTGGTTGATACTTGGCGCCCGGCTGGTTTCCCCCGCCGGGCGGACTTCTTTTTAGCCCGGCCGCCGACATGATTCAGGAAATGCGGGAAAAACTGGGCAAAGAGATCGAGGCGTTGAGCCACGAGCTCACCGTCACCCTGCCCCAGGCCATCGCCACCGCCGTCGCGATGGGCGACCTCCGCGAGAACTCGGAATACAAGGCGGCCCTCGAGCGTCAGCAATTGGTCCAGGCCCGGCTCGGACAATTGCATCTTCGCCTGTCCCAACTGGCCCAACTTGCCAATACCGAAGCCCCGACCGACCGGGTCGGCCTGGGGTCGAAGGTCACCGTCACCGACCTCGAAACCGATGAAACCGAGACCTTTCATCTGGTCTTGGCTGAAATGATGGACATCGATGCCGGCCACATCTCCCTGATGTCACCCCTCGGCCGGGCCCTGATGGACCGGAAGGTGGGGGAGGAAGTGTCCCTCCGCCTGCCCACCATGTCCCGGAAGCTCCGGCTGATCGAATTGATTACCGTCCACCAGACGAAGTAGAGTATGGATTTTCCCCCGAAGAAGATTCTGGTCGTGGGCGATCGGGTCCTCATCACCCCGGACGACGGGGAAGAGCGGACCCGGGTCGGACTCTACCTGCCGGCCACCGCCATCGACACCCAGCAGGTCCAGAGCGGGCTGATCGTCGCGACCGGCCAGGGCGACCCGGTGGCCGACCTCTCGACCTTCGACGAGGAGCCGTGGCGCGCCATGGAAAAGACCCCCCGCTTCCGCCCGATGCAGGCCCGGGTCGGCGACCAGGCGATCTTTTTCCGCAAAGCGGCGGTCGAAATCAGCTTCGAAGACAAGAAGTACCTGGTGGTGCCGCAGGCCGCCATCCTGGTGCTGGTGCGCGACGAGCTCCCAATCTAGAGATGACCGCGTTTCCGCCTCCCCGGACCTTGTTCTCCCGGGCGCTCCGGCTTCGGTGTCCGGTTTGCGGCGGTCACCCACTCTTCTTGGGCTGGTTTACGGTCTGTCCGTGTTGTCCGGTCTGCGGCTTCCGCCTGGATCGCCATGAGCCCGGCTACTGGCTCGGCAGTTACACGATCAATCTGTTTGCCACCGAAGCCGCCTTCTGCGCCTTTTTTGCCACTGCCATGGTGGCGACCTGGCCCGCCGTGCCGTGGAACGCGCTGCTGGCGGGCGGACTCCTGACGGTCGGACTGACCCCGGTCCTGATTTTCCCGTTCACCAAGACCGTCTACCTCGCGATCGATCTCTGGGTTCGGCCGCCCGCCCCACCCGATCTCGCCACGCCGATCGAGCGGGGGTTTGTGGCACCGCCTACGATCCGCTGACGGTTCCCGGAACCGGGCGGAGCCGCCGCCAGCCGGCCCGAATCACCAGCCCCCCAAGCCCCACGAGCACCACCACCGGAATCAGGCCGCCGGCCATCGCGATCCCCCCGGCAATCACCGCCACGAAGTTCCGCCAACTCTCTTTCAACGCCTGGACCAGTACGTTCTCGCCGGGATCGCCGACCAGCGGAACCGGCTCGAACACGGTGATGGTGATGGTACTCATCGAGACCTGAGCCTTGAGGTACCGAATCCGCCCTTCATAGCGCTCGATCTCCTCCCGGACCCGGGCCAGCTCGCGCTCGACCGAGAGAACATCCTCGAGCTTTCCGGTCCGGGTGGCCAGCAGATTGAGGAGCCGATCCTCGAGCTTCCGGGCGTTCGACACCCGGGCCGACACATCGACGAATTCCTCACCGACATCCTGCGCGGTGGTGGTGGCCGAGGTGACCTTGCCGACGGCGTTCAGCCGATCGAGGGTTCCCTGGTATCGATCGGAGGGGATCTTCACCTCGAGGGTGGCCGTCCGGGGGGCATTCTGCCCGGTTTGAATCGAGGTATTGGCAAGGAAACCGCCGGCGGCCGTGGCGGCCTCCCCCACGAGTCGGATGGCCCGATCGAGCGAGTCAACTTCGATCGCCACCTGGCCGGTTCGGATGACCATCAGCGACGGAAGCACGATGCCCCCCTGGCCGCCGGCCTCTGGCGCGATCGATCCGGCGGGCGAGGGCATGGCCCGGACGGCCATCATGTCCGATGCGGCAACCACCTTGGTACTGACCATCGATTGGTCTACCGGAGCGGTGGGACGAGCCGCCATGCTACAGGCGGTAACGAAAAGCAGGAGGAGAGGGACTTCGGATCGGATTCGCATCGGGGGCCATTTCGGAAAGGGTGACGGCCTGGGAGAGTCCCCGAGCCGTCACCCATGCACAGGCCCGGTCCTCAGGGCACGGCTTTGGGCCCGCAGGTCCCGTCGGGAGCGCGGACGGTCGGATACTTGACCCCCAGTTGCTCGAGGTAGGTCCCGTATTTGGCTGCATCGTAGTAGAACGGCCGGAGCTGGTCTCGATATTTGGCCAGGATGCCCGCATTGAGGTGGGTCGCCGGCCGGTCGTCGGGCCGGATCAGGGGCTCGTACTTCACGTCCTTGGTCTGGACGTTC
>JANPEL010000366.1:0-13487 GCA_031431925.1 Gemmatimonadota bacterium | reverse complement strand
CGAGCCAGAGCAGCGGCGCGGTATCGAGCCCCGCCGTCTTCGGCTGGGTGGTCGACAAGACGCCGTCACCCTTGAGGGAATTGGCCCGCCCGCCGCTGGTCAGGTAGTAGGGCGTCCACTTGGTTTGCGGAAGCGGCCAGTCCTTTTCCGCGTACCACCGGTTCGGCCCCATCACGAAGACCCAGACCGGTGGATCGTTGACGACGCCGTTATCGATCCCCTTGAGGTAATAGTCGTACCACCGGGCGATGTACCCGTCGAGATCGATCAAGGCCTCGGGCCCGTAGTCGATTCCGCCTACCACCCGTTCGTTGAGCCCGTGGGACCACGGTCCGATCATCAGTTTGGGCCGGCGCCCCTCGGCGGAGGCACTGTGCGCCTTCATCCCGAGATAGTTCATCGGCGAGCCCGGAAAGTCGGCATCGAACCAGCCGGTCATGTTGAGCGCCGGCACCGTCATCTTGGCGTAATTCTCGGGCCCTTGATACGAGATACCCTTCCAATAGGGATGGGTCGAAAGGTTGGCCCGAATCCAGGTCTCCCACCACGGTGCGAAGGCGAGCCCGCGCGCCTCGTTGAGCGTTAGGTATGGCGTGTGCCAGAGGTCGCGGGCCCGGGTGTTGGTATAGCCGCCGTACGGACCGCTGTCGACCACCTGCGCGGTCCGGCCCGACATCCAACCGGCCCAATCGACGAAGGCCCCCAGCATGATCCCGTTCTGATAGGGGATGTTCTCCATCTGGTCGGGGGGCGCGACCTGCGGCGCGATCGCCTTGAGCGCCGGCGGCGCCTGGCTGGCCGTCCACCATTGGGTCCAGCCCGAGTACGATCCGCCGATCATCCCGACCCGGCCGTTGCTCCACGGCTGCTTGGCAATCCACTCGACCAGATCGTAGCCGTCGGTCTTGTGGTTGGGGGTGAACGGATCCCAGTCGCCCTCGGAATCGAACCGGCCCCGCGAATCGGCCGCGATGACCGCGAAACCGCGCTCGGCAAACCATCGGGCCCGGGCCCGGATCCCGGCGTTGTCATAGGGCGTGATGTAGAGAATCCCGGCCTGCGGCCCCGGAGCGGCCGGCCGATACAGGTCCACCGACACCCGGACCCCGTCGCGCATCGTGACCATGAGACTCCGGGTTTCGGCGACCTGGTATTGCGCGGTGGAGTAGTTCCGAGCGTCCGGCCGCTGGGCCAACGTCGGGTGAACGCCGAGGGTGCCGACCAGCCCTACCGCGAACGCAACGGCACGCATTCTCATCGTGGCCTCTGGCTGGGCGCCGATTTGGAGTCCCAATACGTATCGGGCCGGACATCGAGTCGATGCATCTCTGCCTGGTCCCACGGCTTCTTCCCGTACGGCTTCTGCCGCGGCCAGATCTCATCCATCGTCCGGGCCTCATAGAGCCGGCCCGCCTTCATCACATACCGGATGTCGGTCGTCTTCCGAATGTCGAGCAGCGGATTCGAATTGAGCACCACCAAGTCCGCCAACTTGCCCCGCGCGATCGAACCAAGCTCGCGTTCGAGGCCGAGGAAGTGGGCCCCGTCGAGGCTGGCCGCTTCGAGAGCTTCCATCGGGGTGAGCGCCTGCGCGTAGCTCCAGACCTCCCAGTGAGTGCCAAGTCCGTTCTGCTCGCCGTGGGCGCCGACGCCGAGATACCCGCCGTTCCGCTTGATGTCGGCCGCGCCCTCCGCCAAGATCGGGAAGATGAACTCGTCGAGCGGCTTCTTCGTCAGGCCGCGGCGGAGCGCCGTTTCCGGCCACCGGCTCCACTCCCGCACTTTGTCGTTCCGCCAGAGATCTTCCTGCCCGAGCCAATAGTCGATCGCCGCGCCGTGGGGGTAGTCGGAGATGAACAACTGCGCGGAGTAGTGGGCTCCGGCCTTGCCGAGGAAGCGGGTGTAGTCGGCGTACAAGGGGTGATACTGAATGGCATGCTCCCAGCCGGTACTCCCGCTCATGATCAAGCCGACCAGATACAAAGGATCGGAACCCTCCGATGTCAGGGTCACCCCGACGGCCCTTGCTGCTTCGGCCATCATCTGGCGCTGAATCCTGGTGCACTGGCGGTAGTCCTTGATCGAGATGGCCCCAAGGTTCGCCTCGCGCCGGATGTGATCGAGCGCGTCCTGGTAGGACGCGATGTTGCGAAGGTCATCGAAATCGCTGCAGGTGAGCGGGACGCCCGTCGAGTAGGTGCGGGGTCCGGTGAGGCGGCCGGCCTCGATCATTTCCGAAAGCGAGAAGCTCGATTGTTCCTGGCTGGCGGGATCGTGGGTGGTGGTCACCCCCCACGCCAGGTAGCTGGCCGACGACGCCCGCCGCTCGGGAATCATCCCATCGGTTTCATCGGTCGTGTGGTGGGCATGGACATCAACCCACCCCGGAATAATCGTCTTGCCGCGGGCATCGACCCGGTGCGCGATCCCCGTCAGCGAACAGACCCCGACGCAAGCAATCCGCCCGTCCGTCACCACCACCGTGCCGCGCTCGATGACCCGCCGCTGGTCGAGGGTGACGATCCGGGCTCCGGTAAACGCCATGGTCCCGAGCCCCCGATCGCGGGGGACGTCGAAGCCGATCGGGATCGTGTCGGTGACCTGGGTGGTCACGTTATGGACCAGGTAGCGGTTGGCGCTCACCATTTCGACCGTGGCGGCATTCCGCCACCGAGCAAACATCCCGCCCTGCCGGGTCAGCCGCCGAAGCGACGGCGAGTCATCCGCCAGGCTGACCATCAGGGAATCGCCGGCCGCCACCGCCGGCAATGGGGCGAGGTAGATGTCGTGTTGCTGCTGGATCGCGAGCCACCGGCCGTCCGGTGACGGTGCCACCAGCGCCACCGACCCGGCCACTACCGGATGGAGCCACGGATTCCGGCCGTTTGACCGGGTGGCGACGAGGGTGGTGCCGCGGACCCGGTATTCGAGCCCCGTGCTGTCGAAGGCCGTCGCCACCACGGGCCCCGGACCCCGGACCACCGATGACCGGCCGCCGTCGCCGAGCGCCACCAGCTCCCAGCCGGTGCCGTCGGGGAAGTAGTTCATCGCGGGCGCCCACCGGTTGACCACCACGGTCCGTCCGTCGGCCGCGAACTGGGGATGGAGATAGCGGCCCGGCGTCTGGGTGAGCCGCTCCGGCGCTTGGCCGGGCACCACCCGCCACACCGCGCCGCGTTCGGTGTCACTCCAGGTCGCGAACACCACCGATTGCCCGTCGGGCGACCAGGCGGGCGTCAGCTCGAAGCCGCCCGGCGAGGCCGGAACCAGCGGTGCCACCTGGCCGTTAGGCAGATCCTTGATCCACAACCGGCCGACCGCCTCGAATACCAGGCGCCGGCCGTCGGGTGACGAGACCGGCCATCGGAGCGCCTTCGGCTGGAACGATCGGTCGTCGATCTTGGCCGCATGCCGGGCCATCTCCGAAATTTCCCGGCGGATCCGGGCCTCGAAGGGAATCGTTTCCACCCGGCCCGACTCGACCGAGAGCCGCCGGATCTTCCCGCCTTGGGTCAGGATGATCGACTTGCCGTCCCGGGTCCAGGCGTATCCGGGAAGAACCCGGTGGTCCCAGGCGGGATGGAGGTCCATCGCGTCGCTGGTAATCGGATCCATGATCACTCGATCGGTACCGGTCTCGAGATCCCGAAGCCAGAGCGCGGTCCGCCCGACGTAGTCGTGGCCCCGGTACGACGTCTTCGCCCCGGGAATCTTTCGGGCAAAGGCAAGCCACCGTCCGTCCGGCGACACCTCGGGCGCGATCTCGCCGAGCCGGGCCGGATAACTGGTCCGGCCGCAACAGGTGAGGTACCGGTCTTTGGCCTCGGTCAAATCATCGATCCGGCCCGAGGCCACGTCGAGGCGGCGGAGCCGCCGGTCGGCGCCGGAGAAGAGCGACGAGTGGAAATAGACGAAGCGGCCGTCGGCCGACATCGAGGGCCACTGGGCGCGATCCTGGCCGACCCAATAGCCGGCCCGCGCCGGAGCCGAGGAGGCCGACGGCGCCAGCTTCACGAGCGCCTTGCCTGGCCCTCCGGTGCGCGGGAACTGCCAGATCTCGTCGTTGGTCCGATAGAACCCGGCCGGTGATTTCACCTTCCGGGAAATCAGAATCGACTGGCCGTCCGGCGTCCACGCCGGTTCCGCGGCCCGGGAATCGTCGTCCGCAACGATCAGCCTCGGGTTCGAGCCGTCGAAGTTCATGACCCAGAGATTGTCTTGTCCGCTCCGATCGGAGACGAACGCGATCTCCCGGCCGTCCGGTGACACCCGGGGATGGTAGTTGAGCGCGATCCCGCTCCCAGCCGTCAGGTTCTCGGCCGTGCCCCCCGCCATCCGAACCCGATACACATGACCGAGGAGATCGAACACCACCCACGCCCCGTCCGGCGAGGGATCGACCGACATGTAGGTGCCCTGATCGACGGTGAAATCGATCACTCGGGTCTTGCCCCGGGGTTCGGTGACATTCCATTCGCCGGTCCGCTGCGCCGGCAACTCGCCGGCCCCCGCGAGTACGATGGCGACCACGAGGGCGGAGCGCTGGGTCTTCGTTGTCGTCATAGCGGCGGTACCTCGAGGGTCATCTGCGATGTGACATGCGGCATCAGCTCCGCTCGGTCGAACAGCATCGGTTTGAGGCGCCGTTCGCTGGTCAGCCGCGCTTGGTCGTCCCGATGGGGCGAACCGGCCTTCGGAGTCTGGCCGAAATTATGAAGGGTGAACGACTGGATCGGGTCACTGAAGATCGTCAGCCGCAACAGCCGCGACCCGATCTCGGCCATCCGGTGGCCGCTCGAGTCGGGTGCCGTTGCCGTGAAGGCCCGAAGGGTATGGACGCAGAGCAGGTTCCACGACACCATGCCCTCGCAGAGGGCCCGGTTATCGGGTGCGAGGGCCACACCGCCTAACGGGTATGAGGCCGACCCGGGGCGGCCGATCCGAAACACCTCACCCAGGGTGGCCTCGGTCCGGCCCTCCCGGGCCATCGCGGCGACCGCTCCGTCAAGCGCGGCGAAGACCCGGTCGGCCACCCCGGCCCCGAGTGGAGCGGCCGGATTGGTGCCGGAATCCAGGACCGCCATCGTCCCCGCGGTACCCGCCTGGCTGAGCAGGGTCGTCCGCCAATACCAATAGCCTAACGCGGCCTTCGAATCCGCCCGCGCCTGGCCGTCGAATCGAAGCAATCGATCCGCGAGCAGCCGGGCGGCGGGCGAGAACGCGGCGATCCGGGCGGGATCGCTCGCCAGGCTCCGGCGGAGCGCCTCTCGCCACCGGTCGGTGTCGATCCATTTTTCGTCGAGCGCCAAATCGATCGCGTCCTCGACCGTGAACCGAACGGCGGCCGACAGGACCTCGGTCGCTCGCCGACCCCGCGAGTTGGTGCGCCCCGATTGGTCGTTGAAGATGTAGTCCGGATACCGGTCGGTGGTGAGCGGACTGCCCTCGAACATCCGGTCGGGCGCGATGTTGTTGTTCAGCATATATCCACTGGCGGGGTTCTCGATCTGAACCAGGTCCTCGACCGGGTGGATGCCGAGCCAGGCGGTTTTCGAGGTGTTGCCGTCGAGGGCCCGCCGCCAGTTGACACCGGGCGGACGCCGCGGGGTTCGCCCCGCGCGGAGGTAATAGGTGCCGCCGTCGGCGTCGCCCACCATGACGTTTTGCGGAAACATTCCTTGAATTCGCATGGCCGCCTTGACCTCCCCGACATTCCGGGACAGCGCCATCCGGTACACCTCTTCGTCGAAATCGCCGGCCCGGTCCATGTAGCTGGTGCTGACGACCCAGACCTTGCCGTCTTCCCGGGCCACCACCGGCGAGAGGACGCCATTGTGCCTGGTGTATTCGAGGGTCCGGACCACCGGCGGTTTGCCGGCCACCTCGATCCGGGTGGTCTCTTTGATGATCCGGTGCGGCCGGCCATCAATCTGATAGCGGTCGGTGCTTCCCGGGTCGAGCCGGACCTCGTAGCAATCCGCCACGCTCGGCGCCCCCGTCGTCATGCCCCACGACACCCGGCGATTCTGGATCAACAGCGGCATCGCCGCAACGGAAAACCCGCCGATCTCCAGTTGGCCCGCATGGAGCCGGAACTCAAAGACAAACTGCCCGTCGACCTCGCCATGGGGGTCGCTCAGCACCATGGTGCGGCCGCCGGCAGTTCGCCAGGGAGCCACCACCCATTCGTTCGAAGCGGCCACCGCCCGACTGGCGAGCCCGGCCGCCGTGGCCGCCGACAACTGCACGCCCGAGGCCCGGCATTTCGACAATCCGTCGCCGGCCTGATAGGCAAGCCAGAGCAGCCACCGGGAAATGGCGACCAAATCGACGGCGGTAAGCACCGGCATCCACGCCGGCAGGGCCGTCCGATGGTCGGTCACGTACCGATTAAAGCCCTGGGCCCACCGTTCGTAGTTCCGCCGCAATTCCGGGCTGAGCCGGTTGAGCCCGATTCGAGACTCGGCATAGTGGCGCCACAGCCGGGAGGTGTAGTCCGACTCGACGCCCTCGGCGCCTAACGCCAAGGCGGCGGTGCCGCGGGAGGCCAGGGCAATCCGGCCGATGAACTCGCCCTCGTCTTCCGCGGCGACGAACCCGAAACCGTAGTATCCGTCGGCTTCCCGGTCGGCGTAGATATGGGGCACGCCCCAGGTATCTCGGTAGATGGTGGTCCGGCCGGCTTGGGCGCCGAGCGGGGCGAGCGGCGATCCGGCCGCCACGATTGACGCGACCAGCCAGAGCATCCGCCACGAAAAGCCATTCGTCACGACCACCTCCACGCTCGAACAAAAAGGGGACGACCGACGTGTACCATCATGCCAAAACCACCTTGCCGAAAACCCGCCGGTCGTGGAGATACCGATGCGCCTCGATCGCGCCGGCCCGATCCAGCGAGAACACTCGGTCGACCAGCGGGGTGAGCACGCCGGCCGTGACCGCTTGATAGATCTGCTCAAGCGCGGGTCGAAGCAGGGCTTCTTTCGCGTGGAGATGGAGCAGGTGGATGCCGGCCACCGACGCGTTAGGCTCGATCAGGTCGAGCGGGTGGATCCGGCCGGTGCGGAGCCACGCCCGGATCATCGCGATCCAGTTCTTCCGCCGGGCCGGCATCGCGTCGCTCATTCCGTAAAACACCAATCGGCCTAACGGCGCCAACAACGACCGGCAAACCTGAGTGGCCCGGCCCCCCACCGCATCGAG
Source organism: Gemmatimonadota bacterium (assembly GCA_031431925.1). Lineage (GTDB taxonomy): Bacteria > Gemmatimonadota > Gemmatimonadetes > Gemmatimonadales > GWC2-71-9 > SHZU01. The sequence continues at coordinate 6,284 of JANPEL010000366.1, read as the reverse complement.
TGCCACATCCACCCCGCGGGGACCGACCAGCCGCGCCACCTCGGCACCCCAATCGCCGGCCGAGTCGAAGCACGCCGCCGCGCCCAACCGGTCGACCACGGCTTGGCGTTTTGACCCCGAGCCCGCCGTTCCGATGACCCGGATGTTTCGCCAGCGACAGAGTTGCACGGCCGCAGTCCCGACCCCTCCGGCCGCGTTCAAGACGAGGGCGGTCTCCCCTTCGCGGACCCGGGCCGATTCGAACAGGGCCACCCAGGCCGTGAGAAACGCCACCGGGATCGACGCCGCCTCGGGCGCGGACAGACTGGCTGGGTATCGGAACAGGTTGGGCGTGGCCACCATCAGATCGCGGGCGTAGCCGCCGTGCCGAATCAACCCGACCGCCCGGTCGCCGGGAGCCCAGTCGGTCACGCCGGGCCCGATGCGCTGGACCGTGCCGACCACTTCGAACCCAGGGCTGTAAGGCATCGGCGGAACTGTGCCGTAGAGGCCGGCCCGCATCAACAGATCGGCAAAGTTGACGCCGGTTGCGGCGACTTCGAGATGGACCTGGCCCGGCCCCGGGTCGCCGAGGGGGATGGTCCGCTCGACGAGTACCTCGGGAGGCCCGTGACGTGCGATCAGGATCGCGGTGGTTTGTCGTCGCAGGGTGTCAGCCAATCCGGGCGGTGGTGGTTGGCCGGGGTGAATTCCAGATCGCGGAGCAAGCCGTCCTGGAGGGCATACACCCAGGCATGGACCGAGAGCTGCTGGCCGCGGGTCCACGCATCTTGGACGATCGACGTGCGGCAGACATTGGCCGACTGCTCGAGGACGTTCAGCTCGCAGAGCCGGTCCACCCGGCTCTCGATGGTCGGTCGGGCGGCGAGGTCGTCGCGGTGCCGGTCGGCCACGTCCTGGATGTGGCGAAGCCAATTGTCGATCAGGCCCAACGGCACCGCATCCCATGCCGCCCGCACGCCTCCGCAGCCATAGTGACCGCACACGATGATGTGCTCCACCTTGATCACATCAACCGCGTACTGAAGGACCGACAGGCAGTTGAGATCGGTATGCACCACGACGTTCCCGACGTTCCGGTGCACGAACAGTTCGCCCGGCATGAGCCCGACGATTTCACTGGCCGGCACCCGACTGTCGGAGCAACCGATCCAGAGGTACCGGGGTGCCTGCTGAGTGGCGAGGGCGGCGAAGAAGCCGGGGCGCTGGTGTTCGGTCGCAACCGCCCACGCTCGATTTTGGACGAACAAGTGCTGGAGTATGGACACGCCTGCCAATCTAGCCACCCGGGCGGGCGAGACCCAGTTGGGGACCGCTTGGGTTTGCGCCCGACCCGAGCGAGGCCATATTTTCAGCCTCTCTCACCCCGTTGAATCCAGGAGCCGTGGCCAGCGTTCTAGAGCGTCTCGAAAAAGAGTTGGCGGATCGCTACGCCTTCGAGCGGGAACTCGGACGCGGCGGGATGGCCACCGTGTTCCTGGCCAAGGACTTGAAGCACGACCGCGAAGTCGCGATCAAGGTGCTGCATCCCGATCTTTCCGTCACGATCGGGGCCGACCGCTTTGAACGCGAAATTCGGCTCGCCGCCAAGCTCCAGCATCCCCACATCCTGGGCCTGTTCGATTCCGGTGAGGCCGACGGTCTCCTCTATTATGTCATGCCCTTCGTCAAAGGCGAGTCGCTGCGGGACCGGCTCGATCGGGACGGGCCCCTCGCCATTGACGATGCGATCCAGATCATTCTCGAAGTGGCCGACGCCTTGGGGTACGCCCATGCCCTCGGCATCGTCCATCGTGACATCAAGCCCGAGAACATTCTGCTGGCCGGGGGCCACGCCCTGGTGGCGGATTTCGGCATCGCCCGGGCGGTCAGCGAGGGAACCGGACAAAAGCTGACCCAAACCGGGATGGCGGTTGGGACCCCGGTCTACATGGCGCCGGAACAGTCCATGGGCGAAGTGGTCGGGCTCACCTCCGATCTCTACAGCCTGGGGTGCATGCTCTACGAGTTGCTGGCCGGCGAACCGCCCTTCACGGCCAAGACCGCTCATGCCTTGATGGCCCGTCACGCCATGGAGACGGTTCCAAGTATCCGGATCGTCCGAAACACCGTGCCGGAAGAGGTGGAGGACACCATCTTCGCGGCCATGGCGAAGGTTCCCGCCGACCGGCCCCAGACGGCGGCGCAGTTTGCCGAGTTGCTCGGCATGCCCCTCGGGGCAACGGCCACCCGGCGGTCCTCGATTCGGGCCACGGCCTCCCGGCGCGTGCCGACCCAGGCCATGCAAGCCTACCAGCCCGAGCGGCCCCGATGGCAGCGACCGGCGATGATCGCCGGGGGCGCCGTGGTTCTGCTCGTGGCCGGATTTGCCGCCTTCCGAGCCTTCTCTTCAGGTACGCGTCCGACGGCGGCGGTGGCCGACCCGTTGGCGCGCCGGGTGGCGGTGCTCTATTTCGAAAACCGGAGCAGTGACAAGACGTTAGGTCCGGTCGCCGACGGCCTGACCGAGGCGCTGATCACCAGTTTGGGTCAAGTTCGGACCCTCACCGTGGTCTCCCGGAACGGCGTCAGCCCCTATCGGGGAACCGACGTCACCCCCGACAGCATTGCCCGGGCGGTTCAGGCCGGCACCTTGGTGCTCGGGTCGGTCGAATCGGTCGGGGGCGACCGGGTCAAAGTCAGCACCCGGCTCCTAGACCGGAGCGGCACCGACCTGGGCCTCCGGGCCGGCATCGAGGTGTCCCGCGAACAACTTCTGGTAGCTGAGGACTCGGTGGCGGCAGAGGTGGCGCGGAGCCTCCAGAAGCTCCTCGGCTCGGAAATTCCGCTGGCGGAAGGACGGGCCCGGGCCACCAGCCTCGCGGCCTGGAGCCTGCTCCGCCGGGCCGAGAAAAACCGGAACGATGCCGACCGGCTCGCTGCCACCAACCCCACCGGCGCCGCAGCGCTCTACGCCGAGGCGGACAGCTTGCTCGGCCAGGCCGAAGCGGACGACGCCAAATGGGCCGATCCCATTGTCGTCCGGGGCCAAATCGCCCTTCAGCACGCTCGGTTGGAAAAGGATCCGGCCGCCCGGGACCGGTTAATCGCCAACGCGAAAGCGGCGGCCGGCCGGGCCCTGGCCCTCGACCCGAACCTGGCGGAGGCCTTGGCGCTTCGGGGTACCGTGGCGTTTGGGGAATGGCGGATCGCCAAGACCGCCGATCCCCTGGTTCGCCAGCAGCTGCTGGCTGACGCCCGGAAAGATCTCGAAGCCGCCACCACCCGGGATCCGAACCTGGCCCCGGCCTTTGCCGATCTGAGCTTCGTCTATTATGCGGACAAGACCGAACCGGTCTCGTCGGCGTTGGCCGCCGCCCGGAAGGCCTACGACGCCGATGCCTATTTGAGCATTGCCGACCTGATCCTGGAGCGGCTCTTTTGGAGTTCCTACGACACCGATCTGTTCGCCGATGCCGACAAGTGGTGCTCGACGGGGCGGCAGCGATTCCCGACCGACATCCGGTTCTCCGAGTGCCAGCTCTGGATGCTGCTGCCCCAAAACGTCACCCCCGATATCGCGACGGCGTGGCGGCTCAAGGCCCAAATTGATTCCTTGGCCCCGGCTGATGGGCGGGCGTTCGAGAGTCGCCTGACCCAGTTGATCGTGGGCGGTGTCATCGGCCGGGCTGCTAAAGCCAATCCCACCAGCCGGTTAGCCGACAGTGCCGACCGGGTTTTGATCGCCGGGCGAGCCGGGCCGGAGGTGGATCCCGAGCAGGAGCTCCTGGCCTACGAGGCCATCATGCGGGCCCAGATGGGGCAGACCGAGCAGGCGGTCAAGCTGCTGCAGCGGTACGTCGACCTCAATCCTGATCATTCCTTCAAGGTCGGCGATAACGTCCATTGGTGGTGGCGCTCGCTCACGAATGACCCCGGTTTTAACGCCTTGGTCAACAAGAAATAGGACCTAACTCCCGAGGGACCCGGGACTTGTAACATCCCCGCAACATCCGAACGGTGCAGGGTTCTGCAGTCACAGGCCCCCTAACGGACCTGCCTGAGTTGGACTATTATCAATCCCGGGCTATCCTTCCGAAAACTGCCTAACGTTACGCCGTACTCACCAAGGAACGTCCATGGACCGCCGCCTTCTCGTAGGTGCACTCGCCTTGTTGATCGGTTGTCAGACCGACCCCGGAAAGGCGCCGGAGCAGCAGCAACCGTCGTTTGTCATTTCGGACGGAGCGCACACCTCGGGCAACCCCGATTTCTTCTTTTTGCCGCCCTTGGTACCACCGGCGAATACCCATCCGAATTGGACCGTCGGCGGCTTCAACCGAACGCTCCAGCCAACCGTGGCGGTCTGCGCCCTCGATCTCCCGGCCACCGCGCTCGAGTCGGATGTCCTGGCGAGCACCCAGTGTCGGCCGAACGGCTACGCCATCACGATCCCGTTCTCGACCAGCGGAACAACAGCCCAAGTGGTGCTCCATCTTCCCCCGTTCAGCGACCTGTACGATGCCGGGGATGACGGCCAGGAGCCGAACCGTGGTCACTATCACACCAAATGGCGGGTTCCGAGGTCCACCGACGTGTATTTCCGCCTCAAGGTAATCGTCGGCACCAAGCTCCTCGGTTTCGCCGACGTCCATTCCGTCGCCGGCGGCACCGACCTCCGCAACGTCAACACCGGCGAGTCCGTGGTCCGCCAGGATGGCGAGACGGTCCAAATCAAGTTCCGGGTCGAGAACCGGGCGCTTTGCGACAACCCGGGTGGAACCGGCCCGTGCAGCAGCACGTCAGTGAACCTCGGAAACGGCGGCACCCTCGAGGTCGTCACCGACCCGCTCTTGGCCCCGAGCGGGGTCGTCATCCCGCCGCAGCCCAATCAAGGCCAGACCGTGGTCGCGACGGTGCAACCCTGCGCCGATTTCAATCCCCGGGTCACCGACCTCCCGACTTTCGGGAGCTGCCTGCGGATCACGCTCGACCCGGCACTCACCCAAGCGCTGGCCGAACCGGCCACCGTGTACGTCTGCGACTATCCGCCGGACGTCTCCTCTTTGCTGCCCGACCAGAGCGAGCGGGTGACGCTGCATCGATTGGTGACCACCGGTGCCGTGGAGGCGTTGCCTCACGCTGACGCGGACTGCACGCCTCCAGCAGTCGCCTTCTCGACGCGGGCCAAGGGCATGCTCCGCTATCTCGCGGCCGGACGGTATCGAGCAGCCGGAGATCAGCTGATCGGCCTGATCGGCCCGACCCCGCTCCTCGCCTTGGATCGGGGCGGGGGCGGTTTGGTCCGCGGGTTCAGCGACTTCCAGTTCGTGTTGCCGGCCAAGATGACGATTGCCGCCGGCAACGGTCAGACCGCGGTTCCGGGGCTGCTCCCGGTCAACCCGAAGGTCTTGGTCACCGATCTCGGCGGCGACCCGGTCCGGAACGCAAGGGTAACTTTCGCCGGCACCGGAACCGTGGGATCCTCGCCGGTGCTGACCGACGCGGCGGGGTTTGCCCAAGTCACTTGGTCGATCCTGGCGGGGGCCAACACGCTCACCGCGAGCGGCAGGGGTATTGCCGGCGCCGACAACAACGGCCCGCGGGCGGGCATCGACCCGTTCATGTCGATCCAGGATCCGTTTGATCCGGGAGTGCTGGCCCCGTGGTCGCCAGTGACCCTGCTGACCGGATCACAGACCTTTACCGCCACAGGAGTTGCGGCCGCGACGGTGCCGTTTGGCTACTCGGCGCCCGACTGGTACTACAAGGTGGTACCGTACAACGCCGAGCCGAACTTCTTCGTCGGGGCGTTAGGCTCCGGGTTCGCCCTTGGCAATTCCGCATTCGGAACCGCCAGCAACGAGTGCCCGATCAACGCCAACGTTGTTACGCCGTGGGCGGTCAACACCGACATCTTGGTCCGGAAGCAGTTCCTCGTGCCGGCATCAGCCACCCGGGTCAAGATTTCTGTCGCAATCGACAACGACGTGAAGGTGTATCTCGACGGGGTTGAAATCACGGCCTCCGCGCTGAACGGGTACGAGACTCTTCGTGACGGGTATCAACCGCACGATGGGTGCGCGTCGAGCGCCGGCTTCATCTTCAACCAGGCAGCGGCACCAGGCCTCCATGAAGTTGCCGTCCGGGGCCGGGATCGGGGCGGGGTAGCGTATCTGGATGTGAAGGTGGAAGTGGCACCGACGCCCTGAACGGGTAGCACTCGCGTCTCAACGATGGGGGCGGCTCTCTAGCGGAGTCGCCCCCGTCGTGTTGTAATAGTGACAAGCGGCGGACTCGTCGGG
>JANPEL010000365.1:0-6069 GCA_031431925.1 Gemmatimonadota bacterium | reverse complement strand
GGCCAACAGCGCCTTCAGTGACTCGACTTCCGGAACTACGACGTGGAGATCCTCGACGCCGGGAGTGGTCCGCGTTGCCGACGGGCTCCTGACGGCGGTGGCGACCGGCACCGCCGAGATCTCGGCGGCCGTGGGCCGCGCCCGGACCAGTTTTCGGGTGGTCGTGCTCCCGGTGCCGGCTTCGCTGGCGATCACGCCGGAGAAGCCCACCGTCCGCCAGGGCGATGTGGTGCCGTTTCAGATTGTCGCGAAGGATCGCAGTGGCCGGGCCATTGAAGGCCTGAACCCAACTTGGTCGTTTGCGCCGGGCCACGGACAGATCGAGGCCGACGGCAAGTTCGTCGCCTATGAGACCGGGCAATACCTGATCACGGGAAATCTCGGCAACTTGAGCACCGTCGCCACGGTGGTCGTCACCCCGCGCGACGTGCGCCGGAAGGCAACCGTGGTCGGCCAGTTAGTTCGCTCCAAACTCGAAACCTCCGAGGTCTGGCTCCATCCGAACGGCAAGGTGGCGTACCTCGGCACCACCCGCGGTGGCGACCGGCTTTACACCGTCGACATCAGCGATCCGGCCAAGCCGACCATCGTCGACTCGATCCAGGACGACATGCGGACCCTGAACGACGTGATGACGACCGCCGACGGCAAGGTGCTGGTGTTCACCCGCGAAGGCGCCTCGAACCGGAAGAACGGCATCGTCATCGCAACTTTGGACGACCCGCTCCATCCCAAGAAGGTGGCCGACTTCACCGACGGCGTGACCGCCGGCGTCCACTCGGCGTTCGTCTACACCGACCCCAAGTACGGGAGCCACGTCTTCCTCACCAACGACGGCACCGGCGCCATCGACGTCGTCGATATCAACGATCCGGCCCATCCGAAACGCGCGGCCACCTGGCGGACCGACACCCCGATCGAGGCCGGCCGGTACATTCACGACATCGATGTCCAGGACGGCTTGCTCTACGGGAGCTACTGGAATGACGGGCTGATCATTCTCGACGTCGGCAATGGGATCAAGGGCGGCACGCCGACCAATCCCAAATTCGTGTCGCAATTCAAGTACGACCTGCCCTCGCTCTATCGCGACGCCGAGATTACCGGCGGCACCGGTTACATCCGCGGCACCCACACGGCGTGGCGGCACAAGAATTACGTCTTCATCGCCGACGAGGTCTTCGGCTTCGAGGAACTCCAGAGCAAGACCGGCCGGGCGTACGGACGGCTCCAGGTCATCGACGTGAGCGACATTACCAAGCCGAAATCGGTGGCCTGGTATGAGCCCGAGTTCGGCGGCGTCCATAACGTGTGGGTCGCGGGCGACACGCTCTATATGGGCGCCTACAACGCGGGGTTCCGGGCGTTCGACATTTCGGGCGAGCTTCGCGGCGACCTCCGGGCCCAGCGCCGGGAGATCGTCCATGCCCAGGTGTCGTCGCCCGACGGCTTCATCCCGAACTTCACGATGACGTGGGGCGTCGTGGTCAAGAACGGGTTGGCCTATGTGAACGACATCAACGGCGGGTTGTTCATTGTCCGGATCGAACCGAAGAAGACCGACCTGGTACCCTAACCGAATGGACGAGCTGTGAGCTTCCGATTCAAGAACTCCGCGATCGTCCTCACCGCCGCCATGGGGTTGGGGACGGCCTGCGCTCGCACTCGTGAGGTCGACGACAAGACGCTCGCGGCCGCCGAGCGCGACTCGGCCAACTGGCTCACCCACGGCCGGACTTGGTCCGAGCAGCGGATGAGTCCGCTGCACCAGATCGACGATACTTCGGTCGCCAGGCTCGGCCTCGCCTGGTGGGCCGACCTCGGCACCCTCCATGGCCTCGAGGCCACTTCCCTCGCCAACGACGGCGTCCTCTATACCACCAGCGCCTGGAGCGTGGTTTACGCCATCGACGCTCGCACCGGCAAGCTCCTCTGGCGGTTCGATCCCGAGGTGCCCAAGGATCACGGCAAGTTCGCCTGCTGCGACGTGGTGAACCGCGGGGTGGCCCTGTACCGGGGCCGCGTGTTCGTGGCTACGATCGACGGCCGGCTGATCGCCATCGACCAAGTAACCGGCAAGCCGGCCTGGACCGCCCAAACGACCCCGAAGGACGGCCCCTACGCCATCACCGGCGCCCCGCGGATCGCGGGCGGCAAGGTGGTGATCGGCAACGCCGGCTCGGAATACGCGGTCCGTGGCTTCGTGTCGGCCTATGACGCCATGACTGGTGCGCTCGCGTGGCGGAGCTACATGGTGCCCGGCGATCCGTCGAAGGGCTTCGAATCGAAGGCCCTCGAACGCTCGGCAAAGACTTGGTCGGGCGAGTGGTGGAAAGGCGGGGGCGGCGGTAGTCCCTGGGATCCGATTGTCTCCGATCCCACGCTCGGCCTGATCTACGTCGGCACCGGCAACGCCTCGCCGTGGTATCCGGAACTGCGCGGTCCCGTCCCCGGCGACAATCTCTATGCGGCGTCGATCGTGGCGCTCAAGGCGGCAACCGGCGAAATCGTTTGGCACTACCAGACCACCCCCGGCGACAGCTGGGACTACGACGCCACCCAGCCCATCGTCCTTGCCGACCTGACCATGGCGGGGAAGCCCCGCCGGGTGCTGATGCAGGCCAATAAGAACGCGTTCTTCTATGTGATCGACCGGGAAACCGGAGCGCTGATTTCCGCGACGCCCTTCGCCAAAATGACCTGGGCTACCGGGATCGATTCCGCCGGCCGGCCGATCATCAACCCGGCCGCGCGTCCGAGCCGCGAAGGGGCGCTGGTGATGCCATCGGATCTTGGGGCCCATAACTGGCACCCGATTTCGTTCAGCCGCACCACGGGTTTCGTCTATTTCGGCGTCACCGATCAGGCACCCGCGGTCCACGTCGTCGATCCGCTATTTGTACTGAAGGCCAGCGACCAGACGGTCGGGTATGATCCCCGCTACCAGGGCCCGCTCAACGCGGAACTCGCGGCGGCGAAGCCGGTCGGCCGGTTGGTGGCCTGGGATCCGGTCAACCGCAGAGAAGCATGGCGGGTCGACCTACCCGTGTCCCGAAGCGGCGGCACCCTCGTCACCGCCGGTAACTTGGTGTTTCAGGGGCGAGGCGACGGCAAGATGGTGGCGTATCGAGCGGACGACGGGAGGTCGGTGTGGGAGTACGACGCCGGCGTCGGGATCGCGGCGGCGCCGATGACCTACGCGGTGGATCAAGTCCAATACGTCGCCGTCGTCGTGGCGCCGCCCCTGCTCTACATCGATCCTGGGATCAAGACCGGCCCCGGCCGCCTATTGGTCTTCGCCCTCGGCAAGAACGCACCGCTGCCGTCAGTCGTTAGGACCGAGACGCCGATCCCGCCGCCCGCGGTGACCGTCGCGGCCACGCCCCAGGAGCTGGCGGAGGGTGCGGCGCTGTCGGCGCTCCACTGCGACCGCTGCCACAGCCCCGATCTCAATCTGGTGAAGAGCGGGGCGGTGCCGGACCTCCGGCGGGCTACGGCCGCCACCCATGCAGCCTTCGAATCCATCGTCCGGGGCGGAGCGCGACGGGCGCTTGGGATGCCGACCTTTGTTGAGGACCTCACCGCCGAGCAGGCCCGGTGGATTCAGGCCTACATCCTCGACCAAGCACGCCGGGGGGCCACCGCGGGGCCGCCTCGGACCGGTCACCATTAGAGTTCCCGATCCGCAATGACACCGCGCTTTCTCTTGGTGCTCGCGATCGCGAGTTCGATCGCTCCCGCCCTTCGGGCAGAGGACACGCTCCGCGTGGTGGCCGGGCGGGTCCGCGACGACCGGGGCCGCAAACTCTCCGGCGCTGAGGTTGTTGACGCCGGGCGCCGGATCCTGGGCACCACCGATCTGGACGGCTGGTTTTCCGTCCGGCTCCCAGAAGATGCCCCGACGATCAGCTTCCGGCGGATCGGGTTCAAACCGGCGGGGTTCACTTTCCCCAAGGGCTGGGGCCTGACCGACACAGTGACCGTGTTCCTGGCCGAGGCCGCCCAAGCCCTACCCGATCTTGAAGTCGAGGCGAAGGCGTGGAAGCCGGTGCGCTACGCGGGCACCACCAAGTACGACGACTTCTTCCGGCGGCAACGACTTGGCTTGGGTACCTACTTGAGTCGCGAGCAGCTCGATCGCAAGCCGGCCATCCACGCGCTGGAGTACCTTCAGCGCATTCCGGGCATCCGCGTCGATGTCGGCCCACCCGGCGTTGACTGGGGCAGCAATCTGAGAATTATCCGCTGCAGTGGCCCGGGCTCCAGGGTCATGGTCTGGCTTGACGGGGTGAGGCTGAGAGGTGGCTCAGCGAGCCCGGCGGATCTGATCGACCTGCTCGGCCGGATCTCGCCCGGCGACATCGAGATGATCGAAGTCTACCGGGGCGCCGCCACGTTGCCGGCCGAATTCCACGACGACGGCTGCGCCGCCATCGCCGTGTGGACACGGTGGAACGCGCCACTCGAAACCCAGGACAGCACTCGTTAGAGACGGAACCAGGCGGCCGACATCGATCTCGCCACGGGGAACATTCTCTGGCACCTACCCGTTGGGGCCTGGCCCGACGGCATGGCCTACGCGAAGGCTCGGTAACAATGCGCTACTCCCCGATCGTCATGGCCCTCATCGCGGCCGCCCTGCTTGCCCCCCAAGCAACCGCCCAAGAAGGGGTCCCGCCGTTTACGACCGATTTCCCGCCTGAGGAATTTGCCGCCCGGCGCCTGGCCGTGGCCCGCGCTATCGGACCGGACGCGATCGCGGTCATCCAAGGCGCCCCGTCTCCCCAGGGCTACGTCCGGTTTCGGCAAAGCAACGAGGTCTATTACCTCTCCGGCGTCGAAGTCCCTCACCTCCTTCTGTTGATCGAGGGCGGGACCGGACGCACCACCCTCTACCTCCCCCACCGGAACCCCGGCCGCGATCGGGGCGAAGGCCGGATGCTGTCGGCCGAAGATGCCGATGAAGTCATCAAGCTGACCGGAGTCCAAGCGGTCTTCGGCCCCGAGTTGCTCGGCGAGCACCTCGGCCGGATGGTCAACCGCGCCGGGCGCACCCTCTACACCCCGCATGCGCCCGCCGAGGGCGCGGTGATGAGCCGGGATCTCGGCCTCCGGGTCAACGCCGACATCGCCTCCGATCCGTGGGACGGGCGGAACTCGCGCGAAGGGCATTTCATTGGCCTCCTCAAGAGCCGATTCCCCCGTTTCGAGATCGCCGACCTAACGCCGACCCTCGACGGCCTCCGGCTGATCAAAAGCCCCCGCGAGATCGCTCTGATTCGCCGGTCGAGCACGCTATCGGGTTTGGCGTTGATGGAGGCCATGCGGTCAACCGAGCCCGGCGTCATTGAAGACGAGCTCGACGCCGTGGCCAAGTTCATCTACCACCGAAACGGGGCGAAGGAGGACAGCTACTACAGCTTGATCGGTAGCGGCCGGAACGCGTGGTACCCGCACTACCACGCCAACCAGCGCACCATGCCCGACGGCGATCTGGTCCTGATGGATTACGCCCCGAACGTCGGCTACTACAACAGCGACGTGACCCGGATGTGGCCGGTCAACGGCCGGTTCTCACCGGGGCAAAAGGAGTTGTACGGATTCTACCTGGCCAGTTATCAGGCCATCATCACGGCGATGAAGCCGAACGTGCCGATTCGGACCATCAAACAAGAAGCGGCGGCCGCGATGGCCCGGACCCTCGCGGCTTGGCGATTTTCGAAGCCGGAGTACCGGCGGGGGGCCGAAGCGTTCGTCGCCGAGTACCAGGCGTCGGCCGCCGCGGGCGGGATGCTCGGACACTGGGTGGGCATGGCAACCCACGATGACGGTGGAGCCGTCGAGATGCTCCGGGCCGGCATGGTGTTCACCATCGAGCCGGCGCTCCGGGTGCCCGAAGAGCAGATCTACATCCGGTTGGAGGACATGTTTCTGGTGACGAGTACCGGAATCGAGAATCTGTCCGGCTTCGTGCCGGTTGAACCGGCGGCCATCGAGCAGTTGATGAAGGAAGCGGGGGTGCTGCAGCGCTACCCCCGAGCGGGTAGCGCCATTCCCTGACCCGACAAC
>JANPEL010000364.1:0-9278 GCA_031431925.1 Gemmatimonadota bacterium | reverse complement strand
CTACGTCGAGGCCTTTTACGAAGGGGACAGCACGAAGTTGGTCCGCGCCGTCCGGCCGGAGCTTTCGAAGTTCGGCTTCGATTGGGTCCGGGATTCCTCCCGCTATGTCGGCCAGCCGATGACCTGGCCGGCGGCGTTGAGCTTCGTGCGCCGGGTCCGGGAACGGAAACGGTTCGCGCCGCCGACCGCCCCCAAGGAGGTCGCGGTACTCGACGTGGCCGATCAGACGGCGGCGGCGAAGCTGACGGCTTATTGGGGGATCGACTACCTGCTCCTCGCCCGCTACGGAGACCACTGGATGATCTCCCACGTGCTGTGGCAGACGCCCCCGCCGAAATAGGGTAGCCCGGTCGGGGCTAGCGCATCCGTTCGAACGTGGCCGTCGAGGGTGGCCGCTCCGTCTGGATTCGGGCCGCGTTGACTTCCACCTGCCGGAGGACCCGAAGGATGTTCCCGCCGGCCAATTTGGCCAGGTCCCGATCGGTCCAGCCCCGGGTGATCAGTTCCGCGAACAGGTACGGAAACCGGGAGACATCCTCGAGGCCTTGCGGCATGTCGGGGCTGCCGTAGAAGTCGCTTCCGATGCCAACATGATCGACCCCCGCGGTTTTGCGGACGTGGTCGATGTGATCGGCCACATTCTTGAGGGTGGCCACCGGTCTCGGGTGGGTCTTGGCGTACTCGGTCTTGATCCGTTCAACATCGGACAGCGACGGATTGCCCTTGGTCACCTCCCGAACTTGGAGATCCCAATCCGCCACCGCCTGGGACACAAACGCCGGAATGAAGGTGACCATGACGACCCCGCCGTTCTTGGCCAAACGCCGAAGCACGTCGTCCGGCACGTTCCGGGGGTGGTCGGTCAGCGCCTTGGCCGAAGAATGCGAATACATCACCGGCGATTCGGCGAGGTCGAGGACGTCGTGCATCACCTTCGGCGTGACGTGGGAAATGTCGACGATCATGCCAAGCCGGTTCATTTCCCGGACCACTTCCTTGCCGAACGACGTGAGGCCGTTGTGGCGAGGGGCATCCATGGCGGCGTCGGCCCAGTCGAGGGTGACGTTATGGGTCAGCGTCATATAGCGCACGCCGAGTCGATAATAGGCCCGGAGCGCGCCGAGCGAGTTCTCGATCGCATGGCCGCCCTCCATCCCGATGAGCGAACCGATCTTGCCCCGAGCAAACGCCGCCCTCACGTCGCCGGCGCTCGTGGCGAGCGTCAACGCCTCCGGGTACCGCTCGATGATTCGACGCGCGATGTCGATCTGCTCGAGCTGGACCTTGGCATACCCGGAGTCTTTGATCTCGCCGGGGATGTACACCGACCAGAATTGGGCCCCGACTTGTCCGAGGCGGAGCCGCCCGAGATCGGTGTCGCCGGTGGTTCGGCGCCGAAGGTCATAGGCGGCGACATCGCCGGGGGCTTTGGCGTCCTCCCGGATCACGATCGGGAGGTCGTTGTGGCCGTCGACGAGCGGCGAGGCCCTGAGGATGCGCCGTGCGCGCGCCAGCGCGGCGTCGGTTTGCGCCGCACCGGGCACGACGCCCCCGACCAGGAGCCCGACCAGCACCACCGTCCATCGCGCCATCATGGGAATTCCTCCGGAGAACTTCAGTTAGAAGCCAAGCAAACGGCGAATGTCATTCGAGAAGGCCAGTACCATGAGCATCGCGATCGCCACGAGTCCGGCCATGGTCAGCCATTCCCGAACCCGACCCGTGACCGGCCGCCGCATGACCGCTTCGGCGAGCAGAAAAAGGAACTGGCCCCCATCGAGAATCGGAATCGGCAGCAAGTTGATCACGGCCAGGTTGACGGAAATCAGCGCCATGAAGAACAGGAAGTCCTCCCCGCCCCTCCGAACGCTCTCACCGGCGGCAATCCCGATCGCAATCGGGCCGCCGACTTCCCGAGTCGAGATGCGTCCCGCGAACAGGCCCTGGACCGTGCCGACGATCCGGGTCGCTACGAACCAGGTTTGCTTGCCCCCCTGAAGAAGGGCGGCGCCGAGCGCCACCGGCTCCCGGGCTTCCGGCTGCGCCGGCCCGGCAATGCCCAGCCGGCCTACGGCGCGGGTGGCCCCCGTCACGGAGTCCTTGACCTGCTCCAACCCCGGAGTGGCGCGGATCGTCACCCGGCCGGTTCCGCGGCCCACCAAGATCTCGGTCTCCCGGTCGGCCCGCGACTCGATTTGGCCCACCATGTCCAACCACTGGGTGACCGGGGCGCCGTCGAACGCGAGGACGGTATCGCCAACCGCCAGACCCGCCTTGGCACCCGGCCGGCCGGCGACGACGTCACTGATGACCGGAGGGAGAAAGGGCCGGATCGCCCGCGCGGTGGCTCGCCGATCATCCATCGACCCCGCCGCGATGGCAACCGTCCGGCCGCTCGCGAGGCCGACCCGGACCGAGTCGCCGACCGGTTCCACGACCCGGCGGAGGTAGGCTTCCCACGACCGGACCGGCGTCCCGTCGACGGTCACGATCGTATCGCCTAACGTGAGGCTCGCGAGGGCCCTCGAACCCGGCGGGAGTCCGGCCGTATCGACCGAGCCGATGGCCGTGACCGGAGTGACCTGGACTCCATTGACGTAGAGGACCCCGGCCAGGATCAGCCAGGCAAAGGCGGCATTCATGACCACCCCCGCCAAGATCACCACCATCCGGACCCACACCGGTTTCGACTCGAACATCCGGTCCGGAGGGACCGCAACACCGGCCTCCTTCCCGCCCTCGAGCGAGCCGCCGGCCCCCTCCTCCAACGCGCTCGCCATCTTCACATAGCCGCCGAGCGGGAGCCACGACACCGAGTACTCGGTTTCGCCGCGGCGGAACGACAACCACTTGATCGGAGCGCCGAGCCCGAGCGAAAATCGGTGCACGTAGATCCCGGCCCACTTCGCCGCGAGAAAGTGACCCGCCTCGTGCACAAAGACCAAGACCCCGATGACCACGAGGGTCGAAATGACCGTTAACCCCATCCCGATTTATCCGATTTCCTTGGCAGCCTCGACCCGAGCCCAGCGATCGGCTGCCTGCGCGTCCGCCAATTGATTGACCCGACCCACCGAATGCCGGGCCAGTACGGCCTCGATCACTTCGGCGATCCGCCCGAAGGCTAACCGGCCCTCGAGGAACCGCGCCACTGCCACCTCGTTGGTCGCGTTGAAGACCGCCGGCGCCGTTCCCCCCGCCCGCCCCGCGGCGATCCCCGCCGCAAAGGCCCGGAAGACGTCAACCCGAAGGGGCTCGAACGTCAACGACCCCGCCGCCACCGGATCGAATCGGCGGACGCCCGCATCCTTCACCCGCTCGGGATAGGTGAGGGCGTACAGGATCGGGAGCTCCATCGAGGGAAACCCCATCTGCGCGAGGACACTCCCGTCGGCGAACTCCACGAACGCATGCACGATGCTCTGGGGATGGACCACCGCCTCGATCGCGTCATACGGCAGTTGGAACAGGAAGTGGCCTTCGATCACCTCCATGGCCTTGTTCGCGAGCGTGGCACTGTCGACGGTGATCTTGCTGCCCATCCGCCAGGTTGGGTGATTGAGTGCCTCAGCGACCGATGCCGCTGCCACCCGGTCGGCGGGCCAATCCCGAAACGGGCCGCCTGAGGCGGTCAGGATGAGCCGGCAAGCCTGGCTCCTGGCGCCGGCCAAGCACTGCCACACCGCGCTGTGCTCGGAGTCGATCGGGACCAGTTCGCCGCCCCCTTCGATCCGGGCCCGTTCGACCAACTCGCCGGCCACGACCAGGGATTCCTTGTTGGCGAGGGCCACCCGTTTCCCCGCCCTGAGCGCCGCGAGCGTCGCCTCGAGTCCGGCAAACCCGACCACGGCGTTGACGACGATGTCGGCATCGGGCCGGGTGGCAGCCTCGATCAGCGCGGCCGGCGTTCCGTTGGCAAGACCGGCATAGGTGGGCCGCCACTCGGCCACTTGGGCGTCGAGCGCCGCCTGGTTCCTACCGGCCGTGAGCGCCACCAGCCGAAACCGGTCAGGATGACGGCGGAGCACTTCCAGAGTGGCGCGCCCGATCGAGCCGGTCGAGCCGAGGACCGCGACGCCCCGCACTACAGGACGCCGAACAGGCGATACAGCATCGCGGCCACGGGGACCACGAAATACAAGGCGTCGAACCGGTCGAGGACCCCACCATGCCCGGGAATCAAGTGGCTCGAGTCCTTGACGCCGGCCTCCCGCTTGAAGAGCGACTCGGCCAAATCGCCGACTTGCGCCGCCACCGACAGCACTGCCCCGAAGACGACCGCCTGGAAATCGGAGATCGCGAAGCCCGACGGCACCATCGCCAGCCGATTGAAGATGACCGCCGCCAGCACGCCGCCAACGAGACCGGCTGCCGACCCGCTGCGGGTTTTCCCGGGACTGACCGTCGGAGCGAGCTTCGGACCGCCGATGGACCGGCCGGCATACATCGCGGCGCTGTCGCAGATCCAGGTGACGACTAGCGGGAAGAACACCGCCCAGGTGGCCGGCCAGCTCCGGCCCGGTCCGGTGGCATACCGAATGCCCAGGAGGAAACTGGGCAAGACCGCACAATACAACGGCGCCAACAACGTGACGCTGGCGGCGCCTAACGGCCGGTCGGAGGGCCCGCGACGGATCAGCGTGGCGGTCATGACCCAGATGACCGTGCCGGCCAGGGCAAACCAGGTCGACGGCAGGGCCGCGGCCCAGTCCAGTCCTCCCCACGTCAGCAGGGCTCCGCCGTAGCTGACCCAGACCCCGAGCGGAATCAGGGCGCTGAAGATCAACGCGTGGCGCCACAACGGCTCGATTTGTTGCCGCCTGGCGATGGACACGAGTTCGTGGGCTCCGAGCGCGGCGATCACCGACACCAGGACCGCAAGCGGGAACCCGCCCCAGTAGACGATCCCGATCGCAATCGGGATGGCCACCACGGCGAACAGGACCCGCTGGAGGTGATTCGACATGGGTCCGCCCGTCAGGTTATGAGGTGGCGACGCGCCCGAAACGGCGGTCGCGCCGCTGGTAGTCGAGCAGGGCCAGGAAGAAGTCCTCCCGCCCAAAGTCCGGCCAGAGGGTCGGCGTCACGTACAGTTCGGCGTAGGCCAGTTGCCAGAGCAGAAAATTCGAAATCCGGAACTCGCCCGAGGTCCGGATCAGCAGATCCGGATCGCCCCATGGGGCCGTGTACAGGCGCTCGGCTATGGTCGCCTCGGTCACGTCGTCGGGCCGTAACCGCCCGGCCGCGACTGCCTCGGCAATGAGCCTGGCCGCGTGCGCCAACTCGGCCCGGGACCCGTACGAAATGCAAATATTGAGCGCGAGGGTTTCGCCGGCCGCCGTGGCGCCCTCAACGAAGTCGACCGCCCGACGGGCCGCCTCCGACAGGCGGGACAGATCGCCCAGCATCCGGACCCGGACGCCCTGGCCGCGAAGCTCGGTCGACTGGGTCGACACATATTCCTGGAGCAGGGCCATCAGGGCATCAATTTCTTCGGGGGGCCGCTGCCAGTTTTCTTGGCTGAACGCGAACAACGTGAGGGTTTCGACCCCGGCCTCGATGGCGGATTCGACGATCCGACGCACCGAGGCCATGCCGGCCTGGTGACCGGTGGTTCTCGGAAGTTCCCGTCGTTTGGCCCAGCGGCCGTTTCCGTCCATAATGACGGCCACGTGCCCGGGTATGGCGCCCTGGACCTTGAGGCGTGCGAGCAGCTCGTCCGCGGAGGCGGTCAAACCTCCATGATCTCCGCTTCTTTGGTATGAATCAGCTGATCGATCAGTTTGGTATGCTCGTCCGTGATTTTTTGGACGTCTTTTTCGGCTCGGGACTTCTCGTCCTCGGAGACGCGCTCGATCTTCTTGACCTTCTGAAGCGCCTCGGTCCGGGCGTGGCGAATCGCCACCCGAGCCTCTTCGGCCAACTTATGAATGACCTTGACCAGGTCCTTCCGCCGTTCTTCCGACAGCGCGGGAATCGGAATCCGGATCAGGTTGCCCTGGGTCGATGGGTTGAGCCCGAGCTGCGACTCCCGGATCGCCTTTTCGATCGCGATGATCAGCGACTTGTCGAACGGCTGGACGGTCAGCATCCGGGGCTCCGGCGCCGACACCAGTCCGACCTGGTTCATCGGGACATGCCCGCCGTAAGCCTCGACTCGAACCCCATCGAGCAAATGGGTGCTGGCCCTGCCGCTCCGAATGCCGGTGAACTCCTTCTTGGCGTTCTCGACGGCCTTTTGCATGCCTTCCTTGGCATGCTTCACGAAATCCGGGATGGTACTCATCGCACGATTGTCCCAACCCGCTCGCCCGAGAGGACCCGAGCGATGGCACCGGGTTTGTTGATGTTGAACACCACGATCGGCAACTTGTTGTCCTTACAGAGACCGAATGCGTTCGCATCCATGACCGCGTAGCCGTTCACGATCGCCTCTTGAAACGACAGCTCTGGGATGAAGGTCGCGTTGGGATCCTTTTTCGGGTCGCCGGTGTAGATCCCGTCAACGCCGGTGGCCTTGAGAATAACCTCGGCTTCGATTTCGAGGGCGCGGAGCACGGCCGCCGTGTCGGTCGAGAAGAACGGATTCCCGGTTCCGCCGGCGAAAATGACCAGCCGGCCCTTTTCGAGATGCCGAACGGCCCGCCGGCGAATATAGGGCTCAGCCAGCGATTCCATCCGGATTGCCGTCATGACCCGGGTCTGGACGCCCATCTTCTCCAGGATATCCTGGAGGGCCAGGGCATTGATGACCGTCGCCAACATCCCCATGTAGTCGGCATTGACCCGGTCGAGCCCCTCCTTGCTTGCGTGGGTGCCCCGAACGATGTTGCCGCCGCCGACCACGAGCCCAACGTGAATACCCTGCGCGTGGACGCCCTTGATCTGGCCGGCCAAGCCCTCGACGACGCCATAGTCGAGGCCCTGGCCGCGATCGCCTGCCAGAGCTTCTCCCGAGATCTTGAGGAGAGCCCGGCGGTAGGCCAACGCCATCAGCCCTCGCCCACCCTGAACCGGGCAAACCGCTTGACGACGATCGCCCCGCCCAGCTGCTTGGCGGCGGCCTGAATCATTTCGCCGACCGTCTGGCTCTCGTCCTTCACGAACGGTTGTCCCGTCAGGGTCCGCTCGGCGACGAACTTCCGGATCTTGCCGTCGACGATCTTGCCTCGAATGGCCTCCGGCTTGCCCTCAGCCGCCACCTGCTCCTCGAAGATCCGGCGCTCGCGTCCCAGTACCTCCGCCGGGATATCGGCGTCCGAGATGCCCATCGGATCGGCGGAGGCGATGTGCAGCGCCACATCCTTGGCCAGGGTGGTCAGCGCCTCGCCGGCGGGGCCTTCGACGTCGAGCAACACGCCCACCTGGCCGTTGTGGTGGAGATAGGACACCACGACGCCGTGCGCCTCCGAGAACCGGGCAAACCGAGCCAAGGTCATCGCCTCGCCGGTCTTCCCGGAAACCGTCTTGACGGCGACCGAGACCGTACTATCCCGGAACGGCTGGGCGTCGATCGAGCCGGCAACGCCAATGCCGTCCGGGGCATGCTCCGCCACGTGGGTGCCGAGGTCCATGGCAAGCCCCAGGAAGTCATCGGTCTTGGCCACGAAATCGGTCTCGCAGTTGAGCTCGACCATCCCGCCGGAGGCTCCATTGGCCGCCAACTCGATGACCACGAGTCCCTGGGTAGCCGTCCGGCCGGCCCGCTTCTCTGCCTTGGCGATGCCTCGCTTGCGGAGCGACTCGCCGGCCTTCTCCATATTGCCCTCTGACTCTTCGAGCGCCGCCTTGCAATCGCCGATCCCGGCGCCGGTGCGGGCCCGGAGTTCACTGATGTCTTTGGAATTCGCCTTGTAGCTCATGACCGCCAAGCATTCGTTGAGATGTTTGTCTTCGACCGGATCCGGCAGCGTGCCGGGTCACGTCCTGATTACGATGCCGCCGCGAACAACCCAAGGGTCATTGCGCGGCGGGGTGCCTCTTCCGAACCCGAAAAACCGAGCGATGTCCCTTACCCTTCGGCCGGCGGGTCAGCCTCGGTCTTGAGGCGGGCCGCGATGGCTTCCGGCTTCGGCCGGCGCTTGCGGGCCGCGGCGGCCGCCCCACCCGGGGCGCCACCGGGAGCCGCGGCAGCCGGAGCGGCCGTCCCGGCCGATCGGCGGCGGCGCCGGTCGTCGGCATCGCCCTCGGTTCCTTCGCCGGTGCTGTAGGTCTGGGCGTCGCCGTCCTCGCCTCCCTCGCGGGCCGGGGCAGCCACCCGGGCTTCGCGGAGAATGTCCGCGAGGGCCTGGGTGATCAATCCGACCGACCGAATGGCGTCGTCGTTGCCGGGAATCGGGATGGTGATGACGTCGGGGTCGGCATTGGTGTCGACAATTGCCACGACCGGGATGCCAAGCTTGTTGGCTTCGAGGATGGCAATCCGCTCCTTCTTGGCGTCGACGACGAAAAGAGCGCCCGGCAGGCGGCTCATGTTCTTCACGCCTTCGAGATACCGCGACAACTTGACCCGCTCCCGTTCGAACAGGAGCTTTTCCTTCTTGGTATAGTTGTCGAAATCACCGTCCGACGCACCCTGCTCGAGCTCGCGGAGGCGGCGAATCTGCTTCTTGATGGTCTGGAAGTTCGTCAGGGTGCCGCCCAACCACCGTTCGGTCACGTAAAGCGCCCCGCAGGCCACGGCGTCGGTCTGGACCAGCGCCTTGAGCTGCTTCTTGGTGCAGACGAACAGCACGCTGTCGCCCTTCATGACGACCCCACGCAACAGCTCCTGGGCCTTGGCGATCTGGGCCTGGGTCTTCTGGAGGTCGATGAGGTAGATGCCCGATCGTTCGGCGAAGATGAACCGGCGCATCTTGGGGTTCCAGCGCCGGGTCTGGTGACCGAAATGAACGCCGGCTTCGAGCAGTTCCTGCAGTTGCGGCAATGCCATGCGAAGTACCGAATTCCTTCCAAAGGTTGGGTTAGATCCGCCACCGCCATCTTTTCGGCCGCGAACCCCTGAGGGGCACCCCGCGACCGATCCGGCGATGTGTGGGGTTCTCGGCACTCGGCTCTCGGGGCTCGGCACTCGGCGTAACAGCCGAGTGCCGAGTGCCGAGCGGTTATCTCTTACTGAACTGGAACCGCTTCCGGGCGCCGGGGCGGCCGGGTTTTTTCCGTTCAACGGCTCGGGCGTCCCGGGTCAGCAGCCCGCCGGCCCGGAGTTTCGTGCGATGGACGCCGTCGACGGCGAGCAGGGCGCGGGCAATCCCGAGCCGCATGGCGCCGGCCTGGCC
>JANPEL010000363.1:0-13292 GCA_031431925.1 Gemmatimonadota bacterium | reverse complement strand
CGAGGCCGTAGGATAGGAAACTCTTCGGAAATACCAATGCGAATCGACTGCCTCGCCATCGCGCTCCTGCTGTGGGTTCCCGTTTCAGCCGCTGCCCAAGCCTCCCCGGACCACGAGGGCGTCCGGCAAGCCGTCCTCGATTATGTCGAGGGATTCTACGAGGTCGACAAGTTCGGCTTCTGGCGCGGCAAGGATGGCGCCTACAAAGGGGGGCCGTTCCCGTGGGCCCAGTTCTTCGGATTTGCCAGTCGGGTTCGCTCGGGGTAGGAGAAGGCCCCGGCCAATGCTCCAAAGCAAATCGTCGTGTTCGACGTCCAGGATCAAACCGCAAGCGCAAAACTCACCGCCTACTGGGGCACCGACTATTTCCTGCTGGCCAAGTACGATGGCCAGTGGATGATCCGCCAGGTGATGTGGCAGGAGCCGCCCACGCCGTAGGACCGATATATTGGAGTCCATGACCCCGACCGACCTCGCCCTCCTCCACCTCGCCATCGGCGTCATCGCGTTTCTCTACGCCTCGGTGGGCCACGCCGGCGCCTCCGGCTATATCGCCGTCCTCACCCTTGCGGGCCTGGCCTCAACCGTGGTCCGCCCAACCGCCTTGACCCTCAACATCCTGGTCGCCACCCTCACCACGTTTCAGTTCTACCGCGCCGGTCATTTCGCCTGGCGTCGATTCTGGCCCTTCGCCGTTCTGTCGGTGCCGGCGGCATTTCTCGGCGGCTTCATCCATATCCCCTCCGACCTGTTCAAGCTCTTGGTCGGGATCATCCTGCTGCTGTCCGCCGCCCGCTTCGCGGTCCGGACCGAAGACCCGTCGGTGACCCGGTTTCCGCCCCTCGCCGTGGCCCTCGCGGTAGGAGCGGGCCTGGGCCTGCTCTCCGGCCTGACCGGCACCGGCGGCGGGATCTTCCTCACCCCGCTGATGCTGCTGCTCGGCTGGGCCACCACCAAGGAAACCGCCGCCGTCTCGGCGCCGTTCATCTTGGTCAACTCGATCTCGGGGCTCTCTGGCTTCATCTCGAGCGGCCGCCCACTCCCGGCCATTGCCGGAAGTCTGGCCATCGTGGCGGTCGCGGCAGGTGGATTGGGTGGATTCTATGGCAGCCGGCGGTTGCCGGTCAGTGCGATTCGGCGGTTGCTGGCGGTCGTCCTGCTGGTGGCCGGACTCAAACTCCTGCTGGGCGGTTAGCCCGCAACTTCGACCGGCATCCCAGCCCGAAGCCGAGACCCCAGCACCGGAAAGAACGCCCCGAACTCCTCAGGCGGCATCGGTTGCCCAACGAAGTACCCCTGGATCAACTGACAGCCGCATTCGGCCAGGTACGTCGCTTGTTCCTCGGTTTCCACCCCTTCGGCCACGACGGCGATGCCGAGGGCCTTGCCCAGCGCGATCACGGCACCCGTAATGGCGGCGTCGTCCGGATCGGTCAAGACGTCCTTGATGAAGGACCGATCGATCTTCAGGGTATCGACCGGGAAATGCTTGAGGTAGCTCAAGGACGAGTACCCGGTGCCGAAATCATCGATGGCGAACTGGACCCCGAGCTTGGCCAGGGCTTGAATCGAAGCCGCCACCGGACTGTCCGGCTGCATCAGGACACTCTCGGTCAACTCGAGAACCAACGTCTCGGGCGGAAGCTTCGTCTCGGCCAGGATATCCCGAATCACGTCGACGATGTCCGGCCGCTGGAGCTGCCGGCCGGACAAATTGACCGCCAGCCGGAGTGGCCCCAATCCCTGATCGGCCCACACTTTGCCCTGGGCGCAGACGGTCCGGAGGATCCACTCGCCTAACCGGACAATCAGGCCCGACTCCTCGGTCAACGAAATGAACTCGCCCGGCGACAACAGCCCCCGTTCCGGATGATTCCACCGAACCAACGCCTCGGCGCCCACCACCGTCCCGGTCCGGGTATTGACGATCGGCTGGTACACCATCGCGAATTGGCCGGCGTCAACCGCGCGGCGGAGTTGCTGATCGAGCCGCATCCGCCCCATGGCCTCGGAATTCATGGTCGGCGAATAGAGCCGGCAGGTGTTGCGGCCATTCTCCTTGGCGTGGTACATCGCGACGTCGGCGTTCTTGACCAAGTCCTCGATGGTGTGGCCGTCCTCGGGGTAGACCGCGATCCCGATGCTGGTGGAGACATACACCTCGTTGGTACCGAGTTTGAACGGCTCCCCAAAGCAATCGAGAATCCGCCGGGCCACCCGATCGGCGTCTTGCGCATCGGTCAGATCGGGCAGGACCACCGTGAACTCGTCGCCGCCGAGCCGGGAGACCTCCGGCTGGCCGCAATCCCCGATCAGCCGGGTAATGGTATCGGTCTCGCGGCAGCAAACCGACAACCGGGCGGCCACATCCCGAATCAACTGGTCGCCCAAGTCGTGACCCAGGGTGTCGTTGATGGAGGAGAAGTGATCGAGGTCGAGGAAACAGACCGCCACGTGGCGACGGCTCCGGGCCGCCCGGTACAACGCCTGGGTCAACCGCTCCTTATAGAGCATCCGGTTCGGCAGCCCGGTTAACTCGTCGAAGGACGCCAGGAACCGGACCCGTTCCACCATCCGGGCATTGCTGAGCGCGACCGCCACATGGTCGGCCAACCGCACGATTTGCGTCAAGCCGGCCGAGTCGCTGGCCGAACCGAACCGCACCGCCAGGGCCCCGAACAGGATCGACCCAAACCGGAGCGGGATCACGTGGATCGTACCACTCCCGCCCCGGATGATGTCCCCGACGAATTTCGGAACCGCCCGGTCCGGCCGATAGGCCCGTTGTTCATCCCGGGCCCGGAGTGCCGACAAGTCGGCCGGCGTAAAGGTGACCGGCTGCCCGGCAGGCTCGACGTGGCCGGCGCCGTTGGCCCACCACCCGAGCCCGGCGGCCTCGCCGTCGGTCCCCGCGAGCAACGCAATCCCGACCGCCTCACAGGGGGCGAGTTCCGGCAGCCGTTTGAGGGCCGTTTCGACGATCGTCGCCCGATCGACGGAGGACAGGACGGCCCGGTCGATAGCGGCGGCAGTGGTCACCAGTCGGAATTGGCGCCCAAGCTGGGCGGCCATCGCATTGAACGACGTGGCCAACTCCTCGAACTCGTCGCCACTCGTGACGTCGACCGGGGTGTCGAAATCCTCGGCACTGACCCGGCGGGTGCCACGTTGGAGCACCATCAACGGCACCAGGCTCCGGCGAATCTGGCTCATGGCAAGCCCCGCCACCGTCATGACGCCTAACAGCAACAGCAGTGGAAACAGCCGGGTGAAATCGGCCATCGGGGCCAGGACCAGGCTATTCGCTTCGCTCGCGACGACGCGCCACGCCGGAAGGCCGATTCGACGGCTGGCCGGAAATGACCGGTACGCCCCGAGAAACGACTCCCGGCCGTTCGACCACTCGAGCCCGCCACTGGCCGAGGACCGCATCTGCTCCGCGACGTTGGCCCCGAACTGGGGCGGTTCGCCCTTCCCGGCCAGGACTCCGGCAATCGGGTCAACCCAGACAAAGAGGACCGACTCGGGGAGGACGTCGCCGTCGGCAGCAGCCCACAGATACTCCGGGTCGAGTTGGCCGATCAGGATCGGGCCCGGGCCCTCGGCGGTGGCAAGGTGGTGCAGCAGAATCAGGCGCGGTGTGCCGCCAACCAAATCGGTGACAACCACGCTGTGCCCCGCCTCGATTTCCGGAAACGGCACGGTGGCCGTGGTGGCGGCGAGATCACCGACCAGGGGCCGGAGGTTACCGGATACCGGGTCGAACAACGCCGCGGCGAGGAAGGGATACGCCACCTCGTCGGCACAGTCCAAGTTGGCGGGGACCACCAGGCATTGGAGCAACCGCGGGCCGCTCCGCCGGAGATCGGCGTCAATCGCTTCCAACCGGTCATACACGACCCGCTGAATCGAGTTGGCCGTGGCGTGGAGCCGGTCTTCACTTTGGGTGGCCAGCTGGCCTCGAACACTTTGAAACGACAGCACCGCCACCAGCAAAGTCGGCACCAGCGCGGAACCGATGAACAGCAACAACAACCGTCGCCCGAACCGACTCCCGAGGACCATTCGATCACCTGAAATCGCATTGGGCCCGGAGGGTCGCGCTGGCTTCGGCAAAGTGGTGGCTTTCGGTTGAGGGTTCGTCCCAATCAAGAGCAATGCCCGTGCCTCGCCGACCCTGGACTCTATCCCCTTACAAATCAAAGAGTTATCGGATCGGGAAACGAGGTCGCTAAGTCACCCGCCGCGCAACCCAAGAGGGGCCCCCGCTTTGGTCCATGACGACCAAGTTCTCTCCCAAAACCCCGCCGCCGCCGACTGGTCCCTACCCCGATACCACTCCGCCCGGGCCGGCAGCGGCTCCGACCGGCCGGCCAGACTTTCCCGATCAAGGGGGTCACATTGGTTGTCATGAATCTCCGAATCCGCCCGACGATCGCGTTGCTGTTCGCACTCACGGCCGGTTGTCTGGGCCAGAGCGGACCGACCACCCCGAATTTTCCCGAAGGCAAGACCCGGGTCTTGTTCATCGGGAACTCCTTGACGTACTTCAACGACTTGCCCGGCATGGTCGCCGCGGTCGCCCAGCTCGGCGGTGATCCGTCGATCGCCACGGCCAGCGTCGCGTTCCCCGACTATGCGATCGAGGATCACTGGAACGAGGGCACCGCCGGGAAGATCCTGGCTCAAAGCCGCTGGGAGTTCGTGGTCCTGCAGCAGGGGCCTTCCTCGTTACCCGAAAACCAAGCCAGCCTGGCCACTTGGACCGGGCGCTTTGGGCCTGCGATCCGGCAGGCCGGTGCCGAGCCGGTTCTCTACATGGTGTGGCCCAGTGCCTCGCGGGCGGGTGACTTCCCGGGAGTCTTGGCCGGGTACCGGAACGCTGCCGCCGCGGTCGGGGGACGATTTGCCCCGGCGGGGGATGCCTGGCTTGCCGCCTGGGCGGAGGATCCGGCCACGCCCCTCTATGGCGGGGACGGATTCCACCCGTCGCCCCTCGGTACCTATCTCGCCGCCTTGGTGATCGTGGGCCGGATCACGGCCATTGACCCGCTCACGTTGCCCCCGACCATCCCGAACGGCGTCGGGGGCGCGCTCGCGGTTCCTGCCTCGACCGTTCGCTTGCTCCAGCGGGCGGCCCGCACGGCCCTCGACCGCAATCCGGCCCGACCATGAAGACCGGCTTAGCGGTGGTGGTCGTGATCTCGGCACTCGGCGCTCGGCACTCGGCGCTCGGCGGTCGAGGGGAGCCGGCGGCGGATTCGGCGGCGGTGGCGCGGGGGGCGTGGCGCGAGATGGGGCGGGCGGAGCGGGCGGGGGATTTGGCGGGGGCGTGGATCGCGGTGTCTCGGGCGGCGGCGGCGTGGCCGGAGCAACCGACGTATCTCGAAGGGGTGGCGGTCATCGCGGCCCGGCGGAGCGACACGACGGCATTGCTGGGGGCGCTCGAACGGCTCAGGGGCTTCGAGGTCGCGGGGTTTTCGGTGCGGGACTCGGCGGTGGCCCGGATGGCGGCCGGACCGGCGGTGGCTCAGGCCCTGACCCGGGTGCGGGTGGCAGCCGCGGCGCGACCGGTCAGCCGGCCGTGGGCCACCCTCGCTGACACGAGCCTGTACGCCGAGGGGCTCGATGCCGATTCGGCGACGGGAACGGTGTATCTGGCAAGCGTTAGGCACCGGACGATCTACCAGGTGGCCCCGGGCGGGGCGGCCCGCGATTTGGGCGTGGCCCGGTGGCCCCGGGTCGGGGCGATCCTTGGGATCCGGTTCGACCCGGTCCGCGGGGTGTTGTGGGCCACCACGGCGGGGCTCCCGGCCATGGCCGGATATCAGCCGGCCGACTCCTTGATTGCGGCCCTGCTGCAAATCCGTCCGAGCGACGGAACCATCGTCGCCCGCTACGACCTCCCCTACGAAGACGGCCACGTGCTGGGCGACCTGGCCGTCGGACCCGCCGGCGATATCTTCGTCACCGACTCCCGCTCGCCGGTCGTCTATCGCCTGGCGCCCGGGGCGGACTCGTTGACCTCGTTCCGGCACCCGCTGTTCCGGTCTTTGCAGGGTGCGGCGCCGACCCCTGATGGAACCGCCGTTTTCCTGGCCGACTACTCGCACGGCCTCCTCCGCTGGAACCTCGGCACCGGTGCGGTCATCCGGCTCGCCGTACCCCAGGGCGCGACCTCGTTAGGTGTCGACGGGATCGTCCTGGATGGCACCCGACTGTTCGGAATTCAGAATGGGGCGGCCCCGGCCCGCCTGGTGCGATTTGACCTCGGGCGGTCCGGCGAGCGGATTCGATCGGTGACGATCGTCGACCGGCACTTGCCGCTGGCCGACGAGCCGACGATCGCCACTCGGCTCGGGCCCGACTTGCTGTATGTCGCCAACAGCCAATGGGAGAAGTACGACGATCGCGGCCGTCGAGCGCCCGGCACGACCTTGGCCCCGACGGTCGTGTTGAGTCTCAGGATTCGGTAACCGGTCGGACCCGGCGGGGGAGCGTGAGCGTCGCGACCGTGCCGCCACTGGAACGCTCGACCAGCGCCAGCCCGGCTGCGTCGCCATAGAGCCGGGACAGTCGGGCCCGTAGATTCGCCAACCCGACCCCTCCGCCGACCTTGCCCGGTTTGCCGCCAGGCCCCGCGCCGTTGTCTTCCACTTTCAGCACCATCGTCTCGCCGACGGACTCGGCGGTGATGACCAAGCGACCGGGACCCGGACGCGGACCAATCCCGTGGAGAACCGCGTTCTCCACCAACGGCTGGAGTCCAAACGCCGGAACCAACACCGGTTCGAGCTCGGTGATGTTCCACTCCACCGTCAGCCGGTCGGCGAACCTGACCTGCTCGATTTCGAGGTACCGGGTGGTCACTTCGAGTTCCTGCTGGAGGGTAACCTCCTGGGTCTCGCCGGCTTTGAGGGTGGCCCGGAGCAGGTCCGCCAATCGCACGACGGTCCGCTGGGCCATCGGAGGATCCTTGCCAATCAGCGTCACCACCGAGTTCAGAGCGTTGAACAAGAAGTGCGGATTGAGTTGCGACTGGAGGGCGCGGAGCTGCGCCACGGCCAGGTCCTGACCCAGCCGGGCGGTCAGCGCATACCAGCGGAACGAGACCTGGACCAGCACGATGGCCCAGAAGATGACCGTAAAGAGATCACCGAACTGGCGGATCCCGATCAACAGAACGCTGTCGAGGCCCCGCCGCTCGCTGATTCCGAACGCCAAGCCGACCGCGTTGACGATCACGATCTGTCCCGCGATGACCACGACCGACAACGGCAGGTGCGCGGCGAACGCTCGAATCATGACCCCGCGCTGGAACGGGAACCGGCCGCCGACCGCCGCGATCAGGAGCGACCAGCCGCCCCAAGCGAGCCACATCAACAGCTGCGAGGCAAGCGACTGCCAGACGGTGAGGCCGGGATTCAGGCGGGACGGCACCAACTGGAAACCCACGGTCGCCACGAGCGCTGGAACCACCCAAAAGGCGAGGAGAACCAGCCGTGCCCGCGGTTCCGCCTTCACGCCTCCCCCGCGATCCGCCGCGCCAACACCTCCCGATGGCTCCGGCTGACCCGGAGTTTGGAACCGTCCTTCAGGATCATGATCTGGTCGCCGCCGAACCACGGCTGCAGTTCCTTCATGGCGTTCAAATCGACAATGAACCGGCGGTGAATCCGGACGAACCGGGCCGGGTCGAGTCTCGACTCGATACTGGCGAGCGACTCGCGGAGCGTGTGCTTTTCCCGGCCGGTATGGAGGACGACATAGTTCCCCGACGACTCAACGAGAAACACCTCGGCGAGCGGGACCATGATGATCCGCTGATCCTTCTTGATGACCACCCGGTCGACGAATTTTCGGGGCTCGGCCCTCGGCACTCGGCTCTCGGCGCCAGTTGGTTGGCCGGCGGCTTCGATCAGGGCGGCGATCCGCCGCCCCTCCGTCATCAGGGCCCCGGTGGCAAGGACGCCGGCGAGTCGGCGCCACGCGGCCTGGAACCGTTCTTCATCGAAGGGTTTGAGCAGGTAGTCGACGGCGGCCACATCGAAGGCCCGGACCGCGTGGTCGTCGTGGGCGGTGGCGAAAATGGTGGGCGGCATCCGGCCCGGGCCAACCGCCTCGATGACCTGGAAGCCGGACCGGCCCGGCATTTGGATATCGAGAATCACGGCCTCCGGCGCCCAGGCCCGGATCACCTCGACGGCCGCGTCGCCATCGCCGACTTCACGGATCTCGGCCTCGGGCGCCACCCCCCGAACCAGGCCGGACACCCGCTCCCGAGCGAGGGGCTCGTCGTCCACCACCAGTACCCGAGCAATCATCCCGGCAATCTGCCGTCCCCCGGGACCGGAGCCAAGCCCGGGGACGCCAGTCGCACCGATCCGGGGACGAACCGTCATCAGCGTCCGGCCAGCCGGATTCGGAGTCGTCGTGACCCATTCGTGACGAAAACGAGGCCCGGGAACGGCCCTAGGGGTCGTCGTGACCCAATCGTTGCGTGGATGTGCCCAATCAGAGACCAGCGCAGACGACGTTTCCGGCCGTTCGAGGAACCTCATTCAACGCCGAGTCGAGACGATGAAAATCTGGTTGGCCTTATCCCTCGTGGTAACCCCGCTCGTGGCCCAATCGACCGGCCGAGTCGTCGGTCGGGTTGTCGATGCCGAGCAAGGTGTTCCGATTGCCGGCGCGGTGGTCGAACTCGTTGGCTTGGCCGCCCCGCGCCGGACCTCGACCGCCATCGACGGCCGTTACGCCTTTGCCGAGGTTGCGGCTGGCGAAGTCGGCGTCCGGGTTCGGATGATCGGCTACGGGCCGAAGCTCGTCACCGGCGTGAAGGTCCCCGGGTCCGGGGCGGTAACCCAGGACATTTCGCTCAACGCCGAAACCGTCCAACTCGAAGAATTGAACGTGACCGCCGCCGCCGAACGAGGTTCGGTGGCCGACGCGCTCAACGAGCAGAAGAACTCGGTTGGAGTCATGAACGCGGTCACGGCCGAGCAGATTGCCAAAAGCCCGGATGGCGATGCCGCGGCGGCGGTCCAGCGAGTCAGCGGCGTCACCGTGCAAGACGGTAAATACGTGTTCGTCCGCGGCCTGGGCGAGCGCTACACCACCACCTCGCTGAACGGGATCCGGATTCCGAGCCCCGAGCCGGAACGGAAGGTGGTGCCGCTCGACATGTTCCCGTCCGGCCTGCTCCAAAGCATCACGACGTCCAAGACCTTCACGCCCGATTTGCCCGGCGATTTCAGCGGAGCCCAAGTCAACATCAAGACCCGCGAGTTTCCCGCCAACCGCCAGTTCGTGCTGTCGACCTCGACCGGCTACAACAGCCGCGCGACGAGCAAGACCATCCTCCGGGCCCCGAACGAGGGCCTGGAATGGCTCGCCTTTGGATCCCGCGACCGGCGGCTTCCCACCTTGGTCAAGGCCGCCGGCGGATTCGAGCCGTCACCCTCGCAGAGTCAGGTCAACGCCATTGTCGGATCGTTCCGGAACGCCTGGAGCGCCCCGACCGGATCCGGGCTCCCCAACTCGTCACTGAGCTTCTCGCTGGGCGGGAACGACCCGATCATCGGCCAAAAGATCGGGTACTTGTTCTCCGGCACCTATTCGTACGGCCAGGAAATCCAGGACCAGCAGCGGCGGGCCTATGCCCAGCCCGGGAGTCAGGCGGGCATCGTGAGCGAGATCGACCGCTTCGAGGGCGCCACCGGCCGGGCCTCGGTGCTCTTGGGCGGTCTGGTCAACCTCAGCACCAATATCGGA
The DNA here is from genome assembly GCA_031431925.1 of Gemmatimonadota bacterium. Classification (GTDB taxonomy): domain Bacteria; phylum Gemmatimonadota; class Gemmatimonadetes; order Gemmatimonadales; family GWC2-71-9; genus SHZU01. The sequence continues at coordinate 3,518 of JANPEL010000363.1, read as the reverse complement.
TCCAGCACCAAGATTTCGCTCAACACCTCGTACAACCGAACCGCCGACAACGACGCCCGCCTCGAAACTGGGGAGAGCGAAAACCTCGGCGGGGCCTTCCGGATCAACCGGCTTCGCTACGTCGAACGAAAAGTGCTCTCGAATCAGCTGCAGGGCGAGCACCGCCTCGGCGCTAAGCACTCCGTCGACTGGACCGTGGCTCGGTCGGAGGTCAATCGGAACGAACCCGACCGCTCTGAAATCGTCTATTCCCTCGACACCGACCCCACCGGCAACCGGCTGCCGGCCGCCTGGTTCAGCGCGTCGAACGAGGGAGCGGTCCGGACCTTTGCCGCGCTCAACGAGAAGAACATCGAGGGCCAGGCCAACTACGGCCTGACGATCGGCAAGCCGGCCCGGCCTCACCAACTCCGGTTCGGCGGGATGTACCGGTCCACCGAGCGCACCGCCGACAATGATTCGTACAGCATCGCCTCGACCCTACCCCGGGCCGCCCGGGAGCTCGAGCCGGAAGCGATCTTCGACGGCCGGTTCAACGCGCCCGGCCAGTCGTTCTTCCGCGTCACCCCGTTGTCGGCCGGCGGCAGCTACTCCGCCGACGACAAGCTGACGGCCGGCTACGCGATGTTCCAATTCTATCTCAGCAGCAAACTCGAGTTGTTAGGCGGCGCCCGGGTCGAGCACTCCGAGGTTACCGTGCTGACCCAACCGACGGTGGGTGCGTCGGTCACGACCAGCCCGACCTATACGGACCTGCTCCCGTCGCTGGCCCTGAACTACCGGGTCAGCGAGACCCACACCCTGCGGTTTGCCGCCACCCAGACCCTTTCCCGGCCCGAGTATCGTGAGCTGGCCCCGGTGCAATACCGCGAGGTCATCGGCGGCGAGAACATTCTGGGCAACTCCGCCTTGAAGCGGGCGTTGATCCAGAACTACGACGCTCGCTGGGAGTGGTACCCGAATCCGGCCGAAGTGATCAGCATCGGCCTCTTTGCCAAGCGGTTCAAGGATCCGATCGAACGGGTCTACCAGGCCACCTCCGGCACCCGGGTGGTGAGCTTCTTGAACGCGGAGGCCGGAGAGAACTACGGCGTCGAATTCGAAGCCCGGAAGAACCTCCGGTTCGTGGCGGCCAAGTTGATCAATTTCTCGGCCCATCTGAACACCACGGTGATGCACAGCCGGATTCGGATCGGCGACGGGATCGCCAGCAAGCTCAACGACGAGCGGGCCATGGTCGGCCAAGCGCCCTACGTCATCAACGGCGGCCTGACCTACACCTCCACCGGCGGCTCGCTGTCGGCCACCGCGCTCTACAACGTCGTGGGCCGGCGAATCGTGAACTCCGCCGAGGCTCCGCTGCCCGATGTCTACGAGAAGGCGCGCCACTTGGTCGACCTCTCGGTTCGGTTCCCGGTGCTGACGGGCGTCAAGGGCAAGGTCGACGTCCGGAATTTGTTCGACACTCCGTTCGAGATCGAACAGGGCACGGTTACGCGCGAGTACTACCGGACCGGCCGGATCTTTACGGTCGGACTGTCGTGGAGTCCGTAGGGCTCGGCACTCGGCACTCGGCACTCGGTGCTCGGCACTCGGCACTCGGCACTCGGCACTCGGTGCTCGGCACTCGGCGAACGTGACGAGGGTGTGACGGAACGGGCACCGGATGGGGTGGGCGGCGTGGTAATTATGGAGTGGGCATTCTTAAACTAGGGGATTCTTCATGTTGACAGGACTTCGATCCAAGTTGGGACTGGCCGCCATCACCGCGATCATCGGCGCGGGCTGCGGCGAGGATACGCCGACGGAACCGACCAACCCGAATCCGCCGACCGGCGTGACGGTCACGGCGGTCTCGGCCGTGGCGGCCCGGGTCTCATTTACCGGGGTGGCTGGGGCGACTGGGTACCTCGTCGAGCGGGCGGATGGCGCCACCGGCGGGACGTTTGCGCAGGTGGGTACCCCAACCGCGCCGCCGTTTGACGACGCCGGTCTCAATCCGACGGCCACGTACCGGTACCGGGTCACCACCGTGTCCGGCAGCAAGACCTCGACGCCGAGCGCCGAGGCCAGCGTGACCCTGCCGGATCGGGCCCTGACGGTGGTCAACGCCGACATCACGACGAGCACGACCTGGACCCGGGACAAGAAATATCGGCTCACCGGCTTCATTCATGTCGCCAACGGCGCCACCCTGACGATCGAATCCGGCACCATCATCGAAGGCGACTTCAACGTCGTCGGTTCGTCGCTGTTCATCCTCCGCGGCGCCAAGATCGACGCCCAGGGCACCGCGGCCGCGCCGATCGTCTTTACCTCGTCGCAGCCGGTTGGCCAGCGGCGGGCCGGTGACTGGGGCGGGCTGATCCTGGTGGGTAAAGGCATCATCAACCGCTCGGCACCGGTCATCCTCGAGGGCACCGGCACCAACACGGTGACGAACCCCGCGATCGACTATGCCGGCGGCACCGACAACGCCGACAATAGCGGGAAGCTCCGCTACGTTCGAGTCGAGTTTGCCGGCTTCGCCACCGCGCCGGACGCCGAACTCAACTCGTTCACCTTCGCCGCGGTCGGGAGCGGCACCGAAATCGACTACGTCCAGTCGCTCAACGGTCTCGATGACTCGTTCGAGTGGTTCGGCGGCGCGGTCGACGCCAAGCACTTGGTGTCGTACAACTCCGGCGACGACCATTTCGATATGGCCGAGGGCTACGTCGGTCGGATCCAGTTCGCGATCGCCTTCCAGCAAATCCAGGTCGTGCCGCGCCCGCAGGCCGGGAACGTATCGCAGGACCCGCAGGGAATCGAGAACGACGGGTGCAACGGCGCCAACTGCACCTCGGGCCCGAACTCGTTGCCCTACACGGTGCCGCTGGTGGCCAACTTCACGTTGGTCGGACCGCCGGCCGGCGTGAACACGCAGGGCTCCGGCACGATCGGGATGATGCTCCGGCGCGGAACCGGCGGCTATTACGTCAACGGGATCGTGTCGCGCTGGGCCCGGGCGGCCATCAGCCTCCGCGACCAGCCGACCTTGGACCGGATCACCGGCACCCAGTTGGCCCTCAACAACCTGTTGCTGACCGAAAACGGCGTGGTCTTCCAGCCTCAGTCGGGCGCCACGATTCAGGGCACGGTCGACGCGACAGCCAACGCCATCGAGGCCAACGTCGCCACCAGCACCAGCCTGTTCACCGGCTTGCCGGCTACGCCGACCCTTGGAACCTTGGATTGGTCGCTGAGCACAGCATCTCCGGGCCGGACCGGTGGTCTGGCCACCTTCTCTGGCGCCATCGCGACCAAGGCGGGGAGCTTCGTCACCGCCACGTCGTACCGCGGCGCGGCTGACCCGAGCAGCCCCAAATGGTGGCAGGGCTGGACCAACTACGCGGAGAACTAGACCGTATGCCGAGTGCCAAGCGTCGAGCCCCGTTCCTCTTGTTGGCTGCTTTGGCACTCCCGCCGGTCCAGGTGGTCGATAGTATTTTTCCACCAGAAGTCGAGTTGGCGCGGTT
>JANPEL010000362.1:0-2166 GCA_031431925.1 Gemmatimonadota bacterium | reverse complement strand
CCGGGATCGAGGGGCCGAGATTGCCGCTCGAGCGCGGCCAGCCGCACGAGCCATTCTGACGGTTCTGACCCACTAGTCGAGGGAGACATCGGTGACGGCAAACTACTGCCGCCACCGACCGGTTACTAGTCTCTAGAACTTGGACCAGAGGTACTGGTTCGTCACCTCGTGGTGGAACTGAATTTCCGGAATCTTGATGAGGCTCCCCAGGGCCTTGGGGCACCGTTCAGCCTGAATCAATTTCAGGTCGGCGTACTTCTTGTGGACGATTTCGCCGAACAGATCGGTGGCCACCTTGGAGCCTTTGAACAACCGGATGGCATCATAGATGTTATCAGGCAGGAACTTGGTTCGGTCGCGCTTCTTGTCGCTGTTGGCCGCTTCGATCGGGCCTTCGAGGCCGACCTTGAACATGGAGTAAATCGCCATGTACGGGTTGGCATCAGGGCCAACCGAGCGGACTTCAACGCGGGCGGACTTCTCGTTGCCGAGCGGAATCCGGACCATCGACCCGCGATCGACCGCCGAAGCCTTGATCTGGTTCGGCGCCTCCAAGTGCGGGTCGAGCCGCCGGTAGGCATTGACGGACGGATTGAAGATCAGACAGAGGTCCTGCCCGCTGGTCAGGATCCGGTCAATGAACTTCCACCCCATCTTCGACAATTGATCCTGTCCCTTGGCATCGAAGAAGAGATTCTTGCCCTTGTGACTGATCGACAGATTGGTGTGCATGCCGGAGCCATTGACCCCGGTCACCGGCTTCGGAAGGAAGCTCGCCGTCATCTCGAGCTTGGCCGCGACCTGCCGGCAGATCAGCTTGTAGAGTTGGACCTGATCGGCGGCGATGCTCGCTTCGGTGTAGCTGTAGTTCATCTCGAACTGAGAGGGCGCCACTTCCGGGTGATCCTTCTCGTTGGCGAAGCCCATGGCCCGCTGGACCTCAGCGGCCGTATCGATGAAGATCCGCAGCGGATCGGTCGGGAGCGCGTGGTAGTAGCCGCCAGTTGAGATAAACTCAAACTGGCCGGTTTCGTGGTAATGGCGCTCAGCCTCCCGCCCTTGGAACAGGAAGCCTTCAACCTCGTTGGCCGCGTTGCAGACGAAGCCGTCCTTGGCGTAGAGCTTGGCGAGGTACGCCTTGAGCTTGGCGCGCAAGTCGGCCACGTAGGGGGTGCCGTCCTTCTCGAGCACTTCGCCGAAGACCAGGACTTTGCCGGGGCCGAAGATATCGCTCGGCAACCAGTAAAAGGCCGGCCAATCGATGAGCAAGCGGAGGTCGGATTCAGCCTGAGCCGAGAACCCGCGGATCGAGGAGCCATCGAAGGTCAGGTTGTCGGCCGACTTGAGCAGGAACTTCTTGTCGTAGTCGAGCATGTGCATCCGGCCCTCGAGGTCGGTGAAGCACACGGTCACGGCCTTGATTCGCTTTTCCTCGGCCAGGTACTTCATCCGCTTGTCGCGGATCTTGTCCGGGCTGACCCGGTTCAGCCGCTCGGCCTTGGCTTCGAGGTTCATGGCCTCGAGTTCGTCGTACGGGATTTCGAGAAAATCGCGAAGGACGGCGGTCATGGGCTATCTCCAATCATGGTATGGCGTTACTGTTATGTCATATAGCTGCGATGGTTTAATATAAAATCACCTGATATTATTGTACAGATGCTAATAATTACTGTAAAAATTGACTGCCATTGAGATTCGATCCCGACGCCACCACGACGGCATTCCGGGAGGTCCGCCTCCCGAAGGCCGCCTGGACCCATCAGGCCCACTTGGCGGCGGGGCTGTGGTTTGTGCGGCACTACGGCCTCGCGGAAGCCCGGATCCTGGTCCCCGCCGCCATCCGGCGCCACAACGCGGCCGTCGGAACCGTGGACACCCCGACCAGCGGGTATCACGAAACCTTGACGCAGCTCTACCTGAGTTTGATCGATGGGTTTGTTCGAGAGTGGACCGGGCCGTCCGACTATCCAACGATGGCAGCCGCGGTGGCGGAAGCGCTCGATGACCGGCGAATTCCGCTTCGGTACTACAGTGAGGCCCGGCTCCGTTCGGCGGAGGCCCGGGCCAAGTGGGTCGAACCGGATCTCATTTCGGACCCGGCGGCGGCCCGGCGGCCGGGGCCGGTTCACTCCCCGCCACCCGAACCTTCGACTGGGGATTGAGTCG